>NZ_JAEEAP010000041.1 GCF_016103465.1 Streptomyces sabulosicollis
GTCTTGGAGGGGGTTGTGGAGGGTGCCTGAGGGCGGTCGTCACCACGGCTGGGCGGCACCGTGCTGCGACCGGTGGGGGCCGCGGACTGCGAGCCCTGTGTCTCCAGGCCGGAGTCCGAGGGACCGCCCGCCTGGACCTGTCCGGCGGAGTCATTGCCCCCGCCGAGCTTGTAGCCGTTCGGACCGAGTCCGGAGGCCATCGCCACGGCGCCGACCGCGACAGCGGCGGAAACGCCCAACAGTCCGGTCCGGACCGGAGCGAGGGGGCTCCGGTGCGGTCCCCGGTGGCGGCCTGCGGCGGCCACCTGCGCCGGGGTACCGGGGGCAGATCGTCGATGGCGGCCCATCTCCTGCCTTCCTTGTGTGCTCGGCGTCAAAAGTCGCTCGAAATGTGTCACTCGTGTGTGCGAGCCATGTATCACTCGTGTGGGTGAGTCCTGTTGAGCCGGGACTGTACGCCATTCGGGCCCCAACGCGCCTGCCTACTGGGCAATTCGATGGTTTAGCGGCTGCTCGCGCGGGGGGTTAGCGTGCGCATATGAACGAAAGAGTCCGCCTTACCGTGTGGGTCCGCGGTCGCGTCCAGGGCGTCGGCTTCCGCTGGTACACCCGGGCCAACGCGTTGCGCATCGGTGATCTCGTCGGCTTCGCCTCCAACCTCGCCGACGGGCGGGTGCAGGTGGTCGCGGAGGGCCCGCGCGGGGAATGCGAACAGCTGCTCGAGTGGCTCCGGGACGGCGACACGCCCGGGAAAGTCGAGGGAATCACCGAGATCTGGGACACACCGCGCGGCGGCTACGACACCTTCGAGATCCGTTGATCAATCCACCGGAGGCACCCTCCGCCGTGCCCCTCTGACCATGCCCTCCGTGCGCACGGTGAGCAGAAATCGGCTGATGGTTGCCAACGGCGCCGCTCCATGGAAGGCTGCGGAGTCACGAAAGATCCCCGACCGCGATGGGTCATCTGGAGAGGGGCGGCACCGTCCGCCGCCGGTGTGCTCTCGGCCCCTGCGGGCCCGTCGGCGTGTGATCGTGTTGACCCTCAAACCAATTGGTGAGACGCTGGAAGCCCCGCGCACCTTAACTGTTTGCCGCGCAGCACGGTAGTAATTCGGCAGGCATCGCGGGTGCAAATCCCTCACGACCCACACCGCTTCGGTCGGTCACTCAGTGTGGAGGACCATCCATCATGGCAAAGGCGCTTCTCGGTTACGTCGGCGGTTCCGACCCCCGAGTCCTCGCCGAGATGCGACGGCTTCAGCAGCGCGTCCAGGATCTTGAATCCGAGCTCGTCCGGATTCAGGCCGAGAACGACGCGCTGTCCGCCGCCGCTCGTCACGGCGACTCGCTGCTCGAAAGCATCGACGTATCCCAGGCGGAGCCTGCGCTCGCCTGACCCAGCCCCAGGGCCGGTCGGGCTGCATCGTCAGCCGCTTGAGAATCCTCAAGGGACGCTTCGGCGTCCCTTCGTCGTATCCCCAGTGTGCCTCCGAGCCACCCTTACCGACTGATGTGCCCCTCTCTCCCAGCGGTGAAACCGATCATTGCTGAAACGGAGAAAAAGCCGGGACGGGTGCGCCGCGCCACCGTCACGGGACGGTGCCGGAGGAAGGGTGGCGGGTAGAGTCCAAAGGCGTGCATCTCAAGAGCCTGACCCTGCGAGGGTTCAAATCCTTCGCCTCCGCCACGACGCTCCGGTTCGAGCCCGGCATCACCTGCGTCGTCGGCCCCAACGGCTCGGGCAAGTCCAATGTCGTGGACGCCCTTTCCTGGGTCATGGGCGAACAGGGTGCCAAATCCCTGCGCGGCGGGAAGATGGAGGACGTCATCTTCGCCGGGACCACCGGCCGTCCCCCGCTCGGCCGCGCCGAGGTCTCGCTCACCATCGACAACGCCGACGGCGCGCTGCCCATCGACTACGCCGAAGTCACCATCACGCGGATCATGTTCCGCAACGGCGGCAGCGAGTACCAGATCAACGGGGACACCTGCCGGCTGCTGGACATCCAGGAACTGCTCTCGGACTCCGGCATCGGCCGGGAGATGCACGTCATCGTCGGGCAGGGGCAGCTCGACGGAGTGCTGCACGCCGACCCGACCGGCCGCCGCGCCTTCATCGAGGAGGCCGCGGGCGTCCTCAAGCACCGCAAGCGCAAGGAGAAGGCGCTGCGGAAGCTGGACGCGATGCAGGCCAACCTCGCCCGCGTCCAGGACCTCACCGACGAGCTGCGCCGCCAGCTCAAGCCGCTCGGCCGGCAGGCGGCGGTGGCCCGGCGGGCCGCCGTCATCCAGGCCGATCTGCGCGACGCCCGGCTGCGCCTGCTCGCCGACGACCTGGTGACCCTGCGCGAGGCGCTGCGCGCCGAGATCGCCGACGAGGCCGAGCTCAAGCGGCGCAAGGAGGCCGCGGAGGCCGAGCTGCGCGCCGCGCAGCAGCGCGAGGCGGCGCTGGAGGAGCAGGTGCGGCGGCTCGCGCCCCGGCTCCGGGAGGCCCAGCAGACCTGGTACGAGCTCTCGCAGCTCGCCGAGCGGGTGCGCGGCACGATCAGCCTGGCGGACGCCCGGGTCAAGAGCGCCACCTCCGCCCCCGGGGAGGAGCGGCGCGGCCGCGACCCGGAGGACATGGAGCGCGAGGCGGCCCGCATCCGGGAGCAGGAGGCCGAGCTGGAGGCGGCCCTGGAGGCGGCGAGCCGGGCGCTGGAGGACACCGTGGCGCACCGGGCCGAGCTCGAGCGGAGCCTGGCCGAGGAGGAGCGCCGGCTCAAGGACGTGGCCCGCGCCATCGCCGACCGCCGCGAGGGGCTCGCCCGGCTCCAGGGCCAGGTGAACGCCGCCCGGAGCCGGGCCGGTTCGGCCCGCGCCGAGATCGAGCGGCTGGCCGCGTCCCGCGACGAGGCACAGACCCGGGCGGTCGCCGCGCAGGAGGAGTACGAGCAGCTCAAGGCGGAGGTCGACGGACTCGACGCGGACGACGCGGAACTGGCGGAGCGCCATGAGGCCGCGAAGCGCGAGCTGGCCGAGGCGGAGGCCGCGCTGAGCGCGGCCCGCGAGGCCGCGACGGCCGCCGAACGCGAGCGCGCGGCGACCTCCGCCCGGCATGACGCCCTCGCCCTCGGTCTGCGCCGTAAGGACGGCACGGGCGCCCTTATGGCCGCCGCCGACCGCCTCGGCGGACTCCTGGGCCCCGCCGCCGAACTCCTCACCGTGACCCCGGGCTTCGAGGTCCCCGTCGCCACGGCCCTGGGCGCCGCCGCCGACGCGATCGCCGTCAGCGGCCCCCACGCGGCCGCCGAGGCGATCCGCCTCCTCAGGGCCGACGACGCCGGCCGCGCCGCCCTCCTGCTGACGACGCCGGGCGCCGAGGAGGAGGAGCCCCCGGCCGTCGACTTCGCGGAGCCCCCGTCCGCCGCTCCGGAGTTGGACAGCGACACCGCCCTCGCGGAGTCCCCGGCCGTCGCTCCGAAGCCGGACAGCCCGGCCGCGCCGCGCACCACCTCTGCCGGGCCCGCGCAGGGCGGTGCCGCCCTCGTACCGGGAACGCGCACCGAGGGGGCGGCGCCGGGCGAGCCGGGCCAGACGCCCCCGTCGCGACCGACCGCCGCCCCGGCGGCGCCCGGTTCCCTCGCTCCCCCGTTCGAGCCGGAGCACGGCGACGGTTCGGAAGCGGACGGCGCGCCGGGTGGGGATGCCGAAGCGCCCACGGCCGGGGCGAGTTCCCCGGCTGCCGTGCCCACGCCGGACGGTCGGGCGGAGGGGACCACCCACGCGGGTGACGGCGCTGCCGCCGTGCGGGGCACGCGGTCTCCGGAGGGCCCGGTGGCCGCTGCCACCGGCCCCGGTGACGGCTCTCGGCCGGGCGGGATCGGCAAACCGTCGTGCGGGGCGGACTCCTGGGGCGCCGCGTCGGGGTCCGGCGGTCCGGGCGGCGCGCAGGCCGTCGTGGATGCCGCGGGGGCGTTGCCCAGTGCGGCTGACGGTTCCGCAGCCGTGCCGGGCACGCGGGTGGCGGGCGCCGACCTCGCGAGCCGGGATGACACGGGCGCCGCGGGCGCGGCCGCCGGCGTGGCGAGGGATGGCAGCGGGACGGCGGTACGCGACGCGTCCGGAGCGCCCGCCGCGAACCGGCCCGTGGTGCCGGGTGCGCGCCCGACGGTGGCCGGGAGTGGAGGGGGCGATGCCTGTATGGCGTCCGACGGCGCCCCGGCCGCGCCCGGGGCGGCGGCCGTCGGGGCGCTGCCGCGGGTGGCGGACCTGGTGGCCGGGCCCGCGGGGCTGCTGCCCGCCGTACGGCGGTTGCTCGACGGCATGGTGGTGGTCGAGAGCCTGAAGGAGGCCGAGGAACTGCTCGCGCGGCGGCCGGAGTTGACGGCCGTGACCGCCGAGGGCGATCTGCTCGGGGCGCACTTCGCGCAGGGCGGGTCCGCCGGGGCGCCCACGCTGCTGGAGGTGCAGGCGTCCGTCGACGAGGCCGCGGCCGAACTCGAGCGGCTCGCCGTACGGTGCGAGGAGCTGGCCGGGGCGCAGCGCGCGGCGCAGCAGCGGCGGGCCGAGTGCCTGGCGCTCGTGGAGGAGCTCGCGGGCCGCCGGAGCGCGGCGGACCGGGAGAAGTCGCGGGTGGCGCAGTCGCTGGGCCGGCTGGCCGGGCAGGCGCGCGGGGCCGCCGGGGAGGCCGAGCGCAGCGCCGCGGCCGTCGCCAGGGCCGAGGAGGCGCTGGAGCGGGCGACCGAGGAGGCGGAGGAGCTCGCCGAGCGGCTGGCCGTGGCGGAGGAGGCGCCGGGTGAGGAGGAGCCCGACACCTCCGTACGGGACCGGCTGGCGGCCGACGGCGCCAACGCCCGGCAGACCGAGATGGAGGCGCGGCTCCAGGTCCGTACGCACGAGGAGCGCGTCAAGGGGCTCGCGGGGCGGGCCGACGCGCTCGACCGGGGCGCGCGCGCCGAGCGCGAGGCCCGGGCGCGCGCCGAGCAGCGGCGCGCCCGGCTGCGCCACGAGGCCGAGGTGGCCTCCGCCGTGGCGTCCGGCGCCCGGCAGCTGCTGGCCCATGTCGAGGTGTCGCTGGTACGGGCCGAGCGGGAGCGGGACGCCGCGGAGCGCGCCAAGGCCGAGCGCGAGCGGGAGCTGGACGCCGCCCGCGGCCTGGGGCGCGACCTCAAGAGCGAGCTGGACAAGCTGACCGACTCGGTGCACCGGGGCGAGGTGCTGGGGGCGGAGAAGCGGCTGCGGATCGAGCAGCTGGAGACCAGGGCGCTGGAGGAGCTGGGCGTCGAACCGGCCGGGCTGATCGCCGAATACGGTCCCGACCAGCTCGTCCCGCCGTCCCCGCCCGCCGAGGGCGAGGTGCTGCCGGAGGATCCGGAGCATCCGCGCAACCAGCCGGTGCGGTACGTCAGGGCGCAGCAGGAGAAGCGGCTGAAGGCCGCGGAGCGCGCGTACCAGCAGCTCGGCAAGGTCAATCCGCTGGCGCTGGAGGAGTTCGCGGCGCTGGAGGAGCGGCATCAGTTCCTGAGCGAGCAGCTGGAGGACCTCAAGAAGACCCGGGCCGATCTCCTCCAGGTGGTCAAGGAGGTGGACGAGCGGGTCGAGCAGGTCTTCACGGAGGCGTACCGGGACACCGCACGCGAGTTCGAGGGCGTCTTCTCCCGGCTGTTCCCGGGCGGGGAGGGCCGGCTGGTGCTGACCGACCCCGAGAACATGCTGACCACGGGCGTGGACGTGGAGGCCCGGCCGCCGGGCAAGAAGGTCAAACGGCTGTCCCTGCTGTCGGGCGGTGAGCGCTCGCTGACCGCCGTGGCCCTGCTGGTGTCGATCTTCAAGGCGCGGCCGAGCCCGTTCTATGTGATGGACGAGGTCGAGGCGGCGCTCGACGACACGAACCTGCAGCGGCTGATCCGGATCATGCAGGAGCTCCAGGAGGCTTCCCAGCTGATCGTGATCACCCACCAGAAGCGGACGATGGAGGTCGCCGACGCGCTGTACGGCGTCTCCATGCAGGGCGACGGCGTCTCGAAGGTCATCAGTCAGCGCTTGCGGTGACCGTTTCAATACTTGAAGTCAAGACTTGCCCCTGCGTGTCGCCGCGCTGGAGCGATTTCTTCGTCACACCCTATTGACTTCGAAACTTGAAGGAATAGTCTCTGCAACGTTGCTTTTACCTTCAAGTGGTGGTCGACGCCTCAGCAGCCTCCGCTGGAAGGGCCAGCCGTTCCCCCCACGTCCGGCAGCGCTGCCGGACGGGCGTCAGGAGTTCACGTTGTCCACCACCGTGCAGGCACAGGGAGCCGAGGGCCGCAAGGCCCAGCCGGACCACCTCGGCCACGTCATCTTCATCACCGCAGCCGCCGCGATGGGCGGCTTTCTCTTCGGCTACGACAGCTCGGTGATCAACGGAGCGGTCGAGGCCATCCGCGGCAAGTACGACATCGGCTCCGCGGCCCTCGCCCAGGTCGTGGCCATCGCCCTGATCGGCTCGGCCATCGGCGCCGCCACCGCGGGCCGGATAGCCGACCGGATCGGCCGGATCCGCGTCATGCAGATCGCCGCCGCCCTCTTCACGATCAGCGCGGTCGGCTCGGCGCTGCCCTTCGCGCTGTGGGACCTGGCCTTCTGGCGGGTGCTCGGCGGCGTCGGCATCGGCATGGCCTCGGTGATCGGCCCGGCCTACATCGCCGAGGTCGCCCCGCCCGCCTACCGGGGCCGGCTCGCCTCGTTCCAGCAGGCCGCGATCGTCGTCGGCATCGCCGTCTCCCAGCTCGTCAACTGGGGCATCCTCAACCTCGCCGACGGCGACCAGCGCGGGCAGATCGCCGGCCTGGAGGCGTGGCAGTGGATGCTCGGCGTCATGGTCATCCCCGCCGTCCTCTACGGGCTGCTGTCCTTCGCCATCCCCGAGTCGCCCCGCTTCCTGATCTCCGCCGGCCGCACCGCCCAGGCCAAGCAGGTCCTGGAGGAGGTCGAGGGCAAGAGCGTGGACCTCGATGTGCGGGTCGCCGAGATCGACCAGGCCATGCGCAGTGAGGAGAAGTCGACCTTCAAGGACCTCCTCGGCGGCCGGTTCGGTCTGCTGCCCATCGTCTGGATCGGCATCGGGCTCTCGGTCTTCCAGCAGCTCGTCGGCATCAACGTGGCGTTCTACTACTCCTCGACGCTGTGGCAGTCCGTCGGCGTCGACCCGAGCAGCTCGTTCTTCTACTCCTTCACCACGTCGATCATCAACATCCTCGGCACCGTGATCGCGATGATCTTCGTCGACCGGATCGGCCGCAAGCCGCTCGCCCTCATCGGCTCCGTGGGCATGGCCGTCTCCCTCGGCCTGGTGGCCTGGGCCTTCTCGGCGCACCTGGTGGACGGCAAGCTGCCGCACACCCAGGGCGTCCTGGCGCTGATCGCCGCCCACGCCTTCGTGCTCTTCTTCGCCCTCTCGTGGGGCGTGGTGGTCTGGGTCCTGCTCGGCGAGATGTTCCCGAACAAGATCCGCGCCGCCGCCCTCGGCGTCGCCGCCTCCGCCCAGTGGATCGCCAACTGGGCCATCACCGCCAGCTTCCCGAGCCTGTCCGACTGGAACCTGTCGGGTACGTACATCATGTACACGGCCTTCGCCCTGCTCTCGATCCCGTTCATCCTCAAGTGGGTGCCGGAGACCAAGGGCAAGGCGTTGGAGGAGATGGGCTAACCCCCCGCCGCCCACTCCTCGCACAGGAGAACTGCCCCGCCTCAGTCCTTGAGGCGGGGCAGCACTCGTTCCGCGAACAGCCGCAGGGACCGCCAGCCCTCCTCGACCGGCATCCCCCCGCAGAGCGGATGGAGCACCAGGCTCGCCGCCTCGCCGCCCTCCGCCGCCAGCGCCACGCACTCGTCGGGGGTGACGATGCGGTAGACGCCCTCGCGGCGCAGCGCCGCCACGTCCTCGGCCCGTGACCGCACCGCGGAGCGCACCGTGCCCCGCTGCCAGGAGGCGTACCTGCGCGCCTCGTACAGCAGATGAGTGCCGTACTGCGCCCAGGCCCGGTCCGGGTCCTCGGACAGGTGCAGCAGCGGGGTGGCCGCCGGGGGCATCAGACACCAGCCCTCGGTGCCGTACTCCTCCCGCCGCGCGTGGTAGTACGCCTCCAGCTCCGGCAGATGCGCGCTGGGGAAGAACGGCAGGCCCAGGCGGGCCGCACGGCGGGCCGCCGCCTGTGAACTGCCGCCGATCAGCAGCGGCGGATGCGGCCGGGTGTACGGGCGCGGGGTGATCCGGACGGTGCGGCCCCGGTGCGCGAAGGGCTCGCCCGTCCAGGCCGCGAGCAGCGTCTCCAGCGCCTCGTCCTGGAGCGCGCCGCGCCGCTTCCAGTCCTTGCCCTGGGCCGCGTACTCCTCCGGCCGGTAGCCGATCCCCGCCACCGTGATCAGCCGCCCGCCGCTGGCCAGATCCAGTACGGCGAGGTCCTCGGCGAGCCGCAGCGGGTCGTACAGCGGCGCGATCAGCGCAGAGACGGTGACGGTGATCCGGCGGGTGGCGCCCAGCAGCGTGCCCGCGAAGGCCAGCGGGGCGGGCAGCCAGTTGTCGGGGGACCCGTGGTGCTCCTCGGTCTGGAGGGTGGAGACGCCCCGCTCATCGGCGAAGGCGGCCATCTCCAGGGCGGCGCGGTACCGCTCGGACAGGCCGCGCGGGGTCGCGTCGGGATCGACGAGATTGAGGCGTACGACCGTGACGGGCATGGTGGATGTCCTCCTTCGTCGTGGGGCGCGGCAGCCGGACCGTAACTGACGGGCCGTCAAATCACCACCTCCATGGACCGATCGGCCCGCCGCACGGGCACGGCCGGGGCGGATGACTCATGTGCCTGGGACGCGGGGCGCCCGATGGTGAGGGTCGGCCCGCCACATGGGCCGCAGCCCGTATACGCCGACTCAGGAGGGGCGCGTGACGATCAGCACGGGGGAAACACTCATCACCGCGGCCGACATCGACGACCTCATCACCCGGGTCCGGCAGACCGCCGGCGACCCCGGGCCCCTGGAATCCGCCAAGGCCGCGCTCTTCTCCAGCGAAGGCGACGGCCCCGACCCCGAGGCCGCGCGGCGCATCCGGCAGCGGCTGCTGGTGACCGCCCTCCGCCACGGAGGCGCGCTGCTGGCCAAGCTGCTCAGCCGGCTCAGCCCCCGCGAGACCGCGATGGTGCGCCGCTACGCCCACCGGCTCGCGAGCTTCCTGGACACGCTGGAGGTCTGGGCGGCGCGGCCCATCATGCTCGCCCTGATGCGCATCGGACTGCCTCACGGAGAGGCCGAGACGATCGCGGTGGCCGTCATTCTGCTCGTGGGATGAGCACCGGATACCGGCGCCGCCTATGGAAACGGGGGTGCTAGGAGGTCACCGGTTCGGGTGGGCCGGGGCATCCGCGCACTTCACGGCCGCGACGGCGGGTAGTGCTCGGGGCGAGACACAAGGAGAACGACCATGCGCCCTCCCCGAATCCGCACGGCGATCGCCCTCGGCCTGACCGCCGGGGCCGTCATGTGGACCGCGGCCGCCTCCCCCGCCACCGCCTCCTCCCTCGCCACCACGTCCGCGGACACCGACTGGCGGGAGGCGGGGCACTACGACACCACCGCGGCCTGCAAGCGCGCGGGCGAGACCGGTGCCGAACGGCACAAGTGGGACGAGTACAAGTGCCGCCCCGGCCGCAACGACAACTACGTCACGCTGTGGGTCAGGGGCGGCTCCCGCGCGGCGCGCGTCCTGACCGCCGGGCCGGCCACCGGTTGAGATGCGACGGGCCGCACTGCCGAAGGACCGCGCCGTGCGCGCCGCGGGCGGCGTATCGGCACTGATCGTGGTGGTCCTGGCCGGATGGGTGGCCGGGCTGCTGCGGGTCAACGACGAGTGGCTCGCGCTCGCCTACCCCCACCCCCGGGGCGCCACCGTCCTGACCAGGGTCGCGGTGGGCGTGCCGGTGCTGGGCGTCGGCGTGCTGCTGCTCGCCGAGCGCTCGGCCCGGCGCTACGGCGGAGTCCTGCTGGTGGCCGGCGGCCTGTGGCTGCTGCCCTCGGCCGCCGCCGGACTGCTGGGCCTGGCCGACCTGGGCACCACCGGCGCCCTGCTGTCCTTATTGCTCGCCGCAGCCAAGATGGCCTGCCGCCCGCTGACCGTGCTGCTGCTGCCGCTGTGGCTGTTCCCCCGGGGCGGGCGCCGGCGGTGGCAGTGGTGGGTGATCAGCCTGGGCGCGTCCGGCTACTGGCTGGGGTACGCGGTGCTGTGGCTGATCAGCGAGCCCCGGGTGGGCTCCGTGCCCAACCCGGCGTTCTCCACCGCGAGCGGCCAGTGGGCCTTCGAGCACCTCGACGCCTACGCCGAGGCCGAACCGTGGGTGCTGCGCAGCGTCGCCGCGGCCGTGACCGCCGCCCTGTGCTGCCGCGCCGCCGTCTCGCGCGGCGCCGAGCGGCGCGACTGGGCACTGCTGGCCGCCGCCTACCCCTCCTGCGTCTCGCTCCTGCTGTCCCAATGGGGCGAGGGCGTGCCCACCATCGTGGCCCGTACGGTCGGCAGCGCCGTGTGGGCCGCCGCGATCTGCCTCGGCGTCGCCCGCACCGGCATATGGCGGCTGGACCGCTCCACCAGCCACCGCCTCGCCCGCGCCTTCGTGCTCACCTCCCTGGCCGCCGTGGTGGTCTGCTCGGTCGTCGCCGTCCAGGCCGGACTCCCCTCCGTACGCAGCGGGGCCACCACGATCACCGCCGGATGCGCCCTGGTGCTGGGCTGGGGACTGCGGCCGAGCGCCCGCAAGCTCACCCTCTGCGTCGAGCGCGCCTTCTACGGCCCCCGGGCCCGCCCGCACGAAGCCGTGAGCGCCCTCGCCGTACGGCTGCAACAGGCCCCGCACCCCGGCGAGGTGCCCCAGCAGATCTGCCGCAGCGCCGTGGAGGACCTCGGCGTCTCGGGCGCCGCCGTCAGCGTCGACACCCGCGCCGGGCCCCGGCGGCTGGCCTCCGCGGGGGCCCCGCTGACCGGCGCGGTCCAGACGTATCCGCTGCGCCACCACGGCCGCACCGTCGGCCGGCTCGAGGTCTCCCGCGACGGCTCCGGCACCCCGGCGGAACGCGACAGCGGACTGCTGTCCCTCCTCGCCGACCAGGCCGCCCCCGCGCTCGCCGCGCTGCGCCTGGCCGAGGAGGCCCAGGCCGCCCGGGAGTGCCTGGTGCTCGCCCGCGAACAGGAGCGCCGCCGGCTGCGCCGGGAGATCCACGACGGACTCGGCCCTCAACTGGCCGCCGTAAGGCTGCGCCTGGACATCGCGCAGACCTCCTGCCCGCCCGGCCACCCGGCCACCCCTCAGCTGTGCGAGGCCGCCGAGACGCTCGCCGAGGCCCTGGTCGAGGTGCGGCGGATCACCGCGGGCCTCGCCCCGGCCGCGCTGGCCGAGCGCGGACTGGCCGGTGCGGTCCGCGACCTGGCGCACCGGCTGGGCGTCGACGGGCTGCGGGTCGGTGTGGCCAGCCGCCCCGCCGCACTGCCCGCGCTGTCGCCCGGCGTGGAGACGGCCGCGTACCGGATCGCGGCGGAGTCGCTGACCAACGCCGTACGACACGCCCGGGCGCGCCAGGTGAGCGTCGAGCTGACCGCGGGCCCGGACACCCTCGAGGTCAAGGTCACCGACGACGGCAGCGGTCTGCGCGAGACCGCGGTGCCCGGGGTCGGTCTCGCCTCGGTCACCGAACGGGCCGAGGAGATCGGCGGCTCCTGCTCGGTGACCGGTTCGGCGACCGGCACGGTGGTCCACGCGGTGCTGCCGCTGGCCGGACCGGGCGAACACGGCAACCCGGAGGAGCACCGGAAGCCCACCGGCCACGAGGCGTGCCGGGCGCTCATCGCGTCGAGGACGCCCGAGCACGCGGCAGCGAAACCCAAGGAGAGGACGGCGCGGTGACGGCGGTCGTGGAAGCCCCGCGGTGGCGGGTACTGCTGGTGGACGATCACCCTCTCTTCCGGGAGGGCCTGGCCGCCGCCGTCAACCTCGATGACGCGTTCACCGTCGTCGGCCAGGCGGCCTGCGCGGACGGGGCGATGGCCGAGGCCGTGCGCACGGCTCCGGACCTGGTGGTGATGGACCTCGGACTGCCGGGCCGGTCCGGGCTGGAGGCGACCCGGCGGATCCTGTGCGATCACCCCGAGACCCGGGTGCTGGTCATGACGATGTCCGAGGACGACGACAGCCTGCTGGCCGCCGTGCGCGCCGGGGCCCGCGGCTATCTCCTCAAGGGCGCGGGCCGGGACGAGATCCTGCGGGCGCTGCACACCGTGGCGCGCGGCGGCGCGGTCTTCAGCCCGCGGGTGGCCGAGCGGCTCGGGGCGCTGGTCGGCGCGTCGGGCTCGGCGTCCGCGAAGGAGGCGTTCCCGACGCTGACCGCACGGGAGCTGGAGGTGCTGGATCTGCTCGCGGCCGGGCTCGGCTATCGCCAGATCGCCCAGCGGCTGGTGGTGACCGACAAGACGGTGCGCAATCACGTCGGATCCATCTTCGCCAAGCTCCGGGTGCGCGACCGCGCCCAGGCGATCGTGCGCGCCCGGCAGGCCGGGCTGGGAGGCGAATGACTCGCTCCCCCTCGTGGCTGATACTGGGGGGCGTTATGGAATACCTCATCCTTGCCGTAGTCATCGCTGTGGTCGCGGTCGCCGCGATCAGCGGGCTCGTGATCAGCGGCCGCAAGAAGAAGCGGCTGCCCCCGCCCCCGCCGAGCAGCCCCACCGTCACCGCGCCGCCCGCCGAACCGCACGTCGGCGAGGAGGCCGAAACCCCGCGTGAGGAACCACGCAGAACCATCGAGGAGGTGGACCTTCCGGGGGCCGAGGCCCCGGCCGCGACCGCGGAGGCACCGGCTCCCGAGGTCCCGCCGATCGAGGTCCCGGAGCCGACCGCCGGCCGGCTGGTCCGGCTGCGCGCCCGGCTGTCCCGCTCCCAGACCACTCTGGGCAAGGGGCTGCTGACGCTGCTGTCCCGGGAGCACCTCGACGACGACACCTGGGAGGAGGTCGAGGACACGCTGCTGACCGCGGACGTCGGTGTGGCGCCGACCCAGGAGCTGGTCGAGCGGCTGCGGGAGCGCGTGAAGGTGCTCGGCACCCGTACCCCCGACGAGCTGCGCGGTCTGCTGCGCGAGGAGCTGCTGCACCTCATCGGCACCGAGGCCGACCGTTCGGTGCACACCGAGAGCGGTGTGGGCGCGAACGGCGAGGAGAAGCCGGGCGTCGTCATGGTCGTCGGCGTCAACGGCACCGGTAAGACGACCACGACCGGCAAGCTGGCCCGGGTGCTCGTGGCCGACGGGAAGTCCGTGGTGCTCGGCGCGGCCGACACCTTCCGCGCGGCCGCCGCCGATCAGCTGCAGACCTGGGGCGAGCGGGTCGGTGCCCGTACGGTCCGGGGGCCGGAGGCCGGCGATCCGGCGTCGGTCGCCTTCGACGCGGTGAAGGAGGGCATCGCCGAGAGCGCGGATGTCGTCCTGATCGACACCGCCGGGCGGCTGCACACCAAGACCGGTCTGATGGACGAGCTGGGCAAGGTCAAGCGGGTCGTGGAGAAGCACGGCGCGGTGGACGAGGTGCTGCTGGTCCTGGACGCCACGACCGGGCAGAACGGCCTGGTGCAGGCGCGTGTGTTCGCCGAGGTGGTGGACATCACCGGCATCGTGCTGACCAAGCTGGACGGCACCGCCAAGGGCGGCATCGTCGTGGCGGTCCAGCGCGAGCTGAACGTCCCGGTCAAGCTGGTGGGCCTGGGCGAGGGCGCGGACGACCTCGCGCCGTTCGAGCCGGAGGCGTTCGTCGACGCGCTGATCGGCGGCTGAGGCCCGTGATGGGGGGATCACCCGTATCGCGCCGGACGGGCCGGGGTTGAACTCCCGGCCCGTCCGGCGTTCTCACGCGAGGGGGCGGGCCGCCTTCAGGCCCCGGCCCGATGGCTCAGATAGGCGAGCGTCCCCAGGACCAGCCGGGCGTGCGGCGGGCGGCCCGCGGTGTCGAGCGTCGGCGGGCGCAGCCAGCGCACCGGGCCGAGGCCGCCGAGGTCCGAGGGCGGGGCGGTGATGTGGTCGCCCGGGCCCAGACAGCGCAGATCGAGATCGGCGTCGTCCCACCCCATGCGGTACAGCAGCTCGGGCAGTTCGGCGGCGGCGCCGGGGGCGACGAAGAACTGGGCGCGCCCGTGGGGGGTGACGGCCACCGGGCCGAGGGGCAGCCCCATCCGCTCCAGCCGGACCAGCGCGTGTCCCCCCGCGTACTCCGAGACCTCCAGGACGTCGAACGAGCGGCCCACGGGCAGCAGTACGGCCGCTCCCGGGACCCGCTCCCACGCGGCCGCGGCGTCGTCCAGGGTGGCGCCCGCCGGGACGCCGGGCGCGAAGCCGAGCGGATGCGCGCCGGGGGAGGGACAGGCCCGGTCACCGCATGAACATTCGTTTCTGCCGCCCCCCGAGCCCCGTGCCGCCCGCGCGCCCGGCACCACGTCCCAGCCCCACAGCCCGGTGTACTCCGCCACCGTCGTGGACTCGGACGTACGGCCGCGGCGCCGTGAGCCGGACCGCATGTCCCGGATGCCGCCGATCGTGAAGCCCATGCCCCCTCCAACGGGTCCCGCTCTCGATGGTTACGAGCCGGATCGTCGCGATGACGCTCCGTCGCCGATAGGTGCGGCGGTGTGCGCTCCGATGTGACGCAGGTGGTGAGACGCGACCCATGCGCCCCCACGTGCACCCCTTCACCTGTTCCCGTCGCCTCGGTGTCAAGTGAATCGTGCGAAACGCCAACCGGGTTCATTCGAAGGGGTGGCGAATGGTGGCGTTTTCGGGAACCGCCTCGCCGGGGGCGTGATCGTAGGATTACTTTCAGTGCACAGTCCCTGGAAGCGGTGCTCGCTCGAAGGCGAGCTGACGACGGGCGGAGTACGGATCGGTACATGCCACTGGCATGGGGCGGTTCTCGTCCGGACGGTTGATGCGCCGCATCCCGGGGACAACTGACCGTGACAGAAGGCATTCTGGTGGCGGTCCGGGAAGATTCGTGGGATGGGGGCGTTCCGGGTGGGCGACGGCGGCGGCGGTGCTGGGAAGCGCCCCAATGCGCAATTGGGGTCGTGGTTCGTGCGCAGCGGCTGGTCGAAGGGGGAGCTGGCGCGCCAAGTCAACCGCAGAGCGCGGCAGTTAGGCGCCCACCACATCAGCACGGACACCTCGCGGGTGCGCCGCTGGCTGGACGGCGAGCAGCCCCGCGAGCCGATTCCCCAGATCCTCTCCGAGCTGTTCTCCGAGCGCTTCGGCTGTGTGGTCGGCATCGAGGACCTCGGGCTGCGCGCCGCCCACCGGTCACCGTCCGTGTCCGGAGTGGACCTTCCCTGGGCCGGGCCCGAAACCGTCGCGCTGATCGGCGAGTTCTCCCGCAGCGATCTGATGCTCGCCCGCCGCGGCTTCCTCGGCACCTCGCTCTCGCTGTCCGCGGGCCCCGCCCTCATCGAGCCCATGCAGCGCTGGCTGGTGCCCTCGACGGGCGGACAGCCCGGCGGCGCCAGGGCGGCCGACGGCGGGCGCGTGCGCCGGGTGTCCCGGCTCTCCGAGCCCGAGCTGGAGCTGCTGGAGTCCACCATCGTGATGTTCCGCGCCTGGGACGCCCAGTGCGGGGGCGGGCTGCGCCGCAAGGCGGTGGTCGGCCAGCTGCACGAGGTCACCGACCTGCTCCAGGAGCCGCATACGGACACCGTCTCCCGGCGGCTGTTCAAGGTCGCGGGCGAGCTCGCCCAGCTGGCCGGGTGGATGAGCTATGACATCGGCCTCCAGCCCACCGCCCAGAAGTACTTCGTGCTCGCGCTCCACGCCGCCAAGGAGTCCGGCGACCGCCCCCTCGGCTCGTACATCCTCTCCAGCATGAGCCGCCAGATGATCCACGTCGGGCGGCCCGACGACGCACTGGAGCTGATCCACCTCGCGCAGTACGGCAGCCGGGAGAACGCCACTCCGCGCACCCAGGCCATGCTGTATGCGATGGAGGCCCGCGCCTACGCCAACATGGGCCAGCCCAGCAAGTGCCACCGCGCGGTGAAGATGGCCGAGGACACCTTCGCCGACTGCGCCAGGGGCGACGGCGACCCGGACTGGATCCGCTTCTTCTCCGAGGCCGAGCTCAACGCGGAGAACGCCCACTCCTACCGCGATCTCGCCTATGTGGCCGGCCGCAGCCCCACCTACGCCAAGATGGCCGACCCGGTGATGCGCAAGGCCGTGCGGCTCTTCGGCCAGGAGACCGAGAACGAGTCCGGCCCCCAGCGTTCGTATGCGCTCAACCTGATCGGCATGGCCACCGTCCACCTCCTCCAGAAGGAGCCCGAGCGGGCCGCCGCCGTCGCCCGTGAGGCGCTGCCGCTCGCCAAGCGGGTGCGCTCGGAGCGGGTCAACAACCGGCTGCGCAAGACCGTGGACACGGCGGTGCGCCAGTTCGGAGACGTACCGGAGATCGCCGATCTCAGTGAGCGGCTGGCCACCCTGATGCCCGACAACCCCGAGGCGACGGGTCCCGGCCAGGCCGTCTGAGCGCTCCCGGCGATGATCGCGACACGGTAACGGAGGGCCCCGCCCCGCCCACCGCGGTTCACCGCCACGTAACACTCCCGCGTCCTTCGTCACTGCGGTGAAACATCGGGCGGCATCGGCTGAAACGGCGCTGCGCCAACCTCAAGGCGAATACCGGCCCACCCGATGTCCTGCCCGCACGGGCCGTCGCTTCGAGGAGACGTCCACATTGAATGGCGCAAATACAGCGTTCGTCTTGATCAGCGCCGCACTCGTCATGCTGATGACCCCTGGCCTGGCCTTCTTCTACGGCGGCATGGTGCGGGTGAAGAGTGCCCTGAACATGCTGATGATGTCCTTCATCTCGCTCGGCGTCGTCTCGCTGCTGTGGGTGCTGTTCGGCTACTCGCTCACCTTCGGCGATGACATCGGCGGCGGGCTGCTGGGCAATCTCGACCACATCGGCTTCAAGGGCATCGAGCCGACCTCGCTGTGGGGCGAGAAGCCGGACGCGATCCCGGTCCTGGCCTTCGCGCTCTTCCAGCTGATGTTCGCGGTGATCACCCCCGCGCTGATCAGCGGAGCCGTCGCCGACCGCGTCAAGTTCGGCGCCTGGACGCTCTTCATCACCCTGTGGACCACGGTCGTCTACTTCCCGGTGGCCCACTGGGTCTGGCAGGCCGACGGCTGGCTGTTCAAGAAGGAGGTCATCGACTTCGCGGGCGGCACGGCGGTCCACATCAACGCGGGCGCCGCGGGCCTCGCCGTGGCCCTGGTGCTCGGCAAGCGCATCGGCTTCAAGAAGGACCCGATGCGCCCGCACAACCTGCCGCTGGTGATGCTCGGCTCCGGTCTGCTGTGGTTCGGCTGGTTCGGCTTCAACGCCGGCTCCGCCCTCGCCGCCAACGGGACCGCCGCCAACATGGCCTTCAACACCCAGATCGCCACCGGCGTCGCGATGCTCGGCTGGCTCGCCTACGAGCGCATCCGGCACGGCGCGTTCACCACGCTGGGCGCCGCCTCCGGCGCGGTCGCGGGCCTGGTCGCCATCACCCCCTCGGGCGCGGCGGTCAACGCCTGGGGCGCCATCGTGATCGGCCTGGTGGCCGGAGTCGTCTGCTCCTGGGCCGTCAGCCTCAAGTACAAGCTGGGCTTCGACGACTCGCTCGACGTGGTCGGGGTGCACCTGGTCGGCGGTCTCATCGGCACCCTCCTGGTCGGCGTCCTCGCCACCGACGGCGTCGGCGGCGTGACCCAGCTGGGCAAGCAGGCCCTCGGCGCCTTCACGGTGCTGCTCTACTCGTTCGCCGTCTCCTGGGTCCTGGCCAAGCTGATCGACGTCACCATCGGCTTCCGGGCCAGTGAGGACGACGAGCTCGGTGGCGTCGACCAGGCGTTCCACGCCGAGACCGCCTACGACTTCAGCGCGGTCGGCGCCTCCCCCCGTAGTACGGTGCCCGCCGCAGGCCAGGCAGGCGCGTCCGCGCCGCAGAAGCCGCACAACAAGAAGGTGGACGCGTGAAGCTCATCACCGCAGTAGTCAAGCCGCACCGGCTCGACGAGATCAAGGAGGCGCTGCAGGCGTTCGGCGTCCAGGGTCTGACCGTCACCGAGGCCAGCGGCTACGGCCGTCAGCGCGGCCACACCGAGGTCTACCGGGGCGCGGAGTACACCGTCGACCTGGTGCCCAAGGTGCGCATAGAGGTGCTGGTCGAGGACGAGGACGCCGATGACCTCGTCGACGTCGTGGTCAAGGCCGCCCGCACCGGAAAGATCGGGGACGGCAAGGTCTGGAGCGTCCCCGTCGAGACCGCGGTCCGCGTCCGCACCGGGGAGCGCGGCCCGGACGCCCTCTGACCCCTCCGGACCACCAGTGGCACGCGGACAGGGAGCCGAGTTGACGGACAGCCTCGAGACCACGACCCACACCACCGACTCGGGGCCCGGCGGCTACGCGGCGGCGCGGCTGCGACTCCTCCAGGAGGGGTCGCCGTCCGGGCCGCCGCGCCGCGCCGCCCTGGCCGACCTCACCGACCAGTGGCTGGCCGCGCTGCTCACCGGCGGGGCGGAGAGCGCCGGGATCGCCAGGGGCGTCGCCCTGGTGGCCGTCGGCGGCTACGGGCGCGGCGAACTCTCCCCGCGCAGCGACCTCGATGTGCTGCTGCTGCACGACGGCTCCGCCGAACGTCCGGCCCTCGCCGCGCTCGCCGACCACGTCTGGTACCCCGTCTGGGACATGGGCCTCGCCCTCGACCACTCCGTGCGCACCCCGGACGAGGCCCGGGGGACCGCCGCAGAGGATCTGAAGGTCCAGCTCGGCCTGCTCGACGCCCGCCACATCGCGGGCGACGCCGCGCTCACCGCCGATCTGCGCACCGCCGTCCTCGCCGACTGGCGGGCCCAGGCCCCGCAGCGGCTGCCCGAGCTGCACGTGCTGTGCCAGGAGCGCGCCGAGCGCCACGGAGAGCTGCAGTTCCTGCTCGAACCCGATCTGAAGGAGGCCCGCGGCGGGCTCCGCGACGCCACCGCGCTGCGCGCCATCGCCGCCTCCTGGCTCGCCGACGCCCCCCGCGAGGGCCTCGACGACGCGCGGCGCCGGCTGCTGGACGCCCGCGACGCGCTCCATCTGTCCACCGGCCGCGCCACCGACCGCCTCGCGCTCCAGGAGCAGGACCAGGTCGCGGGAGCCCTCGGGCTGCTGGACGCCGACGCCCTGCTGCGCCAGATCTACGAATCCGCCCGGATCATCTCCTACGCGTCCGATGTCACCTGGCGCGAGGTCGAGCGGGTGCTGCGCGCCCGTTCGGCCGCCCGGCCCCGGCTGCGCGCCCTCCTCGGCGGCCGCGGCGGCCGCGGCGGCGCCGGAAGCGGCGCGGACACGGGGGAGCGCAGCCCGCTCGCCGAGGGCGTGGTGGAGCAGGACGGCGAGGTGGTGCTGGCCCGCGCCGCGCGCCCCGACCGCGACCCCGTGCTTCCCCTGCGGGCCGCCGCTGCCGCCGCCCAGGCCGGACTTCCGCTGTCGCCGCACGCCGTACGGCGGCTGACCGCCGCGGCCCGGCCGCTGCCCGTGCCGTGGCCGCCCGAGGCCAGGGAGCAGCTGATCACGCTGCTGGGCGCGGGCGAGTCCACCGTCGGAGTGTGGGAGGCCCTGGAGGCCGAGGGGCTGATCACCCGGCTGCTGCCGGACTGGGAGCGGGTGCGCTGCCGTCCGCAGCGCAACCCCGTCCACCGCTGGACCGTGGACCGGCACCTGGTCGAGACCGCGGTCCGGGCCAGCGCCCTCAGCCGCCGGGTCGGCCGCCCCGATCTGCTGCTGGTCGCCGCGCTGCTGCACGACATCGGCAAGGGCTGGCCCGGCGACCACTCGGTGGCCGGGGAGACCATCGCCCGCGACGTCGCCGCCCGCATCGGCTTCGACCGCGCGGACGTCGCGGTCCTGGCCACCCTCGTACGCCACCATCTGCTGCTCGTCGAGACCGCCACCCGACGCGATCTGGACGACCCGGCCACGGTGCGCTCGGTCGCCGAGGCCGTCGGCAGCGCCACCACGCTGGAACTGCTGCACGCCCTCACCGAGGCCGACGCGCTCGCCACCGGCCCCGCGGCCTGGAGCGCCTGGCGCGGCTCCCTCGTCGCCGACCTGGTCAAGCGGGTCTCCGCGGTGCTCGCGGGCGAACCCGCGGACGACTGGTCCACCCCGCAGCAGACCACGGCCGAGCAGGAGCGCCTCGCGGTCGAGGCATGGCGCACCGGCGGCCCGGTGCTGGCCCTGCACGCACGCTCCGAGGCGCTGCCGCCGGGCGAAACGGGCCTCCTTACGGACGCCCCCGAAGGGCCGCCGGAGGAGGGCCCCACCGGCCCCGAGCCGATCGGCGTGGAACTGCTCATCGCCGTCCCCGACCAGCCCGGCGTCCTCGCCACGGCGGCCGGCGTCCTGGCCCTGCACCGCCTTACGGTGCGCGCCGCGGACCTGCGCGCCGTCGAGCTGCCGTCGGAGCTGGACGCGGCGGGCGCGGCGGGCACAGCGGGCGGAGTGCTGCTGCTGAGCTGGCGGGTGGCGGCCGAGTACGGTTCGCTGCCGCAGGCCGCCCGGCTCCGGAACGACCTGCTCCGCGCCCTGGACGGCTCCCTCGACATCGTCGCCCGCCTCGCCGAGCGCGAGGCCGCCTACCGCAAGTACCCGCGCCGCCGCGGGGTGCACGCCCCACCACCGCGGGTCACGGTCGCCCCCGGCAGCTCCCAGCTCGCCACCGTGCTCGAGGTCCGCGCCCAGGACGCCCCCGGCCTGCTGCACCGCATCGGCCGCGCCCTGGAACACGCCGGGGTCGCGGTGCGCAGCGCCCACGTCTCCACCCTCGGCGCCAACGCGGTGGACGCGTTCTATGTCACAGACGCCTCCGGCGCCCCCCTGAAGCCCATGCACGCGGCCGAGGTGGCCCAGGAAGTCGAGCGGGCGCTGACCAGCACGCCCACTGCTTGAGGCCACGATTCAGCCCGCCCGGGGCCTGGGAGCGGGGAGCCCATCTCCCAGCCCCTCCGGCGCTTGAGGAGCGGCGCTGGGGGCGGAGCCCCGGCGGGGGGCGAGGGGGCGGAGCCCCCGGAACGGGGGTCGCGCCGCAAACCCGGGGGCAGACCGTTCGTGCGGCGGGCGGATACCCTTGGAGGCCGACCACCGACCCGACATCCGACCGAAGGATTCGCGACCACCGTGTTCGATACCCTCTCCGATCGCCTCGCAGCGACTTTCAAGAACCTCCGGGGCAAGGGACGCCTCAGCGAGGCGGACATCGACGCCACGGCACGCGAGATCCGGATCGCCCTGCTCGAAGCCGACGTGGCGCTGCCCGTCGTCCGGGCGTTCATCAAGCAGGTCAAGGAGCGCAGCCTCGGAGCGGAGGTCTCCCAGGCGCTCAACCCCGCCCAGCAGGTCATCAAGATCGTCAACGAGGAGCTCATCGGCATCCTCGGCGGCGACGCCCGGCGCCTCCGCTTCGCCAAGCAGCCGCCGACCGTGATCATGCTCGCCGGTCTGCAGGGCGCCGGTAAGACCACGCTCGCCGGAAAGCTCGGCCGCTGGCTGAAGGCGCAGGGCCACGCGCCGCTGCTCGTCGCGTGTGACCTCCAGCGCCCCAACGCCGTCAATCAGCTCTCGGTGGTCGCGGAGCGGGCCGGTGTCGCCGTCTTCGCCCCCGAGCCGGGCAACGGCGTCGGCGACCCGGTGAAGGTCGCGCAGGACTCGATCGAGTTCGCCCGGACCAAGCAGCACGACGTCGTGATCGTCGACACCGCGGGCCGCCTCGGCATCGACGAGGAGCTGATGCGGCAGGCCGCCGACATCCGCGACGCGGTCCGCCCGGACGAGGTTCTCTTCGTCGTCGACGCGATGATCGGCCAGGACGCGGTGAACACCGCGGAGGCGTTCCGCGACGGCGTCGGCTTCGACGGTGTCGTGCTCTCCAAGCTGGACGGCGACGCGCGCGGCGGTGCCGCGCTGTCCATCGCGCATGTCACCGGCCGCCAGATCATGTTCGCCTCCAACGGCGAGAAGCTGGACGACTTCGACGCGTTCCACCCGGACCGCATGGCGTCCCGCATCCTCGGCATGGGCGACATGCTCAGCCTGATCGAGAAGGCCGAGCAGACCTTCAGCCAGCAAGAGGCCGAGAAGATGGCGGCCAAGCTGGCGAAGGGCCCCAAGGAGTTCACGCTCGACGACTTCCTGGCCCAGATGGAGCAGGTCCGCAAGATGGGCTCCATCTCCAAGCTGCTCGGCATGCTGCCGGGCATGGCCCAGATGAAGGACCAGATCAACAATCTGGACGAGCGGGACGTGGACCGCACCGCGGCCATCATCAAGTCGATGACCCCCGGTGAGCGCCAGGACCCCACGATCATCAACGGCTCGCGCCGCGCCCGTATCGCCCGTGGCTCCGGCGTCGAGGTGAGCGCGGTCAAGAACCTGGTGGAGCGGTTCTTCGACGCGCGCAAGATGATGTCGAAGATGGCCCAGGGCGGCATGCCGGGGATGCCCGGGATGCCGGGCATGCCAGGCATGGGCGGCGGCAACAAGCGCAAGGGCAAGCAGCAGAAGAAGGCCAAGGGGAAGCAGCGCTCGGGCAACCCCATGAAGCGCAAGGCCGAGGAGCAGGCCGCCGCGGCGCGCCGCGAGCAGGGCGGCGCCTTCGGCCTGCCCAATGGTGACCAGGGCGGTCAGGGCTTCGAACTCCCCGACGAGTTCAAGAAGTTCATGGGCTGAGCCGCCCCGGCCCCGAGCCGCGCCCGTGCGAACGAACCGTAAGGCCCCTGCGCACACCGCCAGGGGCCTTACGGGCTTACGTGGTGGTCCCGTTCAGACGCGGCAGATCAGATAGCGGAAGACGTTGGGCATCCACACCGTGCCGTCCGCGCGCTGATGCGGATGCAGCGCCTCGGTGATCTCCTTGCGGACCTGGGTCGGGTCCGTGGCCCGCTCCGCCGCGTCGAACAGCCCCGTCGACAGCAGCCCGCGCACCGCGCTGTCCATGTCGGCATACCCGAACGGGCAGGCCACCCGGCCCGAGCCGTCGGGCCGCAAGCCCGCCCGCGCGGCCAGTTCCTCCAGGTCGTCGCGGCCGCACGGCCGCCAGCGCGCGGGGGAGCACATGGGATCGGCCAGCCGGGCGCCCACCCGCAGCACCCCGGAGGTGGCACAGCGCTCCGGCGGCCCCCACCCGGCGAGCACCACGGCCCCGCCGCGCTCGGCGCCGGTCGCGGCGGCCGCGAGCGTGGACGCCGCGGCGGACACCGTCGCACCGGGGCTGCCCGCGCCCAGGGCCGACAGTGGCTCGAAGGCGGTCACCACCGTGAAGGCCGAGTCCGCCGCGGCCTCCTGTACGCAGGGACTCTCCGGGCCGCCGAGGCCCAGCCGGACGGGCCGCGCCTGCTCGCCCGGAGCGCCCGGGGCCGTCAGCCGCTCCCGCGCCAGGTCCAGGCGCCGCTCGTCGGTGTCCACCCCGCAGACCGCGGCGCCGCGCGCCGCCGCCATGAGGAGGGCGAGCCCGGAGCCGCAGCCCAGGCCCAGCAGACGCGTTCCGGCGCCGACGTCCAGCCGTTCGTACACGGCCTCGTACAGCGGGACCAGCATCCGCTCCTGGATCTCCGCCCAGTCGCGGGTGCGAGCGTACGCGTCCGTCGTCCACGACGAGGAGGGGCGCGGGCGGTGCCGCCGTACGAGCGTAGATGTCATCGAAAGGGCCCCAATCAGCGAAGAGCAGTGCCGTCGTCAGATTCGGTGTCACATCCCCCGTGGTGCGTTCCCCCGCGGTGCGTTGTGACGTCCCACCCCCAAATGCCAGGGAACTCCGCATCCGTCCCCGCGTCCAGAGGTTTCACGGCCGTGCTTGCGTGCCCCCTTTGTGCGCCCCCGCACACCTGTGCGTACGCCTCGCTCCCCGAACCGCCCCCTGACCTCCGCCGGGCCGCCGGACGGCCGTGGGCGCGGAGCGGGCGATGGCCGGCACCGATCGGCTCGTTCCGGTCCGATTCACGGTTCGGTACCCCCGGGCCGTACGATCGTCGCCATGGCTAAGGCTCCCGTGCTCACCCCCCAGGCGGAGGACTTCCCCCGCTGGTACCAGGACGTGATCAACAAGGCCGAACTGGCCGACAACGGCCCGGTGCGCGGCACCATGGTGATCCGACCGTACGGGTACGGGCTGTGGGAGCGGATGCAGCAGGACATGGACGCCCGCATCAAGGCGGTCGGCGTCCAGAACGCGTACTTCCCGCTCTTCATCCCGCAGTCGTATCTGGCCAAGGAGGCCGATCACGTCGAGGGGTTCGCGCCCGAGCTCGCGGTCGTCACCCACGGCGGCGGTAAGGAGCTCGAGGAGCCGGTCGTCGTCCGGCCCACCTCCGAGACGATCGTCAACGAGTACTTCTCCAAGTGGGTGCAGAGCTACCGCGATCTGCCGCTGCTGATCAACCAGTGGGCCAATGTGGTGCGTTGGGAGCTGCGGCCGCGGCTGTTCCTGCGGACGACCGAGTTCCTGTGGCAGGAGGGCCACACCGCGCACGCGTCCTACGAGGACGCCCGGGACTTCGCCGCCCGGATCCACCGCGAGGTCTACGCCCGGTTCATGGAGGACGTCCTGGCGATGGACGTGGTCCTGGGCCGCAAGACCGCCCGGGAGCGATTCGCCGGCGCCCTCAACACCCTCACCCTCGAAGGGATGATGGGCGACGGCAAGGCGCTGCAGCTGGGCACCAGCCACGAGCTGGGCCAGAACTTCGCCAGGGCCTTCCACACCAGCTATCTGTCCAGGGACGGCGAGCAGGAGCTGGTCTGGCAGACCTCCTGGGGCAGCACGACCCGGATGGTCGGCTCACTGGTGATGATGCACGGCGACGACAACGGCCTGCGGATCCCGCCGAGGCTGGCCCCGATCCAGGTCGTGGTGCTGGCGATCAAGGGCGAGGACGCCGTGCTCGCCAAGGTCCGCGAGATCGGCGAGCTGCTCACCGCCGCGGGCGTGCGGGTCCATGTCGACGACCGTACGGACACCCCCTTCGGGCGGCGCGCGGTGGACTGGGAGCTCAAGGGCGTGCCGGTCCGGGTCGAGGTCGGCCCGCGCGACCTGGAGGGCGGCACCGCGATGGTGGCCAGGCGGATCCCCGGCGGCAAGGAGCCGGTGCGCGCCGAGCTGCTGCCGGAGCTGCTGCCCAAGATCCTGGAGGAGGACCAGGCGCTGCTGCTGCGGCAGGCCCGTGAGCGCCGTAAGGCGCGCACCACGGACGTGGCGACCATGGAGGAGGCCGCCGAGGCCGCGGCGGCGGGCGGCTGGGCCCGCATCCGGTGGGCGGACCTGGGGCCGGAGGGCGAGGCGGCGCTCGCGGAGCGGTCCGTGTCCGTGCGGTGTCTGGTCACCGAGGACGGGGCGGTGCCGGACGCCGATGACGCTCCCGGTAACGTCGCGTTCGTCGCGAGAGCCTACTGACGTCGCGAGCGCCCGCTGAACCGGTACGTACCGGCTTGGTGCGCGGTGCGTGGCTCATCCACACATTTACGCACCCGCCCCTCGTCGTCGTACATCACCGTGAACTGACTGGTACGTGCAAATTATTTGGGATGCCCCGGAATCGGAACACCGGACCGGTCCCGCTCGTTAGCACGACGTGAGCACGACACCACCTGTTCTCGCCGCAGAGCTGGCGCAGGCGTGGGCCGATATTCAACGGCACCACCCCGAGCTGCCGGATCTCGCCGCGCCCGAATCGCTGATCGGAGAATCGTCGTCCGCATGTGGCGCCGAGCTCTCCTTCGAACGGCTGCTGCATGAGGCAGTCCATGGGATCGCCGCTGCCCGCGGTGTCCGTGACACCTCACGCGCCGGCCGCTACCACAACCGCCGGTTCCTGGCGATCGCCGAGGAGCTGGGGCTGGACCACCCCGAGGAGCCGCATCCCAGCAGCGGCTTCTCGCTGGTCACCCTCAGCCCCGAGGCGAGAAAGCGGTACCGGACGACGATCGACCGCCTCCAGCGCGCGCTCAAGGCGCACACCGTGGCGACCACCGCCGAGACCTCCCGCACCTTCCGCGGGCCCGCCGCGCGGCACGGCTCGTCCGGTGGCGGGGTCCGGGTCAAGGCGGTGTGCGACTGCGGGCGCAATGTCCGCGTCGTCCCGTCGGTGCTGGCCCAGGCGCCGATCGTGTGCGGCGGATGCGGGAAGCCGTTCCGCATTCCGGAGCCGGTGGCCGCGGTCGGCTGACCTGTCACGGTGTGGCACAATGGTCTGCTGTACTCGACAGCCGACCAGGACCCCTCTCTCCTCCGGCTGACGCGTCCATCGGGCACTCGGGTACCGCAACCCCACGCGGCACGTCGCAGTGCTCAACCACGTCAAGACCAGGAGACACCACTCCCGTGGCAGTCAAGATCAAGCTGAAGCGTCTGGGCAAGATCCGTTCGCCTCACTACCGCATCGTCGTCGCCGACTCCCGTACCCGCCGTGACGGCCGGGCGATCGAGGAGATCGGTCTGTACCACCCGGTGCAGAACCCGTCGCGCATCGAGGTGGACTCGGAGCGCGTGCAGCACTGGCTGAAGGTCGGCGCGCAGCCGACCGAGCCGGTGCTGGCCATCCTGAAGGTCACCGGCGACTGGCAGAAGTTCAAGGGTCTGCCCGCCCCGGCTCCGATGAAGGTCGCCGAGCCGAAGGCCGACAAGCGCGCACTGTTCGAGGCGGCCGCCAAGGACTCCGGTGACGAGCCGAAGGGTGAGGCGATCACCCCGAAGGCGAAGAAGGCCGACAAGAAGTCGGACGAGGCGGCCGAGTCCGCTGAGTCCACCGCGTCGACCGAGGCATGAGGATGCTCGAGGAGGCCCTCGAGCACCTGGTGAAGGGCATCGTCGACAACCCCGACGACGTGCAGGTGGCCTCGCGCAACCTGCGGCGCGGGCGGGTGCTGGAGGTCCGGGTGCACCCCGATGACCTCGGCAAGGTGATCGGCCGCAACGGCCGCACCGCACGCGCCCTGCGCACCGTTGTGGGCGCCATCGGCGGCCGTGGGATCCGCGTCGACCTCGTCGACGTCGATCAGGTCCGCTGAGGCGATCAAGAAGAGCACCGGCACGGGCCGGGGAGGGCTTTGGGCCGTCCCCGGCCCGTGTGTGTGAAGGGACATCGCATCGTGCAGTTGGTTGTCGCGCGGATCGGCCGTGCCCATGGCATCAAGGGCGAGGTCACCGTCGAGGTGCGGACGGACGAGCCGGAGCTGCGGCTCGGCCCGGGCGCCGTGCTGGCCACCGAGCCCGCCTCGGCCGGGCCGCTGACCATCGAGTCCGGCCGGGTGCACAGCGGGCGGCTGCTGCTGCGCTTCGAGGGCGTACGCGACCGCAACGCCGCCGAGGCGCTGCGCAACACCCTGCTGATCGCGGAGGTCGACCCGGAGGAACTCCCCGAGGACCCCGAAGAGTTCTACGACCATCAGCTGATCGACCTCGATGTGGTCACCGTGGACGGCGCGGAGGTCGGGCGGATCTCCGAGATCTCCCACCTTCCGTACCACGACCTGCTGATCGTGAAGCGCCCCGACGGGGGTGAGGTGATGATCCCGTTCGTCTCCGAGGTCGTGCCGGAGATCGATCTGGAGGCGCAGCGCGCCGTGATCGACCCGCCGCCGGGTCTGCTCGACGAGGCCGAGGCGGAGGTCGCGGGCAGCCGTCAGGACGAGACCGGGGGCGGCCGTCAGGGCCGGACCGCGGACCGTGGTGAGGCTGGGGGCAACCGTAAGGGCGACACCGCGGGTGGCCGTGAGGGTGAGTCGTCATGAGGCTCGACGTCGTCACGATCTTCCCCGAGTACCTGGAGCCGCTGAACGTCTCGCTGGTCGGCAAGGCCCGCGCCCGCGGCCAACTCGACGTGCGCGTCCACGATCTGCGCGCCTGGACGCACGACCGGCACAACACGGTCGACGACACCCCGTACGGCGGCGGCCCGGGCATGGTGATGAAGCCCGAGCCCTGGGGCGAGGCGCTTGACTCGATCATGGCGTCGGGCGAGGCCGAGGGGCTGGTCAAGCCCACACTGATCGTGCCGACCCCAAGCGGCCGTCCGTTCACCCAGGCCCTCGCCGTCGAGCTCGCCGAGCGCCCCTGGCTGGTCTTCGCGCCCGCCCGCTACGAGGGCATCGACCGCCGGGTGATCGAGGAGTACGGCGAGCGGCTGGAGGTCCACGAGGTCTCGATCGGCGATTACGTCCTGGCCGGCGGAGAAGCCGCGGTGCTGGTGATCACGGAGGCGGTGGCCCGGCTGCTGCCGGGTGTGCTGGGCAACGCCGAGTCGCACCGCGACGACTCCTTCGCCCCCGGCGCGATGGCCGGCCTCCTGGAGGGGCCCGTCTACACCAAGCCCCCCGAGTGGCGGGGCCGCTCCATCCCGGAGGTGCTGATCAGCGGCCACCACGGCAGGATCGCCCGCTGGCGCCGGGACGAGGCGTTCCGCCGCACCAGCGAGAACCGCCCCGATCTGATCGAGCGCTGCGACCCGGCGACGCTCGACAAGCACGACCGCGCGCTCCTGGCCGAGCTGGGCTGGGAGGAGCTGCCCGGGACCGGCGGGGCGGCCGGAGGGGCCCGATTTGGGCGGCCGGACCGGGCCGTGGAAGAATAGGCCGCTGCCGTACGTCCGGGTGTGCGCCCCTGCCACAGGGGGACCGACGCCCATCCGATGAGGGCGGCACTCCGAATCATCATCCGATATTCCGCTGATGACCTGTGGCATCAGCGAGGAAAGCAGACGATCATGTCTCACCTGCTCGACACCGTCGACTCCGCGTCGCTGCGCAGCGACATCCCGACCTTCCGCCCCGGCGACACGGTCAACGTCCACGTCCGCGTCATCGAGGGCAACCGCTCCCGTGTCCAGCAGTTCAAGGGCGTCGTGATCCGCCGCCAGGGCTCCGGTGTCCGCGAGACCTTCACCGTCCGCAAGGTGAGCTTCAGCGTCGGCGTGGAGCGCACCTTCCCGGTGCACACCCCGATCGTCGAGAAGATCGAGGTCGTCACCCGCGGTGATGTGCGCCGCGCGAAGCTGTACTACCTGCGCGACCTCCGCGGCAAGGCCGCCAAGATCAAGGAGAAGCGCGAGAGCTGAGTTCGCGGCTGGATCGCGGCGATTTTGCGCGACTACTGAGCTACCGCCGGATCATCCGGCCGGGCCGGATAGGCTCTGGCCCGATGAACACCGAAGGACAGCTCGCGGAGCGCGACCGCTCCCCGGGCTCCGAGAAGGAGCACGAGGGGCGGTCGCGCTCTTCGCGTGCCTGCGCGCGGGCCGGGGACCCCCCGTCCACCGGGCGCCTGCCGCGATGGCCGCGCGGGACCTGGCTGACCGGCGGCGGGCGGTGGCGGCGGGCGGCGCTGCTCGCGACCGCGTGTGCCGCGCTCGTGCTGCTGGTGGCCGGCTTTGTGCTGCAGCCCTTCCTGATCCCCAGCGGTTCGATGGAGGGCACCCTCCGCCCCGGGGACCGGGTGCTGGTGAACAAGCTCGCCTACCGGTTCGGGGACGATCCGCGCCGCGGCGACGTTGTCGTGTTCGACGGAGCCGGTTCCTTCGGCGAGGAGGAGCCGTCCGGGAATCCGGTGACGGGTCTGCTGCGCGAGGCGGCCGCGGCGGTCGGGCTGGCCGAACCGGCCGAGTCCGACTACGTCAAGCGCGTGGTGGGCATCGGTGGTGACCGGGTCACCTGCTGCGACGAGCGGGGGAGGATCGAGGTGAACGGTCAGCCGGTGGACGAGCACTATCTGCACCCCGGGGACAGGCCCTCGCGGGTGCGCTTCGACATCGTCGTGCCCGAGGGACGGCTGTGGGTGATGGGCGACCACCGCGACGCCTCCCGGGACTCACGTGACTACCTGGGCGCCCCGGGCGGGGGCACGGTCCCCGTCGACAAGGTGATCGGCCGCGCCGAGTGGATCGGCTGGCCGTTCGGCCGCTGGTCCGCTGTGCCCGGGACGGACGCCTTCGCGAGCGTGCCGGCGGCGCCCGGCCGCATACCGTCCGCTGCCCCCGGCGGTGCCCATGGGTAAGCGCGGGCGTCCTCGTGCCAGGGCGCGCCAGGCGGTCCCGCCCGCCGGCGTCGGCGTGGGCACTCCCCGGCCGCCGGGCGAGCGCCGGGTGGGCGGGCGCGCGGAGCGGCGCAGGATCCAGCGCCGGATCAAGCGCAGGCGGCGCCGTTCGGCCGTCAAGGAGATACCGATCCTGGTGGGCGTGGCGCTGGTGATCGCGCTCGTCCTGAAGACCTTCCTGGTGCAGGCGTTCGTCATCCCGTCCGGCTCGATGGAGCAGACCATCCGGATTGGAGACCGGGTGCTGGTGGACAAGTTCACCCCGTGGTTCGGCTCGAAGCCGGAGCGCGGTGACGTGGTGGTGTTCAAGGACCCCGGGGGGTGGCTGGACGACGAGCGGAAGCCGCCCAAGGACGACCCGCCGGTCATCAAGCAGGGCAAGGAGTTCCTGACCTTCATCGGGCTGCTGCCGTCCTCCGACGAGCAGGACCTGATCAAGCGGGTGGTCGCGGTGGGCGGCGACACGGTCGAGTGCTGTGATACGAACGGTAAGGTCACCGTCAACGGGACGCCGCTGAACGAACCGTATCTGCACCCGGGGAACCCGCCGTCGCAGAAGCAGTTCAAGGTGACGGTCCCTCAGGGGCGGATGTTCGTGATGGGCGATCACCGGTCCAACTCGGCGGACTCGCGCGTCCATCTGGACGAGCCCTACCAGGGCACGGTGCCGGACAACATGGTGGTCGGCCGCGCCGTGGTGATCGCTTGGCCGTTCGGGCACATGCGGCGGCTCGAGGAGCCGGACACCTACGCCTCGGTGAAGGACGCGCCGAGTGGGGCGACACAGGCCGAGGGCTCGGCGCATAGGCTGTCCCCCATGGATCAGCAAGGAATGGTCCAGCTCCCGACCCCTGCGGAACTCCCGCTCGTTATGGGAGTGGTGGTCCTGCGCCGTTCGTGGGGCAGGCGGCAGTCAGGCGTGAGGAGTGGATGTGGGGGATTTGGCGGTCGGCGCACGATCCGGTCACGAAGAGCCCGAGAGGCAGCCCGGGACGGGTGCGGAACACCCCACGGACGGGGCGGGCGAGGCGCCCGAAGCCGGTGCACCCACGAACGGGGCGCCTGCCGTGCCCAGGGCGTCGGACCCACACGGAGCCGATGGCGGGGAGGAACCCCCAGACCCCCAGGACGGTCCCGGCGCGGCTGATCCGTCCGGGCCCGGGGACGGGGCACCGGGGAAGCCGGGCCCCGGGAGCCCCGGCGGGCCCGGGAAGCTCGGGAAGCCCAAGAAGGTGCGCTCCTTCTGGAAGGAGCTGCCGATCCTGATCATCATCGCGCTGGCTCTGGCGCTGCTGATCAAGACCTTCCTGGTGCAGGCGTTCTCGATCCCGTCCGACTCGATGCAGGACACCCTGCAGCGGGGCGACCGGGTGCTGGTGGACAAGCTCACCCCGTGGTTCGGCTCCGAGCCGGAGCGCGGCGAGGTGGTCGTCTTCCACGACCCGGGCGGCTGGCTCGGCGAGTCGCAGACCAAGAGCTCCGGTCCGGTCGCCGAGGGCATCCAGAAGGCGCTCAGCTTCATCGGGCTGATGCCGTCGGCGGAGGAGAAGGACCTGATCAAGCGGGTCATCGCGGTCGGCGGGGACACCGTCTCGTGCAAGCGCGGCGGCAAGGTGATGGTCAACGGCAAGCCGCTGGACGAGCCGTACATCTTCCCCGGCAACACCCCCTGTGACGAGAAGCCGTTCGGCCCGATCAAGGTGCCCGAGGGCCGGATCTGGGTGATGGGCGACCACCGTCAGGACTCGCTGGACTCCCGCTACCACCAGAATCTGAACAACGGCACGGTCTCGGTGGACGATGTCGTCGGGCGCGCGATCGTCATCGCCTGGCCGATCGACCGCTGGGCCACCCTGCCGGTGCCGAGCACCTTCGACCAGCCGGGTCTGGGCGCGGCCGCCGCGATGGCCCCCTCGGCCCTGGGGTTCGCGGGTGCCCTGCCGCTCGTGCTGTGGCGCCGCCGCCGACTGATCGCCAAGGTCCGGACCGAGGCCGAGAGCCGGCCGGAGCGGTTGACCGCCGACTGCTGACGGGGCCCGTACCGCCGGGTAAGGTGCGGTTCCGTGTGCCCCGGGGCACACGGAACCTGATCTTCTACGTCTGTTGCGTACGGCGGGAGCACTGGAATGAGCGGAGCCCAAGGGGCGGCGGGCGGCAAGCCGCGGCGCACGCCCGGCAGCGTGCTGTCCGGGCTGGCGGTGGCCGTCGGCTGTGTGCTGTTCCTCGGCGGCTTCGTCTGGGGCGCGGTGCTCTACAAGCCGTACACGGTCCCGACCGACTCCATGACGCCGACGATCGGCAAGGGCGCCCGGGTGCTGGCGGAGCGGGTCGACGGCGGCGAGGTGCGCCGCGGCGACGTGGTGGTCTTCCACGACCAGGTGTGGGGCGACCTGCCCATGGTGAAGCGGGTCATCGGGGTCGGCGGTGACCGGGTCGAGTGCTGTGACAAGCAGGGTCGGCTGCGGGTGAACGGCAAGGTCCTTGAGGAACCGTATCTGCGCTCGGGGGAGCAGGCGTCCTCCACGGTCTTCTCCACCACCGTGCCCAAGGACCGGCTGTTCCTGCTGGGCGACCACCGCAGCGACTCCCTGGACTCGCGGGTACACCTCACCGACGAGGCGGGCGGCGCCGTGGAGCGGGGCGCGGTGGACGCCCGGGTGGACGCCACCGCCTGGCCGCTGGGGTCCTGGGGAATGGTGGGACGGCCCGATGCCTTCAAGGCGCTGCCGGGCGGGATCTCGCAGCCGGGGCCGCTGGGGCCGATCCTGATCGCGGTCGTGGCGGGCGCCGTGCTCATCCTGGCGGGCGCGGCCCACGGGCCGATCGCCCGGCGCAGGGCGGGCGGCGGCGCGCGGCGGGACCAGGCGGCGAAGGGGAAGGTGGCCGCGAGTGGCTGAGAGGCCGGACGGGGCCGAGCGGACCGGCACGGACGAGCGGCGGTTGCGGAAGGTCGCCCGGGTGGTGCTGCTGGACCCGCAGGACCGGATCCTGCTGCTGCACGGCTTCGAACCGGACGATCCCTCCTCGACGTGGTGGTTCACCCCGGGAGGCGGCCTGGAGGGCGAGGAGAGCCGCGAGGAGGCCGCGCTCCGGGAGCTCGCGGAGGAGACCGGGATCACCGATGTGCGGCTCGGCCCGCTGCTGTGGCGGCGGATCTGCTCCTTCCCGTTCGCCGGGCGGCGCTGGGACCAGGACGAGTGGTACTACCTGTGTCGTACCCAACAGACCCCGGCACGCGCGGGCGGCGGGCTGACGGAGCTGGAGCGGCGGAGCGTGGCGGGTCTGCGCTGGTGGACGGCGGATGAGCTGGCCACGGCCACCGAGCCGGTGTACCCGACACGGCTGGCTGAGCTGTTGCGTACGCTGCTCGTCGAGGGACCCCCGAGTGCACCGGTGATCCTGGAGACTGAACGCGTCTGACGCACAATGGGGGGACGCACGGCTGAAGGGGAACATGCCATGAGCGCCGAGGACCTCGAGAAGTACGAGACCGAGATGGAGCTGAAGCTCTACCGGGAGTACCGCGATGTCGTCGGTCTGTTCAAATATGTGATCGAGACCGAGCGTCGCTTCTATCTCACCAACGACTACGAGATGCAGGTGCACTCCGTCCAGGGTGAGGTCTTCTTCGAGGTGTCGATGGCGGACGCCTGGGTCTGGGACATGTATCGCCCGGCCCGTTTCGTGAAGCAGGTACGGGTTCTCACGTTCAAGGACGTGAATATCGAGGAGCTGAACAAGAGCGACCTCGACCTTCCGGGCGGCTGACTCCCCCTTGCGGGCGGCTGACTCCCCCTCCCGGGTGACTGAGTTCTCCACAGCCGGATGGCTGTCCACAGGAATGGTCCAAGATCCCTGAGCGGGGCGCGGGGGCGTCACAGTCGGTGCCGGAGGTGGTGCCGAATGAACGCCCGAGGAGCGCTGGGCCGCTACGGCGAGGATGTGGCGGCCCGCACATTGGCGGAAGCCGGGATGACCGTCCTGGAGCGCAACTGGCGGTGCCGGGACGGCGAGATCGACATCGTGGCGCTCGACGCCGGTGCGCTGGTGGTGTGCGAGGTCAAGACGCGCCGCGAGGGTGGCTGCGAGCATCCGATGGCGGCCGTCGGGCCGGACAAGACCGAGCGGCTGCGGTGGCTGGCCGAGCGCTGGCTGGAGCGGCACGGCGGTCCGCCGCCGGGCGGGGTCCGGATCGATGTGGTCGGGGTGGTGCTGCCCCGCCGGGGCGCGCCCGTGGTCGAGCATGTGCGAGGGGTGACCTGATGGGGTTCGCCCGCACCTGTTCGGTGGCGCTGGTCGGGGTCGAGGGCGTCGTGGTGGAGGTCCAGGCCGATCTGGAGCCGGGAGTGGCCGCCTTCACCCTTGTCGGCCTGCCCGACAAGAGCCTGGTCGAGAGCCGGGACCGGGTCCGCGCGGCCGTGGTCAATTCCGGCGGTGAATGGCCGCAGAGGAAGCTCACGGTCGGGCTCAGCCCGGCATCCGTCCCCAAGGGCGGCAGCGGCTTCGACCTGGCCGTGGCCTGTGCGGTGCTCGGCGCGGCCGAGCGCGTGGACCCCCGCGAGATCGCCGATCTGATGATGATCGGGGAGCTGGGCCTGGACGGCCGGGTGCGACCGGTCCGCGGGGTGCTGCCCGCCGTCCTCGCCGCCTCCGAGGCGGGCTACCGCCAGGTCGTGGTCCCCGAGCAGACGGCGGCGGAGGCGGCCCTGGTGCCGGGCGTCTCGGTGCTGGGCGTACGGAGCTTGCGCCAGCTGATCGCGGTGTTGACGGACGAGCCGGTGCCCGAGGAGGAGGAGCCCCAGGAGCTGGGCCGCCCCGATCCGATGCTCGCGGGGCTCACCGTGCCCGGTGCCGGGATGGGCACCGGTGTGGCCACGGGGCCCGGGGCCGGGGCGGGGCGGCCCGATCTGGCCGAGGTCGCCGGGCAGCGGGCCGTGCGCACCGCCCTGGAGGTCGCGGCCGCGGGCGGGCACCACCTCTTCCTCAGCGGCCCTCCGGGCGCCGGGAAGACCATGCTGGCCGAGCGGCTGCCCGGGCTGCTGCCGCCGCTTACCCAGCAGGAGGCCCTGGAGGTCACCGCGGTCCACTCGGTCGCCGGGGTCCTCCCGCCGGGGCAGCCCCTGGTGGAGACCCCGCCGTACTGCGCCCCGCACCACTCGGCGACCATGGCCGCGCTCGTCGGTGGGGGCAACGGCCTGCCCAGACCCGGCGCGGTCTCGCTCGCCCACCGTGGAGTGCTCTTCCTGGACGAGGCTCCCGAGTTCAGCGGGAAGGCGCTGGACGCCCTGCGGCAGCCCCTGGAGTCGGGGCACGTGGTGGTGGCCCGGTCCGCCGGGATGATGCGGATGCCGGCGCGCTTCCTGCTGATGCTGGCGGCCAACCCCTGCCCCTGTGGGCGCCACGGCCTGATGGGCGATGTCTGCGAGTGCTCGCCCGCCACGGTCCGCCGCTATCAGGCACGGCTGTCCGGACCGCTGCTGGACCGGGTGGACCTGCGGGTCCGTGTCGAGGCGGTGAGCCGCGCCGAGCTCACCGGGGCGCGCGCCGGGGCGGAGAGCAGCGCGTCCGTCGCGGCCCGGGTCCGGGAGGCCCGTGAGCGGTCCGCGGCCCGCCTCCAGGGCACCCCCTGGCGGCTGAACAGCGAGGTGCCGGGTCATGAGCTGCGCACCCGCTGGCAGCCGTTCCCCGGTGCGCTGCGCGAGGCCGAGCGCGATATGGAGCGAGGGCTGCTCACCGCCCGGGGGCTCGACCGGGTGCTGAGGGTCGCCTGGACGGTCGCCGACCTGGCCGGGCACGACCGGCCCATGGCGCCGGACATCTCCCAGGCGCTGCAGCTGCGCACCGGGATCAGCCGCGGGGTGCCGGTCCCGGCGGGGGAGTGCTGATGCCGGGCGCTTCGGCGGGCGGCCGCCGTGCCGTTCCCGCCCCCTTCTCCGGGCCTGGGCGGGGGCAGGGCGGCTGGGACGAGGGGCAGGAGCCACCTGACGGCCGGGCCGCCCAGGACGAGGGGCAGGAGCCCTCCGAAGGGCGGGGCGTTCCGGACGAGAGGGCCACCACGGACGAAGGGCAGGGGCTGTCCGAGGGGC
>NZ_JAEEAP010000420.1 GCF_016103465.1 Streptomyces sabulosicollis
GACTAGTCGTCGGCAGCGTCAGATGTGCATAAGAGACAGGAGTCCACCGCGGAGTCCCGCTCGGGCCGGGACTCCGGAACCCTGCCGAAGACGATGACGGCACACAGCAGCGTCATCCCGGCGTCCGCCAGGAAGAGCGTGAGATAGCCGTGGCGCGCGATCAGCCCGGCCGCCGCCGCGGAGACGGCGAAGCCGAGGTTGATGGCCCAGTAATTGAGCGCGAAGGCCCGCACCCGGTCCCCGGGCGCGACGATGTCGGCGATCATCGCCTGCACCGCGGGCCGCGACGCGTTGCTGGTCATCCCCACCAGACAGGCCACGACGGCGATGGCGACCGGGTTCTGGACGAACCCCAGCACGGCGACCGTGACCGCGGTCGACAGCTGCGAGACCAGCAGCGTGGGCCGCCGCCCCAGCCGGTCGGTCAGCACCCCGGCGACGACCGCCGACACGGCCCCGCCCAGCCCGTGCAGCGCCCCGACCAGCCCGGCGAACATCGCCGAATAGCCCCGATCCACGGTCAGGTACATGGCGAGAAAGGTGGCCACGAACCCGCCCAGTCGATTGACCAGCGTGGAGGTCCACAGCCACCAGAACTCCCGGGGCAACCCCGAGACGCTCTCCTTCGCGGCCTGCCTCAGTCGGACGACGGACACCGGACGACTCCCCCCTGTGAGCGGCCCACCCTGTAAGTGGCGCAACCAGGATCCGCAACTTACCGATGCCGCCCCTGTGCCGCCAGTCAATTGACGGGGTCCGTCAACCGACCCCCTCAGACGGGTCCAGTAGGCTCGACGGCATGGCCGACGCACCGTACAAGCTGATCCTCCTCCGCCACGGCGAGAGCGAGTGGAACGCGAAGAACCTGTTCACCGGCTGGGTGGACGTCAACCTGAACGAGAAGGGCGAGAAGGAGGCCGTCCGCGGCGGTGAGCTGCTGAGGGACGCCGGCCTGCTCCCCGACGTGCTCCACACGTCCCTCCTGAAGCGCGCCATCCGCACCTCGCAGCTCGCCCTCGAGGCCGCCGACCGCCTCTGGATCCCGGTCCGCCGCTCCTGGCGCCTCAACGAGCGCCACTACGGCGCGCTGCAGGGCAAGGACAAGGCCCAGACCCTCGCCGAGTTCGGCGAGGAGCAGTTCATGCTGTGGCGCCGCTCGTACGACACCCCGCCGCCCCCGCTCGAGGACGGCACCGAGTGGTCCCAGAGCGACGACCCGCGCTACGCGACCATCCCGCCGGAGCTCCGCCCGCGTACCGAATGCCTCAAGGACGTCGTCGAGCGCATGCTGCCGTACTGGTACGACGGCATCGTCCCGGACCTGCTCACCGGCCGCACCGTCCTGGTCGCCGCCCACGGCAACTCGCTCCGCGCCCTGGTCAAGCACCTCGACGGCATCTCTGACGCCGACATCGCGGGCCTCAACATCCCCACCGGCATCCCGCTCTCCTACGACCTCGACGCCGACTTCCGTCCCGTCAACCCGGGCGGCACCTACCTCGACCCGGAGGCGGCGAAGGCCGCCATCGAGGCGGTCAAGAACCAGGGCAAGAAGAAGTAACGCGGAACGATCAGGCCCCTCACCTGCCGTTTCATGGTTGGTGAGGGGCTTGTCGGCATCCTGGGGCCGTTTGTGGGCCGTCAGGTGCTCGGCCGGGCCGTCAGGTGCGCTGGCGCCAGCGGCGGATGCGGATGTCGAAGACGATCAGCAGGGCTGTCGGGATGGCGATCTCGGCGGGGGCGTTGGCCCACAGTGCGAACGTGCCGCCAGCCGTGCCGATGAGCGCGATCGGCAGATCGCGAGGGTGGATGTCGACGGTTACGCCGACGCGTGGGACCATGGAGCCCTCCAGCTGTGTTTGCTTCACTTGTCCAGGTGATTGCTGAGAATGTGGCAATGGAGACGAATGCCGCCCATGCCGGGGCGGCATTCTTATGCCGCTGAGACTTTCTCATAGCTCTCATCCGGCGCACAAATGTGCAGCTGAAAAGCCATGCTGCTCGCGCCCGAGGGTATGGGCAGGTTGCTCGTCCCGAGTGTTCCACCGTTTTCCTTACAGTCCTTAAGGTTCCCTGAGGTTCCCTGAGGTTCCCTGAGGTTCCCTGCAGGGGACGCGGCGGTGCGCATGCTCCCTACTGAGCTAGCTATTGAGCTACGTATTGAGATACGTAGCGAGCTTCCTATTGAGCTTCCTATTGAGCTAGCTATTGAGATACCTATCGAGCTGCCTACTGAGCTTCCTATTGAGCTACGTATCGAGCTCCCTGCTGGGCTAACTAGCTTGCTACTAATTCTGCTTGTCGAGTCTTTGATAGGTGGTGGAGACAGCCTTTCTAGTGCGCTCCCGGCTGGACGGCATCAGGTGTGCGTACACGCGGAGCGTCAGGCCTGGGTCCGAGTGGCCGAGGTACTCGGCGAGGGCCTTGATGCTCTCTCCGGCGTCCAAGAGCACGGACGCGTAGAAGTGGCGTAGCGCGTGCATGCCGTTCTCGCGGGACTCCGCGTACGGCTGACCCCGCTCGGGCATCGGGAGGACCCCTGCCATGGCCAGCGCCCGTTTCCACGCTTCCTCGTTGAGCGACGTACGCCAGACGTGCCCACCACGCGGCCCAGTGAAGATCAGTCGCTTGGTCACCGGGGGACCGTCCGCCACCTTCCACGGCAAGGTGATCTCGACCGGCGGGAACCGCTTCATGTGCTCCCGGAGCACGTCCGCGACCGGCCCGGGCAACGGTACGTCCCGGAGCTTGCCGCCCTTGGGCGGAGCGAACACGGCCTTGCTGCGGCTCAGCTTCAGTTGCTGGACCACGTGGAGCGTGTCCGACTCGAAGTCGATCGCGTCGACAGCCACGCCCAGGATCTCGCCCTGACGGAGCCCGCAGCCGCCGCCCAGGTCGACCATGGCCTGATAGCGCTCCGGCATGGCCTCCCGGACGGCGAAGAGACGTTCCGACGTCCACGGGATCACACGCTTGGCGTCAACCGTCGGCGGCCGGACCGAGCGAGCGGCGCACGGGTTCCGGGGAAGGTGTCCGTCGTCCACGGCCGCGCTGAGAGCGGCACGCACGTTGGAGTAGATCGTCCGCGCGTACGACCCTCGGACGCCGTTCTCCTGGAGCTGATGCACCCAGTCCCGTATGTGGGCTGGTTGGAAGGACCCGAGCGGGCGCGTGCCCAGGTACGGGAAGGCGTGCAGCCGAAGCTGCGACGCCATCGAGGCTTGGGTGTTCGGATCGGCTCCCTGGGTGGTCACCCAGCGTTCGGCGTACTGCTGGAACGTAATCCGAGCGGCGCGGGGGTCGATGTACTGCCCCCGCGCCATGTCCGCTTCGACGTGGGCGAGCCACTGATCGGCAAGCCGCTTCTGCCGGTCGGGGAAGCTCTTGGACTTCTCCGTGCCGTCCGGACCGACGTAACGAGCGCGGTAACGGAGCCCCGATCCGTAGCGCTCCGTTTTGACCTTGCGTGCCTTCCCGTCCGGTCCGGTCTCGGACCTGTACCAGCGGTCTTGGATATGCCCGGCCATCAGGCAGCAGCCCCTTCCCGCAAGGACTCGACCCAGGCCCGGACGTCCACGGGATCGAAGCGCAGATGCCGACCGACCCGGAAGCCGCGCGGACCGGTGCGCTTGCGGCGCCACTGGTAGACCGTCTCAACGCTGGGCAGGTCGAACATCGCCACCAGGTCGTCAGGAGTCAGGTACCTCGATGGCAAGGCACGCGACTCGGCGGCCACTTCTGCGACAGCGAGGCGTCGCCTAGCCATGGGTGGGCTCTCCTTCTGTTCCTGGGGCTGGGGTGATGGTGGCGGTGAGCCATTCCTCGGCGGGGGTGAGGCCGCTTCCGGCGTAGACCCAGTGGGCGAGGACGAGTGTGGTTTCGTCCGGGCGGGTGTCGGCGGCCGCAGCCTGAGCACGTCGCCAGGCGGCGCGGGCGTCGCGGAGTGCGCCGAGGGTGGTGGAGTAGTGGCGGGATTTGGTGGAGAAGTGGCCCCGGAAGCCGAGCATGTGAGCCCAGGCACGAAGCCGGAGATGTTCCAGGTCCTTGCGGGCGCCGAGGGCCCAGGCGGTGCGGACGAGGCGGCGGGCATGCTCGCTGATGTCGAGCTGGGCGACTTCGGCGATAAGCCGTATAGGCCGATCCAGAGCTCCGGTGGCGGTCTCCGCTCCCTTGGTGGCGTACTTGGCGATGTACGCGGCCACGGTCCGGTCAGTCAGCTCCTGGCCACCGCTGAAGTCGGCACCTCGGATGGGCCGTACGTCGAGCTCGTCACCGAAGGCGAACATGTGGGCCCGACCGTCGATGACCGGCCCGGCAACCTGCGCCTTGGGCGTAGCCGCCCCGATAGCGTCGGTCAGCAACTCGACGGTGGCCCAGGCCGGGGGCGGGGTGTCGCCGCCGCCGGGGCCGTCGATGCGGATCACGGCATGGAAGTGGACGGCGCCACGCTTCTGGTACTCGGCGACCTTGGCGAAGGACAGCCGGGCGTGCTCGCGGAAGGCCCGTTGTGTTAGCCCGGCCCGCTTGGCGACCTCCCGCCGCAGGTAGATCGAGAACCGCCGCCACAGCAGGCCAGCGTGAGCATTCCAGAGCACCGCGGATTCGTAGTCGTACCTGTCCGGGGCGAGCGGCGTACCAAGGGCGTCGTCCTCCTGGTCGTGGCGGACGCCGCACCGGCACCGACGGACCGTGCCAGCCGGACCGGTACGCCGGTTGTGGACCGGGCCGAAGCTGGGCGCGGTGAAGGTGGCGAAGACGCGAGGGTGAGTGGCGACCTCTTCCGGTGTGCCTTTACCGCCGCGCAGTCCGGCGGTGATCAGGTGGAAGGTGTCGCGGCGGTAGGTTTCGGCACAGGTCGCACAGCGGGTGACACGGCGGTTGTTGCAGCGGACCAGTAGATGCCCGGCGGGCAGGTCGGTGGAGTCCAGGTGGTGGAGTACGCGGCCGATCTCGCCGGTGTCGCGGTTGAAGTGATGTTCGGTGCGGTGGCCGTCGAGGCGGATGGGGTTGGTGCAGCCGCCGAGGCTGGAGAGTTGGCGGAGCAGTGCGGGCATGGTGCCGAGTGCTGCCAGGCTGCGGAGTTGGGGCAGCGGTGGCGGGGTGGTGCGGGTGATGATGGGTCTCCTCTTTCGGCTCTTGGGTCGGGGAGGGGTTGGGCTGCCGGGGCGGCGGATGCTTGGCGGTATCGAGGCCGCCCCGGCAGTCGTGTTTGAGTGAGATCAGCGGCGGCGCTGGCTGTTGAGCAGCGAGCGCATGACGACGGCGGCCACGGCGACAGATATGGCGGTGACCGCGACAGCGGCCAGGAGCGCGGTCAGGACGATGCCGACCGTGATCACGGCGCCGACCGTTCCGGCGTTGAGCCCGCTCAAGGCCCCGGCCGGGCGAGTTGGAGCGGGCGCGGTGGTGTGCTGGCAGGAGCAGGCCGGGGCGTGATGGTGCTGGGCCGTCGGGACGGCGGTGGGCACGTGGACGATCGGCGGCGTGGGGGCTTCGGGGTACTTCGGTCGGAACACGGCGATCTCCTCTCAGCTACTCGTCTAGTCGTGTTGTTCGTTGACGGAGTCGACGCCGGAGTGCGTACCGGACTCCACGGAGGGCGCAAGCCCGGTGTGGGCGAGCCAGAAGCCGAAAAGCGCGATCACGACGGCGACCCACAGGCGGACGCCCATGAACTTGATCGCGATCCAGGCGACGGCGCCGAGGACGAGGACCAGGGGAAGGCTGACGGTCACAGGCCATCTCTCCTTTCAGCGGACGGGGCAGCGGTGCGTACGGGCGGCCAGCTCGGCGGCGGCGCGGGTGTCGTAGTCGGCAGAGAAGTCGCAACGGGGAGCGGTGCACACGGCGGTGTGCTTCACCCGGCCCCGCTGATCGTTAGCGGTGCCGACGCGGACCGGGCCGATACGGGCGACGTTGCGGAAGCGGCGGAGCATCGTGGACTCCTTCAGAGGCGGGAGGCGATGGCGTCGGCCAACGGCGCCGGGACGCCGAGGCGGGCGCGCAGAGTCTCGGGGTCGATGGGCGAGCCGGTACGGGCGTGGTGATCGTCGGCGAGCTTGCGCGCATGGTTCACGAGCGCAGCCGGAACGTGCGGCGCGGGTTGCTTCGACTCGGGCTCAGAGTCAGCGGGTGGCCCCGCGGTTTCCGGCTCGGCCTGGGCCGATGCAGTTTCGGGCGCTGGTGCGGTGTGGGCGAGGAGCGTGCCACCGAGGAAGGCGACAGCGGGCCACCCGGCGACGAGGATGCGCAGCCAGTCCGGCACGTCGGCCAGGTCGAGCAGCCCGGCAGTGGCGACGTTCGCCCCGAGCGACGCGACAAGGGCGACAACAAACCAGCACCAACCCGCCGCCTTGGACGAGCCCAACCGCAGCCGCTTCCAGGCCGCGACGAGCAGCAGGTCCACAGAGACCGGATAGGCCCACGCCTTCCACCCGTCCTGTCCAGCCGCCGAGGCCAGGTCATGCAGGTGGGCGAAGGACAGCGCGGCAGCGATGACCGCTTGCACGAGCACCGCGTCAACCCGCGCCAGGTAAGCGCGCATGGATAGGGACTCCTTCCAGTGAGTCAGCCGTCTGCGGTCAGCTCGTCGGCGCGTGCGCGGGCGGCAGCGGCGACCTCAGCGGCTTCGGCGTCATCGGGCTGGGCAGCGGCGATGCGCTCCAACAGGTCCGCTTTGCGGTTCATCAACTCGGCGCGGCCCCCGTCCCCGCGTGTGCGGAAGTCGGCCAGGTCGGCGAGGAGCGCGGAGACTTCGAAGATGGTGGGACGAGACACAGGGACTCCCTTTCGGTTTCAGGCATGGCGGGGGTAGGGACACGGCGCGGGTATGGCCGCGCCAGCCGTCAGGTGGGTGATTACTCGGCGGCCGGAAGCGGCTTGAGCAGCGAGGTTGGAGCGCTCACCGGAACGGCCGGCATGTCCGGCCGGAACGGTTCCAACGCGGGCAGGTCCGGGACGAGATGGGCATGGTCGCGGCAGATGGCCGCAGCATCGGCGAGCGAGAGATGGGGCGGACGGATGCGGGACCAGCCGCCGGACGTATCACCGGCGACCGCAAGACCGGGCCGTTCGGGAGCGATGGCGCAGGCCGCGCCGACCGCTTCGGGGGCGATATCGCCGAGCGCCATCTTGGCGGAGGCTTCATCGTTCACACGGTGGCAGACCCGCCCGGTCAACTGCGCCCGCAACATCGTCGCCCCCTTGCCCAACTCGGCGCCGAAGCGCTGCCCGCAGACCTCCAGGTAGATGCCTGCCGCGCGGCCGAGTTGGGCGAGCCGGATGAGCTGGGTGACCATCTCATCCCGCCGTTCCTCGTCCTTCCGCGTGGCGACCAGGAACAGCTCGGCCACCTCGTCCACGAGCAGCACCACCGGCACCGGCCGCTCATCCTCCGGCAACCCCCAGACGTCAGAGGTGATCTCCTCGTCCGGGGTGCTGGGCGCGATGCCCTGCCGGGCCTTGATCAGGTCGTACCGGTCCTCCATCAGCCCGACCAGCACAGGCAGCAGCTCCGCCGCCTGCACAGGATCAGTCGCCAGGGCCGAGAGCCGTGAAGCGAACGGCGCCAGCTCGACACCTCGCTTGCAGTCGATCCCCACCAACGCAACCGGCTGCCGAGCGAGCCCGGCTATCAGATGCCGCAGGAACATCGACTTCCCCGACAACGTGGCGCCCAGCGTCAGTTGGTGCGGGATGGTCCGGTAGTCCCGGATGAACGGCGTCGCGTCCTCCCGCAGCGCCACCGGCACCTTCAGGAAGCCACCACCGGTCTTACGAGGCATCCGGACCTTCCGCAGCACATCGAAGCCGATCAGCCGCAGCTCAACCACACCCGGCTTGATCTCCTCCACGTACGCGCCGTGAACGCCCCAGGCATGCCGCAACCGTTCGGCCGAGGCCGCCACGTCCGCAGGTTCCTGCCCCGGCGCCAACCGCAACCGGACCCGCAGCCCGGTCGACGTAGGCCGGATGAGCCCCC
>NZ_JAEEAP010000421.1 GCF_016103465.1 Streptomyces sabulosicollis
GCTCAGCTTCCAGCTCACCGCCAACCCGCCGTCCCGCCGAAGAGCCGCACCGCCGAGCGCCCGCTCGCCCGGCGGGCGCTGGCCCGCCCCGAGATCGGGGCGCTGGTCGCGGCCGTCGGCGTCTATCTCTTCTTCTTCGCCGTGGCCCCCACCTTCCGGCAGGCCGACTCCTTCGCCACCGTCCTCTACCAGGCGTCCACCATGGGCATCATGGCGCTCGCCGTCTCCCTGCTGATGATCGGCGGTGAGTTCGACCTGTCGGCCGGGGTCGCCGTCACCTCCTCGGCGCTGGCCGCGAGCATGCTCAGCTTCCAGCTCACCGCCAACGTCTGGGTGGGCGTGGTGGTCGCCCTGCTGGTCTCGCTCACCGTGGGGCTGATCAACGGACTGCTGCTGATCAAGACCGGGCTGCCCAGCTTCCTGGTCACCCTCGCCAGCTTCCTGATGCTGCAGGGTGCCAACCTGGCCATCACCAAGCTGCTGACCGGCAATGTCGCCACCGACGCCATCAGCGACATGGACGGCTTCGACCAGGCCACGTCGCTTTTCGCCTCCGAGATCGACGTCCTCGGCGTCGATGTGAAGATCACCGTGCTGTGGTGGCTGCTCTTCGCCGCCATCGCCACCTGGGTGCTGCTGCGCACCAAGTTCGGCAACTGGATCTTCGCGGCCGGCGGCTCGAAGGAGAGCGCCCGGGCCGTGGGCGTCCCGGTGCACCTCACCAAGATCGCCCTCTTTATGACGGTGGGCTTCGCGGCCTGGTTCGTCGGCATGCACCTGCTCTTCGAGTACAACACCGTGCAGGCGGGCGAGGGCGTCGGCAACGAGTTCTGCTACATCATCGCGGCCGTGATCGGCGGCTGCCTGCTCACCGGCGGCTACGGCTCCGCGATCGGCGCGGTCCTCGGCGCCTTCATCTTCGGCATGGTCAACCAGGGCATCGTCTACGCCAACTGGAACCCCGACTGGTTCAAGTTCTTCGTCGGTGTGATGCTGCTGCTCGCGACCCTCGTCAACCTGTGGGTGCGCCGTCAGGCCGCCAGGAGGTGATCGGAATGGCAACAACGAACGACACCAAGGACAGCGCCCCGCGGGTCCCCGCGGCGGACGGCGAGCCGGTGGTCAGGCTGCGGGGCGTGGGCAAGCTCTACGGCAACATCCGCGCCCTGGAGGGCATCGACCTGGCCGTCCGGCCGGGGCGGGTGACCTGCGTGCTCGGCGACAACGGCGCCGGAAAGTCCACCCTGATCAAGATCATCTCGGGGCTGCACCAGCACGACGAGGGCGAGTACCTCGTGGACGGGAAGCCGGTGCGGCTGAACTCCCCGCGCGACGCCCTGAACCTGGGCATCGCCACCGTCTACCAGGACCTGGCCACCGTGCCGCTGATGCCGGTGTGGCGGAACTTCTTCCTCGGCTCCGAGCTGACCCGCGGCCCCTGGCCGGTGCGGCGGCTGGACATCCAGCGGATGAAGCGGATCACCGGCGAGGAGCTGTCCGCCATGGGCATCCACCTCGACAACCTGGAGCAGCCCATCGGCACTCTCTCCGGCGGCCAGCGGCAGTCCGTGGCCATCGCCCGGGCGGTCCACTTCGGCGCCCGGGTGCTGATCCTGGACGAGCCCACCGCGGCGCTCGGCGTCAAGCAGTCCGGTGTGGTGCTCAAGTACATCGCGGCGGCGCGCGAGCGCGGGCTCGGCGTCATCTTCATCACCCACAACCCGCACCACGCCTATATGGTCGGCGACCACTTCGCGGTGCTCCGGCTCGGCGCCCTGGAGCTGAACGCGGCACGCGAGGACGTCAGCCTCGAAGAGCTCACCAACCACATGGCCGGCGGTGCCGAACTGGCCGCGCTCAGACATGAGCTGGCCCAGGTCCGCGGGGTCGACGTGGACGAGCTGCCCGAGGAGATGAGCGCTCCCTCTCCCTCCTGATCGGCTCCCGATCCCCTCCTGATCGGCTCCCGATCCCCCTCCTGATCGGGTCCCGATCCCGCTCCTGATCCCGCTCCCGATCGGACTCCTCTCCCTGACCAGACGTCCGAATGTCCTGACGAACCCTTGACGGCCGCCCGCCCGGCCGGTGAAGCTGCCCAAAACAGCACGACGCGGGCACCCCAGCACACCGAGGAGACCCTCTGCCATGACTGCCGACGCCTCCCCCGTACCCGCCCTGGACCGCATCCGGGTCGGCTCGGCCCCCGACTCCTGGGGGGTGTGGTTCCCCGACGACGATCAGCAGGTCCCCTGGCAGCGCTTCCTCGACGAGGTCGCGGAGGCCGGTTACGAGTGGATCGAGCTGGGTCCGTACGGCTATCTCCCCACGGACCCGGCCCGGCTCACCGAGGAGACCGGCCGGCGCGGTCTCACGGTCTCCGCGGGCACCGTCTTCACCTCACTGCACCGCGGCCCCGAGGTCTGGGACGCCACCTGGGAGCACGTCTCCCAGGTGGCCGAGCTGACCCGGGCGATGAACGCGCGGCACCTCGTGGTCATCCCCTCCTTCTGGCGGGACGACAAGACCGCCGAGCTGATCGAGCCCCCGACGCTCACCGCCGAGCAGTGGCGTCATCTGTCCACCGGGATGGAGCGGCTCGGCCGTGAGGTGCGGGAGCGCTTCGGGCTCGACATCGTCGTCCACCCGCATGCCGACACCCATATCGACACCGAGGAGAACGTGGCCCGCTTCCTGGACGCCACCGACTCCGACCTGGTCAACCTCTGCCTGGATACCGGCCACTACGCCTACTGCGGCGGCGACAGCGTCAAGCTGATCGAGACCTACGGCGAGCGCATCGGCTATCTCCACCTCAAGCAGGTCGACCCGGAGATCCTCGCCGACGTGGTCAAGAACGAGGTGCCGTTCGGCCCCGCCGTCCAGCGCGGTGTGATGTGCGAACCGCCGAACGGCATTCCGGAGCTGGGCCCGGTCCTGACCGCGGCCCAGAACCTGGATGTGGATCTGTTCGCCATCGTCGAGCAGGACATGTACCCCTGCCCGCCCGGCCAGCCCTTCCCCATCGCCGAGCGCACCCGGCGCTTCCTGCGCTCCTGCGGCGCCTGACCCTCCCTTCGCCCCACGGGCCCTTTCGCCCCCACGGGCCCTTTCGTCCCACGGGCCTTCGAACCGTCCAGAGAGCAGAGAGAGAAGAGAGAGCTGTCTATGACCCAGCAGGGAACGCTCGGGGTCGCCGTCATCGGGACCGGCAAGATGGGCGCCGACCATGTCCGCCGCATCAACGACGTGATCAGCGGCGCCCGGGTGGCCGCCGTGGTCGACATCGACGAGGCGCGGGCCAAGGCGGTCGCCAACACCGCCGACGGCTGTCAGGCGTTCACCGACCCGGCCGCCGCGATGGCCGCGCCCGGCGTGGACGCGGTGCTGATCGCCTCGCCGGGGCCCGCGCACGAGGCCGCGCTGCTCAGCGCGTTCGAGCGCGATCTGCCGGTGCTGTGCGAGAAGCCGCTCACCCCGGACTCCGCGTCCGCGCTGCGGGTGCTGGAGGCCGAGCAGCGGCTGGGCCACCGCCGGGTGCAGGTGGGCTTCATGCGCCGCTACGACACCGAGTTCATGAAGCTCAAGGCGCTGCTGGCCGGTGGTGAGCTGGGCCGCCCGCTGCTGCTGCACTGCCGCCACCGCAACGCCTCGGTGCACTCGTACTTCACCAACGAGATGATGATCACCGACTCGGTGGTGCATGAGATGGACCAGTCGCGCTGGCTGCTGGAGCAGGAGATCGCCGCGGTCACCGTGCTCAAGCCGACCCCCAGCTCGCTGTCGCCCGAACCGCTCAGCGACCCCCAGCTGGTGGTCTTCGAGACCACCGGCGGTGCGATCGTCAATGTGGAGATCTTCGCCACCTGCGGCTTCGGCTACCAGGTACAGGCGGAGGCGGTGTGCGAGCGGGGCACCGCCCGCGTCGGCGACGCCCACGGGATGCTGGTCAACCGGCCCGGCACCTGGGGCGGGGAGATCGCCCCCGACTTCGTGGCCCGCTTCGAGGAGGCGTACGACCGCGAGGTGCAGAGCTGGGTCAACGCCACCCGGCGCGGGGAGGTCGAGGGGCCCAGCGCCTGGGACGGCTATGCCGCGACCGCCGTCAGCGAGGCGGGGGTCCGGGCCCAGGCCACGGGTGAGCGCACGGCCGTCGAGATGATCGAGCGCCCCGCCTTCTACAGCTGACGCCCCGTCGCCGACTGACACCCGGCTTCCGCCGACACGCGACTTCCGCCCGGCTTCCGCCGACGCTCGGCTTCCACCCGGCTTCCGCCGACACCCAGCGGGCCGGCCGTCTCCCCACGGTCGGCCCGCTGCGTCACTCATGCGTCACAGCCGTCACATCTCCACACGCCTCCGTCACAGGTGTTCAACAGCCCCGGGCCGCCCTTCACTCAGCGTCGTTGACCGGGCACAGGCTGATGGAACGTGAGCAGGCGCGCCGTGGCTCCCCCGACGGTCCACCGGGCCGTGACCGCGACGCCCTGCGGAAGGGCATGAGAGATGACCGACCGGAGGCTGTGGTCCTACAAGGAGATCGCCGCGCACATCGGTGTGCAGACCGACACCGTACGGTCCTATCGCAAGCACGGTCTGCTGCCGTCCCCCGATCTCGTGGAGCGCGGCAAGCCGTATTGGTACGCGGATACGATCCGCTCCTGGGTGGTCCGCAGACCCGGCAACCGCCGTGCCCGGCGTGATGCCGAGGACTAGCGGTGCCGCCACGTCCGGGTGAGCCGCTAGCGGCCCGTGCTCACCCGGTCCCGCGCCTTCTCCCCCTCTCCCCGAGCACCGTCCTCACCGTGAGGCCCGCCCTCGCCGCCGTGAGACCCGCCCTCGCCGCCGCACCGGCCGTCGCCGTCACCGCCGGTGGCAGCGTCCGTGCCGGTGGCGGTACCGGCGCCCCCGCGGCTCTCGGCGGGAGTGGACTCCCCCTCGCTCAGCCCGAACCGGGCGTGCAACCGGCGCAGCGGGCCCGGGGCCCACCAGGTGGCCCGGCCGGTCAGCTTCATCACCGCCGGCACCAGCAGCCCGCGCACCACCATCGCGTCCATCAGCACGGCCAGGGCGATACCCAGCCCCAGCATCTTGGTGTTGGTGACCCGCGAGGTGCCGATGCCCACCATCACCACGGCGAGGATCAGCGCCGCCGCCGTGATCAGGCCGCCGGTGCGCCGCAGCCCGAACTCCACCGCCGCCTGGTGGTCCCCGGTGCGGTCGTACTCCTCCTTGATCCGGGAGAGCAGGAAGACCCCGTAGTCCATGGAGAGCCCGAAGGCGACGCAGAACATCAGGACGGGCAGGGTGGTCTCGATATCACCGGAGGTGGTGAAGGAGAGCGGACCGGACAGATGCCCCTCCTGGAAGACCCACACCACCGCGCCGAACATCGCGGTCAGACTGAGCGCGTTGAGCAGCACCGCCTGAATCGGTATCAGCACGCTTCCGGTGAGCAGGAAGACCAGCAGCAGGGTGACGGCGACGATGATGGCCGCGGCCCAGGGCAGCCGGTCGGCTATGGAGTCCTTGGTGTCCACCAGGACGGCGGCGGTGCCGGTCACCGAGGTGGTGAACGGCGGCTCCTGGGCGCGGATGGTCCGCACAAGGTCCTGACTGCGGGCGTCGACGGCCTCGCCCTTGGGCTGCACGGTGATCTCCGCCGAGCCGCCGGACAGCCGCGCCGCCTCCGCCGGCCCCGGCGCGGCCACCCTCCTCCCGTCGGTGAACCGGCCCGCCGGGCTGTCCACCCGCAGCACCTGGGGAAGGGCGGAGACCTTGGCGCTGTAGTCGGCGAGGGCCTTGGTGCCGGTGCCGCCCTCGGCGAGAACCTCCACCGCGCCCCCGGGGCCTCCGGGGAACCCCTCCCGGATGTGCTGCTGCACCACATGGGACTCGGCGCTCGACGGCAGCTGGCGGTCGTCCGCGGTGCCGAACTCCACCCTCAGGAACGGCAGCCCCAGTGCGACCAGACCGGCGACGGTGGCCAGCGCGAACACCGGGGCGCGCCGCATCACCAGCCGGGCGAGCCGGGCCCAGCCCGCTCCGGGCTCACCGCCGCGGGCCGGGCGGCCGCGGCGCAGCAGCCGGGTGAGATCCAGTGCGTTGACCCGGTCGCCCAGGAGGATGAGCGCCGCGGGCAGCACCACCAGGGCGGCGGTGGCGGCGATCAGCACCACCGCGATCCCCGCATAGGCGAAGGAGCGCAGGAAGTACTGCGGGAAGACGAGCATGGCGGCGAGCGAGGCGGCGACGGTCAGCGCCGAGAAGAGCACGGTGCGCCCGGCGGTGCGCAGCGTGGCCGCGACGGCGGGCAGCTTCTCCGCGCCCCGGCCCAGCTCCTCCCGGAAGCGGCGCACGATGAACAGGGCGTAGTCGATGGCGAGTCCGAGGCCGAGCGCGGTGGTCAGGTTCTGCGCGAAGACCGAGACATCGGTGAACTCGGTGAGCCCGCGCAGCACCGCGTCGGTGCCGAGGATCGCGATGATGCCGACGCCGAGCGGCAGCAGGGCGGCCACGGCGCTGCCGAAGACCATCACGAGCAGCACCAGGGTGATGGGCAGGGCGATCATCTCGGCGCGCAGCAGATCCTCCTGGATGGTGGACTGCAGCTCATGACGGACCGCGACCATCCCGCCGACCCGCACCTCGACCGGGCCGTGGGCGCCCCGGTAATGGGGCGCTATGCGCTCCAGCGCCTTGCCCGCGGCCGACTCATCGCCCACGATCCGCGCGGCGATGATCGCCTCGCCCCGGTCCCGGGCCCGCAGCGAGGGCGCGCCGGTGGCCCAGTACGAGGTGACTCCGGTGACCGCCTTCTCGCCCGAGAGCTTCTTGGCGAGCGCCCGGGCCTCGGCGGCGACGGCCGGATCGTCCACGGTCCTCTCGCCGCTGTCGACGAGCAGGATCAGATTGGGCTGGGAGGCGGGGAAGCGCTTCTCCAGCGCCTTGGTGGCGTACGCGGACTCGGACGCGGGGTCCTCCCAGCCGCCGCTTCCCATCCGGTCGGCGACCCCGCTCCCCGCCACCACGGCCAGCGCCGTGAAGATCAAAGCGATCAGCAGGGACAGCCGGGGGCGCGCGGTGACCAGGCGGGTCCACCCTCCGATCCGGTCCTCGGGTGGGCGGTTGACATCGGTCATGGCGCGGTGTCCCCTTCACCTGTGCCCCATGCCGCCACCAAATGTCCGTAGGCAGCACGGGTCGCTGATTACCATGGACGGTAAACACGAGCGACCGCTCGCGTTTCTCAAGAATGCGAGCGGGCGCTCGTGTTTGTCAATCGAACACGGAGAGCCGGGGAAAACAGGTGAGCGAGAGCAAGGCGGACCAGCCCGACGAGACGGCGAGGCCGCGCCGCAGACAGGCGCGCGGCGAGCGCCGGATCCAGCAGCTGCTCGACGCCGCCGCCAGCGTCTTCTGCCGCGCCGGCTACACCTCGGCGAGCACCAACGCCATCGCCCGCGAGGCCGGGGTCTCCCCCGGCACCCTGTACCAGTTCTTCCCGAACAAGGAGGCCATCGCCGTCGAGCTCGGCGAGCGCCTCAACCGCCGGATGCTGGAGACCCACGGAGTGGTCTTCACCGTCGAGAACGCCACGCTGCCCCTGCGCGAACTGCTCGACGCGGTCCTCGATCCGATGATCGAGTTCAACTGCGCGAACCCCGCCTTCCTGACCCTGCTCCAGTCCTCCGACGCGCCGGGCCACTTCCTCGAGGAGCACGCCGCCCTGCACGACTCGATCCAGGACCGCATCAACGAGCTGATCGGCGTCCGCAACCCCGACCTCTCCCCCGAGCGCCGCGCCCACACCGCGAACATGGCGTTCGCCCTGTTCAAGGCCGGGCTGGGACTGATCCTCGGCCATGAGGGCGCGGAACGGGAGGCGTACGTCGCGGAGCTGAAGACCGCGTTGTACGGCTATCTCGCCCCGGTGCTCGGCACCGAGGGAGTCCCCGCCCGACCCTGACCG
>NZ_JAEEAP010000422.1 GCF_016103465.1 Streptomyces sabulosicollis
GCCGACCCGCCTGCCCCCGCAACGCCACCTCGGAACGGGCCGACACCACCCACGGCACCACGGCGGAGTCGCCCCCGTCCGCACCCTCGTCCGCCGCGTCCTCCTCATCACCGACCGGCGCCTGCTCAAGGACCACATGGGCGTTGGTGCCGCTGACGCCGAAGGCCGACACACCGGCCCGGCGCGGCCCGCCGCTCTCCGGCCATGCGACCTGTTCGGCCAGCAGTTCGACCGCACCGGCCGACCAGTCCACGTGCGGCGTCGGCTCATCGAGGTGCAGGGTCTTCGGCAACGCACCGTGTTGTATGGCCAGGACCATCTTCATCACACCGGCCACACCCGCCGCCGCCTGCGTGTGCCCGATGTTGGACTTCACCGAGCCCAGCAACAGCGGCCGACCGTCCGCGCGATCCTGCCCGTACGTGGCCAGCAGCGCTTGGGCCTCGATGGGGTCGCCCAGTGTCGTGCCCGTGCCATGCGCCTCCACCGCGTCCACCTCGGCGGCCGACAACCGCGCGTTGGCGAGGGCCTGGAGGATCACCCGTTGCTGGGAGATGCCGTTGGGCACGGTCAGACCACTGCTGCTGCCGTCCTGGTTGACGGCGGAGCCGCGTACCACCGCCAGCACCGGATGGCCGTTGCGGCGCGCGTCGGACAGCCGCTCCAGCAGCAGCATGCCCACGCCCTCGCCCCACCCCGTGCCGTCGGCCCCGGCCGCGAACGCCTTGCAGCGGCCGTCCGGGGCCAGACCCCGCTGACGGCTGAACTCCACGAAGAGACCGGGCGTGGACATCACGGTCACGCCACCGGCGAGGGCGAGCGGGCACTCCCCCTGCCGCAGGGACTGCACCGCGAGATGCAGTGCCACCAGCGACGACGAGCAGGCGGTGTCCACCGTCACCGCGGGCCCTTCGAAACCGAAGGTGTAGGACAGCCGCCCCGACATCACGCTGGCCGCTCCGCTGGTGGCCAGGAAGCCCTCGACGCCCTTCGGGGCCTGCCGCAGCGCGACGGTGTAGTCCTGGCCGTTGGTGCCCACGAAGACACCGGCCTTGCTGCCGCGCAGCGACGCCGGGGTGATCCCGCCCCGCTCCATGGCCTCCCACGCCGTCTCCAGCAGCAGTCGCTGCTGGGGATCCATCGCCAGCGCCTCACGCGGCGAGATCCCGAAGAAGGTGGGATCGAAGGCCCCCGCGTCGGCGAGGAACGCACCCTCCTTGACGTACGAGGTGCCGGAGCGGTCGGGGTCCGGGTCGTACAGTTCCGCCAGGTCCCAGCCTCGGTCGTCCGGGAACGCGGTCACGGCGTCCCCGACACCGGCGAGGAGCTCCCACAGCTCCTCCGGAGACCGGACACCGCCGGGGAAGCGGCAGCTCATCGCCACGATCGCGATCGGCTCCCGGGACTTCTCCTCGACATCGCGGAGTCGCCGCTGCGTCTGGCGGAGATCGGCCATGACGCGCTTGAGGTACTCGACGAGCTTCTCTTCGTTTGACACTTGGCCCTGTCCCCTCGAAGAAACCGGGTGGTTCTCGTTCATGTCAGGCGTCTCCGAGTTCTCGGTCGATGACGTCGAAGAGCTCGTCCACCGATGCGCTTTCCAGGTCGTCGTTGGCGTTGTCGTCCGGGACGGCGGTCCCGCCACCGCCGACGGGTTCGCTCAGCTTGGCCAGCACCGACTGGAGCCGGACGATGGCCTTGGTCCGGGTGATGTCGTCCTGCGGCATGGCCGTGAGGACGGATTCGAGTCGGTCGATCTCGGCGGGCAGGGACTTCTCCGGGGCGGCCTCGTCCTCGACCAGCTCCCCCATGAGGTGGCCGGCCAGCGCCGACGGCGATCCGTAGTCGAACAGTGCCGTCGGCCGCAGCCGCAGCCCGGTGGCCGCGTTGAGCCGGTTGCGCAGCTCCACGGCGGTCAGCGAATCAAGCCCCATGTCGAAGAAGCCACGCTCGCCGTCGATGCCCTCGTGGGTGGCGTAGCCGAGGACGGCCGCCGTCTGCGTACGCACCAGGTCGAGCAGCGCGGGTTCGCGTTCCGCCGCCGGGAGCTCCGCGAGCGTCGTGGCGAGCGTCGGCCGGTGGGTGTCGGCGGGCTGTCCGTCCAAGGTGGCGTCGGCGGCCTGCCGTGCCGCCCTGACCTCGGCGATGTCACCGAAGAGGAGGCCGAGCCGGGTCCCGTCGACCCCGGCGGTGAACCGCGGCCAGTCGATGTCGGTGATGACCGGGCAGGTGTCGGACTGGTTGACGGCCCGCGCCATCGCGGTGACGGCCAGTTCGGGTTCCATCGCGGGCAGGCCGAACCGCTCCATGCGGCCGCTGATGGCCGTGTCCTGGGCGGCCATGCCGCCCTCGGCCCACGGCCCCCAGGCGACGGAGGTGGCGGGCAGGCCCTCGGCGCGGCGGTGTTCGGCGAGCGCGTCCAGGAAGGCGTTCGCCGCCGCGTAGTTGCCCTGTCCGGCACCGCCCACCGTCGCGGAGAACGAGGAGAACAGTACGAACGCCGAAAGGTCCAGCCCGCGCGTCAGCTCGTGCAGATGCCACGCCGCCTCGGACTTCGCCCGCAGCACGCCTTCGAACCGGTCCACCGAGAGCCCGTCCAGCACCCCGTCATCCAGCACACCGGCTGTGTGCACCACAGCCGTCAGCGGGAACTCCTCCGGCACCCGGGCCAACACCCCGGCCAGTTCCTCGCGGTCGCCCACGTCACACGCCGCGACCGTCACCCGGGCACCCGACTCGGCCAGCTGCGCCCGCAACTTGTCCACGCCCTCGGCCGCCGGACCGCGCCGCGAGACCAGCATCAGATGCTCCGCGCCGGCCCGCGCCAGCCACCGCGCCACGTGACCGCCCAGCGCACCCGTGCCACCGGTCACCAGCACCGTCCCCGACGGCTGCCACGCCTCTCCTTCCTCGGCACCTACCGTCGCACGGACCACACGGCGAGCGAACACACCCGACGCCCGCACCGCGAGTTCGTCCTCACCGGTGGCAGCACCGGTGGCAGCGCTGATGACGGCGGTCAGTCGCTCAAGGGCCCGGCCGTCCGGCGTCTGCGGCAGGTCGACCAGGCCGCCCCAGCGCTCCGGGGCCTCCAGCCCGGCCACCCGGCCCAGCCCCCACACCGCTGCCTGCTCCGGGCTCATCGGACTCTCCGAACCACCCGTCGCCACGGCACCCCGCGTCACACACCACACGCGGCCACCCACACCCGCGTCCCCGAGCCCCTGAAGCAGCGACAAGGTCAGCGCCAGGCCCGACGGCACCGCCGCGTACCGGCCGTGCCGCCCCTCGGCCAAGGCCAGCAGGGACAGCACCCCCGTCACATCGGCGGCCCGGTCCGCGCCGCCCAGGGCGTCGCGCAGCCGCGCGGCCACCGCCTCACGGTCGGCGTCGGCATCCTCGAGCTCGACGACCACGGGCAGCGCGCCGCGTGCGGCCAGGGCCGCGACGCAGTCCGCGACCCATGCGTCACCGGCCCGCCCGGCGTCCACGGCCACCAGCCACGTTCCCGTCAGCGACGCGGCCGTCACCTCCGGGACCGGCGACCACGCGATCCGGTAGCGCCACGCGTCCACCTGCGACCGCTCACGGCTACGGCGCCGCCACGACGACAGGACGGGCAACACCGCCGCCAGCGACTCACCCGTGACGGCCTCGTTCTCGAAGGCCAGCGTGTCCGCGAGCGCCGACAGGTCCTCGCGTTCCACCGCGTCCCAGAAGTCGGCGTCGGCGGACTCGCGGTGAGCGTCTGCCGTGCCCTGACGGGTTTCCGGCGCCGCCCCTGGCGCAACCCAGTAGCGCGTGCGCTGGAAAGCGTACGTCGGCAGCTCCACCCGCCGCGCCGGTCGTCCGGCGATGGCGGCGAGTACGGCCGTCCAGTCCACCGGCACACCTCGGACGTGAGCCCCGGCGGCGAGCGTCAGTGCGGTCTCGACTTCGCCACGGCCGGAGCGCGCCGCCGGTAGGAAGACGGCGACATCTGCTGTCTCCTCCGGCAGGCACTGCTCGCCCATCGTGGACAGGACCTCGTCCGGACCGAGCTCCAGGAAGGTGGTGACTCCCGCGTCCGCCAGGCTCTTCACCCCATCGGCGAACCGCACGGCCTCACGCACATGCCGCACCCAGTACCCGGCCGAACACAACGCCTCGGCATCCGCCACCAGACCCGTCACATTCGACACAACCGGGATGCGAGGCGGCGCGTACGACAACCCCTCGGCCACCTGCCGGAACTCCGCCAGCATCGGCTCCATCAACGGCGAATGGAAAGCATGCGAGACACGCAACCGCTTGGTCTTGACACCCTGAGCCTCCAACCGCCCGGCGACCCCCATCACCGCCGCCTCCACACCGGAGATCACGGTCGACCGCGGACCGTTGACCGCCGCCACACTCACCTCAGCCTCACAACCGGCCAGCAACGGCAGCACATCACCCTCGGCGGCCCGCACCGACACCATCACCCCACCCGACGGCAACCCCTGCATCAACCGCCCACGAGCCGCCACCAACGCACACGCATCCGCCAGCGACAACACACCCGCCACATGCGCCGCCACCAACTCACCAACCGAATGCCCCGCCACGAAGTCCGGCCGCACACCCCACGACTCCACCAACCGGAACAGCGCCACCTCCACCGCGAACAACCCACACTGCGTGAAGGCCGTCTCGTCCAGACCCGACGCGTCCCCGAACACCACATCCCGCAGCGGACGCGCCACCTCCACGTCGAACCGCGCACACACCTCATCAAAGGCATCCGCGAACACCGGGAACGCCACATACAGCTCCCGGCCCGTCCCGGCCCGCTGACTGCCCTGCCCCGAGAACACCACCGCCAACTTCCCCGGAACCACAGCCCCCTGAACCACACCCGGCGCCGGATCACCGATCGACAGGGCCTCCAAACCATCGACCAGACCGGCCCGGTCACCGGCCAGCACCACCGCACGATGCTCAAACGCGCTACGCGTCGTGACCAACGACAGCGCCACATCCACGATCGGCAGCTCCGGCCGCTCCTCCCTCGTGAACGACGCCAGCCGACTCGCCTGGGCCCGCAGCGCGGGTTCGGACCGTCCCGAGACCACCCACGGCACCAGCGCCGGCTCATCGGGCTCGTCGGTCACCGGAACGGCGACGGGCTGCTCCTCGGGAGCGTGTTCCAGGATGACGTGGGCGTTGGTGCCGCTGATGCCGAAGGACGACACACCCGCACGCCGCGGACGGCCGGTCTCCGGCCACTCCACCGCATCCGTCAGCAACTCCACCGCACCCGCCGACCAGTCCACATGCGGCGACGGCTCATCCACATGCAACGTCCTCGGCAAAACACCATGCCGCATCGCCAGCACCATCTTCATCACACCCGCCACACCCGCGGCCGCCTGCGCATGACCGATGTTCGACTTCACCGCACCCAGCCACAACGGCCGACCCTCCGCACCACGCTCCTGCCCGTACGTCGCCAGCAACGCCTGCGCCTCAATCGGATCACCCAGCTTCGTGCCCGTACCGTGCGCCTCCACCGCGTCCACCTCGGCCGCCGACAGCCCAGCACTCGCCAACGCGGCCCGGATCACCCGCTGCTGCGACGGACCATTCGGCGCCGACAAACCGTTCGACGCACCGTCCTGATTCACCGCCGACCCGCGCACCACCGCCAGCACCCGGTGCCCGTTCCGCCGCGCGTCCGACAGCCGTTCGAGCAGCAGCACCCCCGCGCCCTCGGAGAACCCGGTACCGTCCGCCGCGCCCGCGAAGGCCCTGCACCGCCCGTCCGCCGACAGTCCGCGCTGCCAGCTGAACTCCACGAACAGACCCGGTGTCGACATCACCGTCACACCGCCCGCGAGCGCGAGCGAGCACTCGCCCCGCCGCAGCGCCTGCGTCGCCAGGTGCAGCGCCACCAGCGACGAGGAACACGCGGTGTCCACCGTGACCGCCGGGCCCTCGAAACCGAAGGTGTAGGAGACCCGCCCCGAGACGATGCTGCCCGCGCTGGGGGCGCCGGGGCCACCGCCCGGGCCCCGCAACAGTCCGTAGTCGTGGTGCATCACACCGGCGAAGACTCCGGTCTGACTGCCGCGCAGGGTCGCCGGGTCGATACCGGCCCGCTCCAGTACCTCCCACGAGGTCTCCAGCAGCAGCCGCTGCTGTGGATCCATCGCCAGCGCCTCGCGTGGCGAGATACCGAAGAACGCCGGATCGAAGTCCCCCGCGTCGTAGAGGAAGCCGCCCTCGCGGGCGTAGCTCTTCCCCGCGGCGTCCGGGTCCGGGTCGTACAGCCCCTCCACATCCCAGCCACGGTCCTCGGGGAAGGCGGAGATGGCGTCCGTACCGCGCTCCAGGAGCTGCCACAACTGCTCCGGCGTCCGCACCCCACCGGGGAGGCGGCAGCTCATCGCCACGATCGCGATGGGCTCGTCATGGGTGGCGAGCGTGCCCGTAGCCGCGGCGCCGGACGGTGAGACCGGCAGGGCAGCGCCCTGGTACGCCTCGGCCAGCTCGGAGCGCAGATGGCGAGCGATCACGACGGGCGTGGGGTAGTCGAAGACGAGGGTGGCGGGCAGGCGCAACCCGGTGGCGGTGTTCAGCCGGTTCCGCAGCTCGACGGCCGTCAGCGAGTCGAACCCGAGCTCCTTGAACGCGCGCCCCACCTCAATGGAGTCGGCCCCCGCGTGTCCGAGCACCTCGGCGACATGGGTGCACACCAGGTTCAGCAGGACTTCGTCCTGTTCGTCCACCGGCAGGGGCGCGAGCCGCCGCCACAGTTCCGACTCGCCCGCGCCGTCGTTCGACGGCCGCACGGTACGACGGGTGGCAACGGGCAGCAGATCGCGGAGCAGGGCCGGTACCGCACCGGACGCCGCCTGGGCGCGGAGCGCCGGGAGGTCCAGGCGCATGGGCAGCAGGACGGGCTGCGCCATGGTCCCGGACGCGTCGAACAGTTCAAGGCCCTCTTCCGACGTCAGCGGGGCGATGCCACCGCGCCGCATGCGCCGGACGGCCCCATCGTCCAAGTGGCCCGTCATTCCACTGCGCTCGGCCCAGAATCCCCAGGCCAGCGAGACGGCGGGCAGGCCGAGCGCGCGTCGGTGGGCAACCAGGGCATCGACGTACGCGTTCGCCGCGGCGTAGTTACCCTGTCCGGCGCCGCCGAACGTGCCGGCCGCCGAGGAGAACACCACGAACGCCGCCAGATCCAGGTCCCGCGTCAGTTCGTGCAGATGGAAGGCGGCATCGACCTTGGGACGGAGCACCGTGTCGATACGCTCGGGTGTCAGGGTCTCGATGACACCGTCGTCCAGCACACCGGCCGCATGCACCACACCACGCAACGGACGATCCGCCGGAATCCGCTCCAGCACCCCCGCCAACGCCTCACGGTCAGCGACATCACACGCCACCACCGTCACCGACGCGCCCAGCCCCGCCAGCTCGCCCTCCAACTCCACCGCACCCGTGGCCTCCCGCCCCGCCGAGAGACCAACACCAGATGCCGCACCCCCCGCTCCACCACCAAATGCCGCGCCACCACACCACCCAACGTGCCGGTGGCACCGGTCACCAACACCGTCCCCTCGCAATCCCACACCAACCCCGGCCCGCCTCCCCCGGCAAAAGCCGCCGGAGCAATGGCCCGCACCAACCGAGGCACCAGGGCCTTACCCGACCGCACGGCCACCTGAGGCTCCGCACACGCCAGCACCACCCGGAGCACACCGGCCGACAACGGCTCACCATCCAGATCCACCAGCACAAACCGACCCGGATGCTCAGCCTGCGCCGACCGCACCAAACCCCACACCGCGGCCGCCGCCACATCCGGCACATCCTCACCCGGCACCGCCGCCACCGCACCCCGCGTCACCACCACCAACCGCGAACCGGCAAACCGCTCCTCGGCCAACCACCCCCGCACCACACCCAGAGCGCG
>NZ_JAEEAP010000423.1 GCF_016103465.1 Streptomyces sabulosicollis
GCCCCGGCCGCGACCATCCCGGCCCCGTCGGCCCCCGAGGCCGAAGGCGCCTATGTCACCCCGCTGGTGCGCAAGCTCGCCGCCGAGAACAACGTGGACCTGTCCACGGTCAAGGGCACCGGCGTCGGCGGCCGCATCCGCAAGCAGGACGTGATCGCCGCCGCGGAGGCCGCCAAGGCCGCGGCGAAGGCCCAGGCGCCGGCCGCCGCCGCGCCGAAGGCCGCCCCGCAGGAGGTGTCCCCGCTGCGCGGCCAGACCATCAAGATGCCGCGGATGCGCAAGGTCATCGGCGACAACATGATGAAGGCCCTGCACAGCCAGGCCCAGCTCACCAGCGTGGTCGAGGTGGACGTCACCAAGGTCATGCGGCTGCGCGCCCGGGCCAAGGAGGCGTTCGCCCAGCGCGAGGGCGTCAAGCTCTCGCCGATGCCGTTCTTCGTGAAGGCCGCCGTCCAGGCGCTGAAGGCCCACCCGGCCATCAACGCCCGGATCAACGAGGACGACAACACCATCACGTACTTCGACGTGGAGAACGTCGGCATCGCGGTGGACGCCGAGAAGGGCCTGATGACCCCGGTCATCAAGAACGCCGGCGACCTCAACATCGCCGGTCTGGCCAAGAAGACGGCGGAGCTGGCGGGCAAGGTCCGCTCCAGCAAGATCACCCCGGACGAGATGTCCGGCGCCACCTTCACGATCAGCAACACCGGCTCGCGCGGTGCGCTGTTCGACACGATCATCGTGCCGCCGAACCAGGTCGCCATCCTGGGCATCGGCGCGACCGTCAAGCGCCCGGTGGTCATCAACCACCCGGAGCTGGGCGAGACCATCGCGGTGCGCGACATGACCTACGTGGCGCTCTCCTACGACCACCGCCTGGTGGACGGTGCCGACGCGGCCCGCTACCTGACGGCCGTCAAGGAGATCCTGGAGGCCGGTGAGTTCGAGGTGGACCTCGGGCTCTGATCCCACCTCGGTTTCCCTGCCGCGCCCCGCACGGGTTTCCCGTGCGGGGCGCGGTTTTCCTTACCGCAGTGCCGGGATAATGGCAGCGGTTCACCGCAGGTTCTAAGGAGTCCCCCATGGCCGCGCCCGTCGTCCACTCGCTGCGCGAGCAGATCCGCGAGCACATCGTGGAGGGCATCGTCAGCGGCCGCTGGAAGCCGGGCGAGCGGATCGTGGAGCGCCGGATCGCCACGGAGCTGGAGGTCAGCCAGACGCCCGTGCGGGAGGCCCTGCGGGAGCTGGAGTCGCTGCGGCTGATCGAGTCGGCCCCGAACAAGGGCGTCCGGGTGCGGAACCTGACCGCCGCCGACCTGGAGGAGATCTATCCGGTACGGGCCGGGCTCGAGCAGATCGCGGCGGAGCTGGCCGCTCCCGTGCTGGCCGAGGACACCTCCGCCCTGGAGCCCGAGGTGCGGGCGCTGTACGAGGCGGACCGCACGGCCGACGGGGAGGCGCAGGTCCGGCACACCGTGGCGTTCCACCGGGAGCTGGTGCGGGCGTCGGGCAACAGCGTGCTGCTGCACACCTGGGAGTCGCTGGGCATCGAGATCTGGACGACGCTGTCGATCCGCTGGCTGGGCACCGTCCAGCAGTCGTACGCCGAGGAGCACCAGGCCGTGGTGGACGCCTTCAGGCGGCGGGACCCGCGGGTCGGCGAGCTGGTCAAGGAGCACGTCCTCGGCTGTGCACCGCGTGCCTAGTTTCGCGGCACGGAATGCCAATTTCGGCTTACGGAGCACTTTTTCCTCGGCAGAGCTTTGATCGATCATCGATCAGTCTTACCGTGATGTCATGACCGATCTCGCACGCACGCAGCCGAGTGCGCTCGACCAGCTCCCCGACCGTGACCCCGAGGAGACCGCCGAGTGGGGCGCCTCCCTGGACGCCGTCACCCGGGCGGCCGGGTCGCACCGCGCCTCGTACCTCATGCGCCGCACCCTGGAGCGCGCCGAGAGCGCCGGGCTCGCGCTGCCGCCCCTGCTGGAGTCGGACTACCTCAACACCATCCCGACCGCGGCCGAGCCCGCGTTCCCGGGCGACGAGGCCATGGAGCGCCGCATCACCGCCTGGAACCGGTGGAACGCGGCGGCGATGGTCACCCGGGGCAGCCGTGACGGCCTCGGCGGCCACATCGCCACCTTCGCCTCCGCCGCCTGGCTCTACGAGACGGGCTTCCAGCACTTCTTCCGCGGCAAGGAGGCCGACGGCAGCGGCGACCAGCTCTACATCCAGGGCCACGCCTCCCCCGGCATCTACGCCCGCGCCTTCCTCGACGGGCGGCTGACCGAGCACCACCTGGACCACTTCCGCCGCGAGGCGGGCGGCGACGGTCTGCCGTCCTATCCGCATCCGCGCCGACTGCCGTGGCTGTGGGAGTTCCCCACCGTCTCGATGGGGCTCGGCCCGATCTCCGCGATCTACCAGGCCCGCTTCAACCGCTATCTGGCGGCGCGCGGCATCAAGGACACCGCGAACTCCCACGTATGGGCGTTCCTCGGCGACGGCGAGATGGACGAGCCGGAGTCGACGGCCGCGCTGGCGCTCGCCGGGCGCGAGGGCCTGGACAACCTCACCTTCGTCATCAACTGCAACCTCCAGCGCCTCGACGGCCCGGTGCGCGCCAACTTCAAGATCGTGCAAGAGCTGGAGGCCCAGTTCCGCGCGGCGGGCTGGAACGTGATCAAGTCGCTGTGGGGCTCCGCCTGGGACGAGCTGTTCGCGCTGGACACCTCGGGCGCGCTGGTCCGCCGGCTACGCGAGGTCCCGGACGGCCAGTTCCAGACGTACGCGACCCGCGACGCGGCCTATATCCGCGAGCACTTCTTCGGCGCGGACCCGGAGCTGGCCCGGCTGGCGCGGGGGCTCACCGACGCCAAGCTCACCGAGTGCTTCCACACCTCGCGCGCGGGCCATGAGCCGCGCAAGGTGTACGCGGCCTACCGCGCGGCCGTGGAGCACAAGGGCGCCCCGACCGTCGTCCTCGCCCAGACCGTCAAGGGCTGGACGCTGGGCCCCGGCTTCGAGTCGCGCAACGCCAACCACCAGATGAAGAAGCTGACGGGCAAGGAGTTCCGCGCCATGCGGGACCTCCTCGAACTCCCCATCCCGGACAGCAAGCTGGACGACGAGCTCGTCCCGTACGTCCACCCCGGCCCCGACTCCCCCGAGGTCCGCTACCTCCAGGAGCGCCGCGCGGCCCTCGGCGGCCCGGCCCCGGCCCGCCGGGTCCACCCGGTGGCCCTGCCCGAGCCGTCCGCGAAGCCGTTCCAGGCGCTCGCCAAGGGCTCCGGCAGCCAGGAGATCGCCACCACCATGGCCTTCGTCCGGCTGGTCAAGGACCTGATGCGGGAGAAGGAGACCGGGAAGCGCTGGGTGCCGATCGTGCCGGACGAGGCGCGGACCTTCGGCATGGAGTCGCTCTTCCCCACCGCCGGGATCTACTCCCCGCTCGGCCAGACCTACGACCCGGTCGACCGCGATCAGCTCCTGTACTACAAGGAGGCCGCGAACGGTCAGATCCTCAACGAGGGGATCACCGAGGCCGGTTCGATGGCCGACTTCACCGCCGCCGCGACGTCGTACGCGACCCACGGCGAGCCGATGATCCCCTTCTACATCTTCTACTCGATGTTCGGCTGGCAGCGCACCGCCGACCAGATGTGGGCGCTGGCCGACCAGCTCGGCCGCGGCTTCCTCATCGGCGCCACGGCGGGCCGTACGACGATGACCGGCGAGGGCCTGCAGCACGCCGACGGACACTCCCCGCTGATCGCCTCCACCAACCCGGCGGCGCTCGCCTACGACCCGGCGTTCGCCTACGAGGTGGGCGCGATCGTGCGGGAGGGCCTGCGGCGGATGTACGGCCCCGAGAGCGAAGACGTCTTCTACTACCTGACGGTCTACAACGAGCCCAAGGTGCAGCCGGCCATCCCTGAGGGCGAAGGCGTCGAGGAGGGCATCCTCAAGGGCCTGTACCGCTACCAGGAGGCCACGGCCCCGGCCGGGGACTCCCCCCGTATCCAGCTCCTCGCCTCCGGCACCGCCGTCCACTGGGCGCTGGAGGCCCAGAAACTCCTCGCCGACGACTGGGGCGTGGCCGCCGACGTGTGGTCCGCCACCTCCTGGAGCGAGCTGCGCCGCGACGCCCTGTCCTGTGACGCGGCGCAGCTCAGGGGCGAAGACCGGGTCCCGTACGTCACCCGTGCCCTGGCAGGCGCACCGGGCCCGGTCCTCGCCGTCAGCGACTGGATGCGCGCCGTCCCCGACCAGATCAGCCAGTGGGTCGAGCAGGACTGGTACTCGCTGGGCACGGACGGTTTCGGCCTCTCCGACACCCGCGAGGCCGCCCGCCGCCACTTCGGCGTGGACGCCCCGGCCATCGTGGTGGCGGCGCTGTCCCGCCTGGCCCGCCAGGGCGCGGTCCGCGCCACCGCCCCCAAGGAGGCCGCGCAGCGGTACGGCATCTGACGGCGCCGACGCCGGGGCCGGGCCGCGGCCCGGCCCCGGCGGGCGCCCGGCACGGTCCGCCGGATCCCCGCAGGGCAGTGCATCATGGGGCCGTGCGCGCTGCCCGGCTCATCAAGATGGTGCTTCTGCTCCAGGCCCGGCCCTCGATCACGGGGGCCGAGCTCGCGCGGGAGCTGGAGGTTTCGGAGCGCACCGTGACGCGGGACGCCGCCGCGCTGTCCGAGGCGGGGATCCCGGTCTACGCGGACCGGGGCCGGGCCGGGGGCTACCGGCTCATCGGCGGCTACCGCACCCGGCTGACCGGCCTCGGGCGGACCGAGGCCGAGGCGCTGTTCCTGTCCGGTGTGCCCTCCGCGCTGCGCGAGATGGGGCTCGCGGACGCCGCCTCCGCCGCCCGGCTGAAGGTGTCCGCCGCGCTGCTCCCGGAGCTGCGGGACGCCTCCCGGACGGTCGCCCAGCGGTTCCACCTCGACGCCCCGGGCTGGTGGCGCGAGCCGGAGGCGCCGGAACTGCTGCCGGGCATCGCCGACGCGGTCTGGGACGATCTGCGGATCGCCGTCCGCTACCGGCGCCGGGACGCGGAGGTCCGGCGGGAGCTGGAACCGTACGGGCTCGTGCTCAAGGCGGGCGTCTGGTATCTCGCGGCCCGTACGGACGGCGGCTTCCGGGTGTACCGGGTGGATCGTTTCGCCGCCGTCGAACCGACCGGCGCCCACTTCTCCCGGGAGGAGGAGTTCGACCTGCCCGCCTTCTGGCAGGAGCGGGCCGACCAGTTCGCCCGTTCGATCCTGCGGGAGCGGGCCGTCGTACGGCTGACCCCGGCCGGGGCCCGGCGGCTGCCGCACGTCACGGACCGGGTGGCCGCGGAGGAGGCCGTGCGCGCGGCCGGGGAGCCCGACGGGCAGGGGCGGCTCACCGTCACCCTGCCCGTCGAGTCGTACGAGGTCGCCCTCGCCCAGCTGCTCGGGCTCGGCCCGGAGGCGGAGGTGCTGGGGCCGCCGGAGCTGCGGGCGCTCTTCGCCGAGGCGGCGCGCCGTACGGCGGAGCTGTACCGGTGAGCCGTACCGGTGCGGCCGCGCCGTACGGCGGAGCTGTACCGGTGAGCCGTACCGGTACGGCGTACCGGGTGGGCGGCTGACTCTTCGGCCCAGTAGCCGGTCGCGTACCTGGTGCCGTCGCGGCGATCCGCCACCCCGCGGCGGCCAGGGGCACGGCCAGGTCGCCGATGGGCCGTCAGACATGCGCGCCGGGCCCGCCGGGCAGCCCTATCGGTAGTCGGCGGCCGTGCCCTCCTTGCCGCCGAAGACGACGTCCCGGAAGTAGCCGAGGGCATCCGGCCGGGAGCCGTCCAGATCGGTGAAGCCGTAGACCTCGGCCAGCTCCCCGCTGAAGACGGATTTGCCGTTCCACCGCGCCCGGTCCGGGTCGGCGGCGAGCGCGGCGACCGCCCGCCCGACGAAGTGCGGCGACTCGGCGATGGCGAAGTGCGGCTCCTTCTCCACCGCGTCCCGCCAGTTCTCCTCCGTCACCCCGAAGTGGTCCAGCATCTGCTCGGAGCGCAGAAAGCCCGGTGAGACGCTGACCGCCGTGGCGTCGAACTCCTTCAGCTCCTCCGCGAGCCCGAAGGCGGTGCGGATCGGGGCGTTCTTGGCGAGGTCGTAGAAGAGGTTCAGCCGGTACGTCTTGTTGAACTCCTCGCTCCCGTCGGTCACCTCGACCACCAGCCCGCCCGGGTTCCGGATCAGCAGCGGCAGCGCGTAGTAGCTGGTGATCAGGTGGGTCTCAACGCCGAGCCGGAGCATCCGCAGCCCGCCCGCCAGATTCGTCTCCCAGGTCTTCTTGCCGAACTCGATCAGCGCCTCACCGCCCCATACGTCGTTGACCAGGACGTCCAGTCGGCCCTGCTCCCGGTCGATCCGCTCCACCAGCGCCCGGACCCGCTCGGGCTCGAGGTGGTCGGTCGGGACCGCGACGCCCGTGCCGCCGGCGGCCGTGATCAGCTCGGCCGTCTCCTCGATGGTCTCGGTGGCCCGGCCCACCTCGCTGACCCGGTCCCGGGTGGTGCGCCCCGTCGCGTAGACGGTGGCCCCGGCCGCCCCCAGCTCGACGGCCATCGCCCGGCCCGCGCCGCGCGTCGCCCCCGCGACGAGTGCGACCCTGCCCGCCAGTGCGCCCTGTGTGCTCACGTCCGATACGTCCTCTCGGTGTGGATCCGGTGTCGGATGCCGTTCGGTGTGGATCCGGTGTCGGATGCCGTGGTGGATGACGTGGTCGGCCCGGGCCGACCACGGGTCGACCTTCGCAGGGAAACCCGACATCCGCTGTCCGGTATTGCGAGGCGGCCGCATCCGGCCCGCTCCGCGTGCGGGGGTGCGCGGGAGGGCCGATCCTGGTCCCGTGATGATGGACGAGACGGAGTTCTGGGGGCTGGTGGACAGCGCGCGGGAGGCCGCGGACGGCGACCCCGAGGACCAGTCCGACCTGCTCGTCGAGCGGCTGTCACAGCTCGACCCCGACGCGGTGCTGGACTTCGCCCGGCACTTCGAGGCCCGGTCCCACCGGGCGTACCGCTGGGATGTGTGGGGCGCCGCCTGGGTGCTGCTCGGCGGGGTCAGCGACGACGCCTTCGAGGCGTTCCGCTACTGGCTGATCGGCCAGGGCCGGGAGGTCTTCGAGGGCGCGCTGCACGATCCGGACGCGCTCGCCGAGCTGCTCGAGGACTTCGACGAGCGGGTGGACGGCGACTGCGAGGACCTGGGGTACGCGGCGGACGAGGCGTACGAGCGGCTGACCGGCGCGCCCCTGCCGGAGCTGGGGCTCTCCCCCGCGCCCCGGGAACCGATCGGGGAGCCCCTGGACTTCGAGAACGAGGCGGTGCTGGCGGAGCGGTACCCCCGGCTGTGGGAGCGCTTCCGGGCCTGACGGCCCTTGCCGCGGCTCGGCAGCGCCTCAGCGGTCCAGCGGGCGCCCCATCAGCACATCGTCCACGTACTCACCCTCCAGCAGGAACTCCCCCCGCAGCACGCCCTCCACCGCGAACCCCTCCGACGCGTACAGCCGCCGTGCCGGGGTGTTGTGACCCAGCACCCGCAGGGTGATGCGGGTCGCGCCCTGCCGCCGTGCCTCCTCGTACGCGCCACCGAGCAGCGCCCGCGCCACGCCCCTCCCCCGCACCCGCTCGTCCACCGCGAGCCCCTGGATCTGGCGGACATGGGCGTTGCAGGCGAGCGGGGTCGGCGGCACGAGCCGTATGTAGCCGACGGGAGACCCGGCGAGTTCGGCCACGAGGATGTGCTCGACGCGGTTGTGGAGGGTGAAGAAGGGGTCGTACGGCGGCCGCGGCTTCGGCTGTACGGCGTGCAGGGGCGACCAGGTGCGGCGGTCCAGCTCGGCCAGCGCCGTCTCGTCGTCGATCACGGCGGGGCGGACGATCAGCTCGGGCGGCCGGGACGGCCGGGGC
>NZ_JAEEAP010000424.1 GCF_016103465.1 Streptomyces sabulosicollis
CCCCCGACGCCGTGGCCACCTGGGTTCCGGACAGCGGACCGTATCCCTGGTCCCGCCCGCTCGGTGGCGACGAGAGTGGGCGGGCGGTTCGCGTCAACCGGAAGGCGGGGCACAGCGATGGCGGACACGGTGCGGCGGGGCTACGCGCCCAGCCCCTTCGGGCAGTTGCACTACGCGGAGTGCGGATCCGGCGAGGCGGTGCTGCTGCTGCACCAGACGCCACGCTCCTGGACCGAGTACGCCGATGTGCTGCCGCTGGTGGGCCGGGCGCACCGGGCGGTCGCCATGGACACCGTGGGGTTCGGAGCCTCGGCCAAACCCGGGGGGCCGCACTCGATCGAGCGGTTCGCCGACGGGGTGGAGGCGCTGGCCGACGCGCTCGCGCTGGACGCCTTCCACCTGGTGGGCCATCACACGGGCGGGGTGGTGGCCGTGGAGGTGGCCGCCCGGCTGGGCGACCGCGTCAGCAGTCTGCTGCTCTCGGCCACGGCCTTCGTGGACGAGGCCAAGCGGGCGGCGGCTCCCGGGCGTCCCCCCGTCGACCACGTCGACCCGAAGCCGGACGGCTCGCATCTGGTGGAGGTGTGGAACCGGCGCCGCGGCTTCTACCGGGCGGGTGAGGAGGCCGCGCTGCACCGCTATGTGATCGACGCGCTGACGGTGCTGGACCGGGTGGAGGAGGGGCACGAGGCGGTGTACCGGTACCGGATGGAGGAGCGGCTCGCGCACATCACCGCCCCCGTACTCGCCGTGTGCGCGCCGGAGGACCACTACTCGCTGCCCGCGCTGGACACGTTCGAGGCGGCGCTCGGCTGCGAGACCGCGATCCTGTCCCGCGGCCACGTACCGGCGCCCGAGCAGCTGCCCGGGGAGTTCGCCGACGTCGTCACCGCGTGGGTGGACCGGCACCGGCGGCGCCCCGGTCCCACGTCGCCCCGGTGACACCCCGCCTCCGCAGCGCCGCCTTGCGCACCTTGCCGGTCTCGGTGAGCGGCAGTTCGCGCAGGATGTCCACGTAGCGGGGGACGGCGAACGGGGGCAGTTCGCGCTCGCAGTGGCGGATCAGGGCGGCCAGGTCGAGGGTGCCGCCCGCGCGGGGCACCACGGCGGCCATCACCTCGTCCTCCGCCAGTTCGGACGGTACGGGGAAGACGGCCGCGTCGGCCACCTCCGGGTGGCCCCGCACGACCGTCTCGACCTCGCAGGAGGAGATGTTCTCCCCGCGGCGGCGGATCACGTCCTTGATGCGGTCCACGAACCGGAACCAGCCGTCGGGTTCGCGGACCACCCGGTCCCCCGTGTGCCGCCACGCGTCCACCGGCTCCGCCGGCTCGCCCAGATAGCCGGTGGCGAAGGCGTACGGCCGGTGGCTGCGCACGAGCAGCTCGCCCGGGGTGCCGTCGGGGACGGGGGTGAGCAGTTCGTCCACGACACGGGCGCCGAAGCCCTCGCGCAGTATGCCCATGTAGCCGGGCCGCTGTTCCTCGGGGGACGTGCCGATGACGAGGTTGGTCTCGGTGGAGCCGAACCCGTCGACCAGCGTGACGCCGAACCGCTCGCGGAACGGCCCCCAGGCGTGGGCCGGTGTCGCCGGGGAAAGTCCGCGTACGGCCCGGTGCGCGCGGTCGTGCGGGCCCGGGGGCTGGGCCAGCAGCATCGGCACCATGGCGCCCAGCAGATAGACCACGGTCGCCCCGGCCCCGGCCGCCTCGGCCCAGTACCGGGAGGCCGAGAAGCGGGGCGCGAGAGTGATGGACGCCCCCACGGTCATCGCCTGTGCCAGCGCGTTCAGCGCGTTGGTGTGGAACAGCGGGAGACACGTGTGCAGGACGTCGTCCGCGGTGAGGCGCAGCGCGTCGGACACGTTGCGCCCCCACCAGACGAACTGGGCGTGGGGGCAGCGCACCCCGCGGGAGGTGCCGGTGGTCCCGGAGGTGAACAGGACGCACGCGGTGTCCTGCGGGCGGACGGGGGCCGCCGGGAAGGCCGGGCCGCCGCCCGGCCGTGGTGTGCCGTCCGCTCCGGCGCGCCACAGCGTCCCCCGGTACCCGGCCGCCCGCACGCGCTCGGCCGTCTCGTCCTCCGCCAGCAGATGGGCGGGGCGGGCCTGGTCCAGGGCCTGTCGCAGCCCGCCACCGCGCAGCCCCGTGTTCAGGGGGACCAGCTCGGCGCCGAGCCAGGCGGCGCCGAGGAACAGGTCCACGAGTTCGATCCGGTTGCCGGTCATCGCCGCGACGCGCTCGCCCGGGCGGCAGCCCCGGACCGCGAGGGCCCCCGCCATGGTGGCGGCGGCCTCCCGCGTCTCGCGGTAGGTGCGGACGGTGGTCCCGATCCGCAGGAAGGTACGGTCCCCGTGGTTCCGGGCCGCGGCCTGCAGCAGCCCGGGAATCGTCAGGCCGGTCACCGCAGCACCTCGCGCTCGCGCAGTGCGCGGATCCGCTCCGGCGGCAGGCCCGCGACCTCGCGCAGCACGTCGTCGGTGTCGGCGCCGAGCACGGGGGCCGCCGCGCGGACGCCACCGGGGGTGCGGGTGAGCCGGACGGGCGGCCCCTCGTGCAGGAACGCCCCGGCCACCGGGTGTTCCGCCCGGACGTAGAAGCCCCTGGCCCGCAGCTGCGGATCGTGTTCCACGAGGTCGCGGCCGTCCCGCACCGGGCCCGCGGGTACACCCTGCTCCTGGAGGAGTTCGGCGGCCGCGTCGGCCGGCAGGGTCCTGGTCCAGGTGGCGAGGGCGTCGTCGACCAGCTCGGTGTGGCGTGCGCGGCCGGTCGCCGTGCGGGTGCGGTCGTCGGTGGCCAGGTCGGGGCGTCCGATCACCGTGCACAGCCCGGCCCATTCGGTGTCGTCGCGGACGCTGACGGCCAGCCAGCGGTCGGCGCCCAGACAGCGGTACACCCCCTGCGGGCTCCACCGCGGATCGGTGTTCCCGGCGGGCTCGGTGGGGTGGAGCAGGCTGGTGCCCATGTGGGCGGCGATCGCCTCGAGCTGGGACAGGTCGATGTGCTGTCCGCGCCCGGTCTCCTCCCGGTGCTCCAGGGCGGCGACGGTGGCGAGCGCGGCCTGTAGCCCCGCGACGATGTCGCCGTGGCCGTAGATCACCCCGACCACGTCGTTGGGACCCCATCCGGTCAGACCGGTGAGCCCTGAGGCGGCCGACACGGTGTCCGCGTACGACACCCAGCCGCTGCGCGGACCGGTGTGTCCCATGCCGGACATGCTGACGTACACCAGCCGGGGGTTGATCTCGCGGAGGGTGTCATAGCCCAGGCCGAGCTTGGTCATCACGGTGGCGCTGAAGTTCTCCACCAGGACGTCGCAGGAGGCGATGAGGTCGCGCAGCACGGCGACGCCGTCCTCGGTGCGGGTGTCGAGCGCCAGGCTGCGCTTGTTGCGGTTGACCTCGTTGAAGTAGCCGTTGGTGTTCGGATCGGTGTGCGGGCCGCGCGAGAGGTGCATGAAGGGCGCGAACCGGGTGGGGTCGGGGCGGCCCAGGGACTCGACCTTGATGACGTCGGCGCCGTGGTCGGCGAGCACCTTGGTGCAGTACGGCCCGGCGAGCACCCAGGTCAGATCCAGGACGCGGACGCCGTGCAGGGCGGGCCCCGCGGGCGCCACGGACGGCGCGGGCACCCGCGGGGCCGGGCGGCGCTCACGCAGAAGCGCCCGGTCCGCGCCCCGTTCCGGGACGTCCAGCTCCTTGATCCGGTGGCCTTCGGGGAAGGCGAAGGGGAAGCCCAGGTCGGTCCGGCCCCCGGCGCGGAGGAAGAAGTCGCGGGCGGCGAGCTGCGGGTTGCCCGGCAGCTCGGACGACAGATCGACCGCCGCCCACGGCAGCTTCCTGGCCTGGGCCAGCTCGGCGAAGTCGGCCTTCGGCCACCGGCCCGCGAACTCCTGCACCACCGCGAAGACATGCTCCTGGTGTTTCTTGCGCTCCACCGGATCCTGCCAGCGCGGCTCGGCGAGGTCGGCCTCGGCACCCTCCTCGCGGAGCCAGCCGAGGAGCGCGTCCCACATGCGGGGGCTGCCGCCGAGGCCACCGCCGAGATGGCCGTCGGCGGCCCGGAACAGCCCGTGCGGCACCAGCGGATGCACCCGGCCGGGGCGCGCCGGCACCCGGTCCTCGTGCAGATAGGCGAGGGCGCCCGCCTCCAGGGCGGCGGCCGCGCACGCCTGGGCGGACACGTCGGCGAGCTGGCCCGGCCCGGTGCGCCGGGCCCGCAGCCCGAGCAGCGCGGCGATCGCGGCGTGCACACCGGCGAGTTGCTCCGCCTGGTTCTCCGGCAGGCGCAGGGGCGGGCCGTCCGGGTCGCCGACCTGCGCGAGCATGCCGCCGAGTGCGGCGACCACCAGATCGGTGCCCTGCCAGTGGCTGCGCGGTCCCACGGTCCCGAAGGGGGTGACGCGGACGTGGACGAGGTGGTCGAGTCCCGCGACGGCATCCGGAGCGCCGTCCGGTGTTCCGTCGAGGAGGACATCGGCTCCCTCCACCAGGCGCCGCAGCTCCTCCGCGGACGCGGGGGTCACCGACCGCTTGCCGGCGTGCCAGTGGACGAACGCGTCGCCGTTCAGTTCACGCCGTGCCGGATCGCCCTCCTCGGGCTCGACCAGGACGACCTCGTGTCCGAGGCCGACCAGGAGGCGGCCCGCGAACCGGGTGAAGGGGCTGGACAGTTCGACGACGCGAACGGCCGGGTTGCTCACATCTCCTCCGCGGGATGCTCAGTCGTGCTGCTGGTTCAGGAAGCCGGAGACCGCGGTGTAGTAGGCGTGCGGCCGCTCCTCCTGGGGGTGGTGGGAGGCGTGGTGCATGATGTGCAGATTGCCCTTGGGGACCATGCGGGCGAGCATCAGCGGATAGTCCGGGGTGAGGAACGCGTCGTACATGCCCCAGAGGAAGAGGGTGGGGGCCTGGATGGCGCCGAGCTCCGCGGTGAGGTCCTGCCAGTCGCCGCGCGGGTTGTCGGAGGCTCCGGCGAGGGCGGTCTCCTCCGGGTCCAGGCTCTGCTCGTGGCGCAGGGTGACGGTGGCGTCGGGGATGGCGTCGGGGTCGTACCACTCCAGGCGGGCGATCAGCTGTCGCATCTTCTCCCAGGAGGGGCCGGTGCCGCCGTAGTAGACGTCGCGGGCGTTGCGGCCGCGCCTGCCGCCTTCCGGCAGCGGGGCCAGCGGGCCGTGGAACACGGGCATGCTGCCGGTGATGGTCAGCGACCGGACCCGCTCGGGGTACTTCGCGGCCAGGTTCAGCGCGATCGTCCCGCCCCATGAGTTGCACACGAAGTCGGCGCGGTCGATGCCCAGGGTGTCGAGCAGGGCGACCGTCTTGGCGGCGTGGTAGTCCCACATGGGGCCTTCGATGACGGGCTTGGCGGACTTGCCGTACTGCAGGATGTCCACCAGGTAGCAGTGGCGGTCCGCGGCGAACAGCGGTGCCACCTGCCCGAAGTCGGACCAGCCCGTGCACCCGGGGCCGCCGCCGTGGAGGAAGACCGTCGGCCTGCCCGTCGTGCCCAGTTCGATGTAGTGGTACGTGACGCCGTCCGCTTCCGCGTGGGCGCCCTCCGGCGGCTTCTGGATGGTCATGAGGTCCATGTCCCGATGGTGTGCGGTCGGTGATCTCCGCCCAAGCGGACCGGTCCGCTGAGCGGGCCGGTCCCGTGGAGAGGGCCTCCGGGCGGTGGCTAGCCTCCCGGCTCATCGTGTCCCCGAGGATGCGCGTCCGCGGAAAGTGATCCGCGTCCGCAGAAAGGCAGCACATGTCCGCGTGGGAAGTGGCCGAGCAACGGGCCAGGGCGGTGATCGGCCGTCCGGAACACCGGGACCTGGGGGTCGTTCGGGCCGAGGACGCGGCGGAGTTCGCGCGCGCGGCCGGAGAGACCAGCCCCCGGCTGACCGACCCCGGCCACCCGGGGTTCACCGTCCATCCGCTGTACCTGGTGAGTCTGCTGCGTGGCGCGGGCGGCGCCGACCAGGGCGAGTTCCGGCCGGACGGGATGTACCGCGACGAGGTCCCGGGCACCGACGGCCTGGACGTACGGCTCATGGCGGGCGGCCAGGAGGTCCGGTTCACCGGCGAGGTGCGGGCGGGCGACCGGATCGGGGTCCGCCGGGTCCTCACGGACGTCGCGCGCAAGGGCGGCGGCTCCCCGTTCCTGCTGCTGACCGTCGAGAAGACGTACACGGCGGAGCGGGGCACGCTCGCCCGGGTGCGGGAGAGGTTCATCGTCCGATGAAGGTGCACACGGGGCAGCCCGTACCGCCGGTGGAGTTCACCCCGGACGCCGTCACGCTGCTGCGGTTCGGGGCGGTCACCCGCAATGCCCATCGGATTCACTACGACAGCGGGTTCGCGCGGTCCGAGGGGCTGGACGGCCCGGTCGTCATGGCGCAGTTGCACGGCTGTCTGCTGCACCGTGCCGCCATGGGGTTCGCGGGCCCGGGCGGACGGGTCCTGGAGCTCGGATGGCAGAACCGGGCCCCCGCCCTTGCCGGGGAGCCGCTCGTGGTGAGCGGCACGGTCGGCGCCGTCGATCCGGTGACGGGGCGGATCACCCTGGATCTGGTCGAGCACGGTGGGCGGGGCGAGATGGTGTGCTGCCGGGGCACGGCCGTGGTCCTGCTGGGGTGAACGGCCCTGCCCCGGCGGCCCCGCTGGGGCGAACGGCCCCGCCCGGGGGTCCCTGCTGGGGCGAACGGCCGCGCCCGGCGGTCCCGCTGGGCCGTTCGCCCCACCCGGCGGCCCCGGCTGGGGCAATCGGCCGCGCCCGGCGGCCCCGCCCGGGCGCGGGACCGTTCAGCCGAGGTCGAGGACCACCTTGCCGACCGCCTCCCCGGACCGCAGGCGTGCCACGGCCTCCGCCAGGCCGCCGATGTGGTGGCGTTCGACCGGCAGGGTCAGCTCGCCGGAGCTGAGGTCGCCGAGCAGCCGCTGGGTGTCGGCGGCCACCTCCTCCCCCCGGGACATCAGGTTCACCGGCAGCAGCGACACATCGGCGAGGAGGAAGTCGGCCAGGTCCACGGTGAACTCACGGCCCGCGGTGTAGCCGACGAGGGCGACCCGGCCGCGGGGGCGCACCAGCGGCAGACAGTCGCGCAGCACCGGCCCGCCCACGGTGTCGACGACGACGTCCACCGGGCCGCCGATCGCGTCGTCGGACAGGTCGGCGGCGAGCAGCGCCTTGGCGGGGGCCGGGACGTGCGGCAGTTTCCCGGCCCGGCCCACCACGCCGATCACCTCGGCCCCGGCGCGGGCCGCGACCTGTACGGTGAGCGCCCCCACCGCACCGGCCGCCCCGGTCACCAGGACCCGCTCTCCGGGCCGGACGCCCGCCACGGTGTGTACCGAGGCCCACGCCGTCCCCGCCGGGGAGAAGTAGCAGCAGGCCAGGGCGGGGTCCGTACCGTCGGGCACGGTCTCCACGGCGGCGTCAGGCACCAACGCGTGGCCGCCCCAGGTGCCGTCGCGGCGCAGTCCGAGGGCCTTGCCGCGCAGGCGGACGAGGCTCCCCTCGGGGTGGGTGTCGGAGGCGACGACGATGCCACTGCCCTCCGTCCCCGGCACCGACGGCAGGTCGGGGAGGATGCCGAACCTGCCGTCGACGACGTTCAGATCGAGGTGGCTGACGGCGGCTGCCTTCATCCGCACCAGGGTGTGGCCGGGGCGTGGCTCGGGTACCGGCCGCTCCACGAGCCGCGGCAGGGTGCCGAACTCCTCCAGTACCAGGGACTCTGACGTCGGGTGGCTCACGTTTCGCTCCGTATCCACGGGCTCGGGGCCCTGTTCGGTGAGGGGGCGGACGCCGCGCACGCTAGACCGCGCCCCGCGGTCCGCGCACCGGGCGGGGTCCGCTCAGCGGGACGCGCCGCCCCGGCCGCCGTCCGGTCGTGGGCCGTCCGGCCGCCCCGCCC
>NZ_JAEEAP010000425.1 GCF_016103465.1 Streptomyces sabulosicollis
GAGCCGCCGGGGGCCGGGGAGCGGATGTGTCCCGCTCGCCCACGCCCACCGCTCTGTCCGCCGCCTCGTTCGCCGGGCTCGGGTCCGCCGCGCCCTCGTCCGTCGCCGCCTCGTCCATCACGACCCGCTGCGCCGGTGGGGCCCAGGGGTCGCGGTCGCGCGGCTCGGGCTGCCTCGGCAGCCCCGATCGCCGCGGCTCATCCTGCGGCTCGGACGGGTCGTGCTGGTCGGCCATGGAGCTCCCCACGAAGACGTCCGCCCATGCTACGGCCTGTGGCGAGCCCGTCGCCGCCACACAATACGATGACCGGAACCCGCCGTCGGCGGGCGTCTCCCGGAGGTTTTGTTGACCGATCTGACCACCTTCATCGCCGGGCTGCCCAAGGCGGAGCTCCATGTGCACCACGTGGGGTCCGCCTCCCCGCGCATCGTGGCCGAGCTGGCCGCCCGCCACCCCGACTCCAAGGTGCCCACCGATCCCGAGGCCCTCGCCGAGTACTTCGTCTTCCGGGACTTCGCGCATTTCATCGAGATCTATCTCTCCGTGGTGGACCTGATCCGCGACGCCGAGGACGTCCGGCTGCTGACCTTCGAGGTCGCCCGCGACATGGCCCGGCAGAACATCCGCTACGCCGAGCTGACCGTCACCCCCTACAGCTCGACCCGGCGCGGCATCCCGGACACCGCCTTCGTCGAGGCGATCGAGGACGCCCGTAAGGCCGCCGAGTCGGAGTTCGGCACGGTGCTGCGCTGGTGCTTCGACATCCCCGGCGAGGCCGGTCTCGAGGCCGCGGAGGAAACCACCCGGATCGCCTGTGAGCTGCACCCCGAGGGGCTGGTCGGCTTCGGCCTCGGCGGCCCCGAGATAGGGGTGCCGCGCCCCCAGTTCAAGCCGTACTTCGACCGGGCCATCGCCGCCGGGCTGCGCAGCGTGCCGCACGCGGGCGAGACCACCGGGCCGCAGACGATCTGGGACGCCCTCATCGAGCTGCGGGCGGAGCGCATCGGCCATGGCACCAGCGCCGTCCAGGACCCGAAACTGCTCGCCCATCTCGCGGAGCACCGCATTCCGCTGGAGGTCTGCCCGACCTCCAACATCGCCACGCGCGCCGTCGCCACACTCGGTGAGCACCCCCTGAAGCGGATGGTGGAGGCCGGGGTGTTCGTCACGATCAACAGCGACGACCCGCCGATGTTCGGCACCGACCTCAACACCGAGTACCAGGTCGCGGCCCAGTTGCTGGATCTGGACGCGGTGGGCGTCGCGGCCCTCGCCAAGAACGCGGTCGAGGCGTCCTTCCTGGACGCCGAGGGCAAGGCGCGGCTCGCGGCGGAGATCGACGCCTACACGGCGGTCGCGGGCCGATGAGACCGGCGGGGGCGGGATGCGTCCCGGTCGGCCACCGCGGCGACCCGTATGTGTGCCGCGAGAACACCCTCCCCTCGATCGGCTCCGCGGTGCGCGCGGGGGCGGGCGCGGTCGAGATCGACGTACGGCTGACCCGGGACGGCGTGCCGGTGCTGCTCCACGACGCCACGCTGAAGCGCCTGTGGGGCCAGGACCGGCCGCTGTCCGGGCTGACCGCCGACGAGGTGCGGCAGCTGACCGACGGTGGCGTGCCGACCCTGCGCGAGGCCCTCGCCCACACCGGCTCCACCCGGCTGCTGATCGACCTTCCGGACGCGGCGGCCGCGCCCGCCACCGTCGCCCAGGTGCGGGAGAGCGGGGCGGGCGACCGGGTGTACTACTGCGGCGCCCTGGCGGCCCTGCACGCCGTGCGCCGCGCGGACCCGGACGCCGAGATCGCGCTGACCTGGACCACGCTCGCCCCGCCGCGTCCGGCGCTGCTGGCCGCGCTGCGCCCGCGATGGCTCAACTACCGCTTCGGGCTGGTCTCCCACGAGCTGGTCGCCCGCCATCACGCCGACGGGCTGCTGGTCTCCGCCTGGACCGCCGACACCCGCCGGTCGATGTCCCGACTGCTGCGGGCGGGCGTCGACGCGATCACCACCAACCGGGTCGGCGCCCTGGCGGCCCTGGTCCGGATGTCCCCCCTTGGTCATGACAGGTGACCCTGCCATGACCAAGTGACAAGCCCGGCGCGGGAATCAGCCCGCGCCACACGGGAAGCACCCACCCCGCACGGGGCCAGCCCGCCCGGCACGAGGGCCAGCCCGCGCCACACGGGAAGCACCCGCCCGGCACGGGGGCCAGCCCGCCCGGCGCGAGGGTCGGCCCCGTATCAGCCCAGGGACGTCATGACGTGCTTGATGCGGGTGTAGTCCTCGAAGCCGTACGCGGACAGGTCCTTGCCGTAGCCGGACTTCTTGAAGCCGCCGTGCGGCATCTCGGCGACCAGCGGGATGTGGGTGTTGATCCAGACGCAGCCGAAGTCCAGCGCCTTGGACATCCGCATCGCGCGGGCGTGGTCCTTCGTCCACACCGAGGAGGCGAGGGCGTATTCCACGCCGTTGGCGTAGGAGACCGCCTGCTCCTCGTCCGAGAAGGACTGCACGGTGATGACCGGGCCGAAGACCTCGTTCTGGATGATCTCGTCGTCCTGCTTGAGCCCGGAGACCACGGTGGGCGCGTAGAAGAAGCCCTTGTCGCCGACGCGGTGGCCGCCCGCCTCGACCTTGGCGTGCGCGGGGAGCCGGTCGATGAAGCCGGTCACCTGGGCCAGCTGGTTGGCGTTGTTCAACGGGCCGTACAGCACGTCCTCGTCGTCGGGCGCGCCGGTCTTGGTCTCGGCGGCGGCCTTGGCGAGGGCGCTCACGAACTCGTCGTGGATCGACTCGTGGACCAGCACCCGGGTGGCGGCCGTACAGTCCTGGCCCGCGTTGAAGAAGCCCGCGACCGAGATGTCCTCGACCGCCTTGGGAATGTCGGTGTCCTCGAAGACCACGACGGGGGCCTTGCCGCCGAGCTCCAGGTGCACCCGCTTGATGTCCTTCGAGGCGCTCTCGGCGACCTGCTTGCCGGCCCGCACCGAGCCGGTGATGGACGCCATGGCGGGCACGGAGTGCTCGACCATCAGCCGGCCGGTCTCGCGGTCACCGCAGATCACGTTGAAGACGCCCTGCGGGTGGCCCAGCTCCGCCAGCACCCCGCCGATGATCTCGGCGATCAGCACGGTGGAGGCGGGCGTGGTGTCCGAGGGCTTGATGACGACCGTATTGCCCGCCGCCAGCGCCGGGGCGAACTTCCATACGGCCATCATCATCGGGTAGTTCCACGGTGCGACCTGGGCGCACACCCCGACCGGCTCCCGCCGGATGATCGAGGTGAGCCCCTCCATGTACTCACCGGCCGAGCGGCCCTCCAGCATCCGGGCCGCGCCCGCGAAGAAGCGGATCTGGTCGATCATCGGCGGGATCTCCTCGTCCCGCGTGAGACCGAGCGGCTTGCCGGTGTTCTCGGACTCGGTGGCGATCAGCTCCTCCGCCCTCGCCTCGAAGGCGTCGGCGATCTTGAGCAGGGCCTTCTGCCGCTCGCCGGGCACCAGGTCGCGCCAGGCCGGGAAGGCGGCCTCGGCGGCGGCCATCGCGGCATCCACGTCCGCGGCGCCCGACAGCGGCGCGGTCGCGTAGGGCTCGCCCGTGGCCGGGTTGACCACCTCCGTGGTCCGCCCGTCCGCGGCGTCCCGGAACTCTCCGTCGATGTAGTTGCGCAGACGACGCAGTTCGGTGGTCACGTGCCACCCCTCCTGTCAGCTGTCCGATGGGTGAGACACCCACAGTAGTCGCCGGTGCTGCGCTTTCAACATACCCGCCACACCAGAACAACGGAATCAGTGTTTTCTGGGCCCCTGGACGACGAATTTCATCGAAGAAGGGTTGCGACACGGGCGAGGCTCGTGCACAGTGAGGGTCGTGGCCACACCTGACAAGAACGGCACGCCGACCCTCGACTCCGTGTCCCTGGCGATCATCGAGCAGCTCCAGGAGGACGGTCGCCGGCCGTACGCCGCCATCGGAAAGGCCGTCGGGCTCTCCGAGGCCGCCGTACGGCAGCGCGTGCAGAAGCTGCTCGACCAGGGCGTGATGCAGATCGTCGCCGTCACCGATCCTCTCACCGTGGGGTTCCGGCGGCAGGCCATGGTCGGCATCAACGTCGAGGGCGATCTCGACCCGGTCGCGGACGCGCTGACCGCCATGGACGAGGTCGAGTACGTGGTCGTCACCGCGGGCTCCTTCGATCTCCTGATCGAGATCGTCTGCGAGGACGACGACCACCTCCTCGAAATGATCAACAAGCGGATCCGCACGCTGCCCGGTGTGCGCTCCACCGAGAGCTTCGTCTACCTCAAGCTCCGGAAGCAGACCTATACCTGGGGAACGAGATAGCAATGAGCGCCGACCTCTCCAAGACGGCGTACGACCACCTGTGGATGCACTTCACCCGCATGTCGTCGTACGAGAACTCCCCCGTGCCGACGATCGTGCGCGGTGAGGGCACGTACATCTACGACGACAAGGGCAAGCGGTACATCGACGGCCTGGCCGGCCTGTTCGTGGTCAACGCGGGCCACGGCCGGGTCGAGCTGGCGGAGACGGCCTACAAGCAGGCCCAGGAGCTCGCCTTCTTCCCGGTGTGGAGCTACGCCCACCCCAAGGCCGTCGAACTCGCCGAGCGGCTCGCACACTACGCGCCCGGCGACCTGAACAAGGTCTTCTTCACCACCGGCGGCGGCGAGGCCGTCGAGACCGCCTGGAAACTGGCCAAGCAGTACTTCAAGCTCACCGGCAAGCCCACCAAGCACAAGGTCATATCCCGGGCCGTGGCCTACCACGGGACCCCGCAGGGCGCCCTGTCGATCACCGGCCTGCCGGGGCTCAAGGCCCCCTTCGAACCGCTGGTCCCCGGCGCCCACAAGGTGCCCAACACCAACATCTACCGCGCCCCGATCTTCGGCGACGACCCCGAGGCGTTCGGCCGCTGGGCCGCCGACCAGATCGAGCAGCAGATCCTCTTCGAGGGCCCGGACACCGTGGCCGCGGTCTTCCTGGAGCCGGTGCAGAACGCGGGCGGCTGCTTCCCGCCGCCGCCCGGGTACTTCCAGCGGGTCCGCGAGATCTGCGACCGCCATGACGTGCTGCTCGTCTCGGACGAGGTCATCTGCGCCTTCGGGCGGCTGGGCACGATGTTCGCCTGCGACAAGTTCGGCTACGTCCCGGACATGATCACCTGCGCCAAGGGGATGACCTCCGGCTATTCCCCGATCGGCGCGTGCATCGTCTCCGACCGCCTCGCCGAGCCCTTCTACGAGGGCGACAACACCTTCCTGCACGGCTACACCTTCGGCGGCCATCCGGTCTCGGCCGCGGTGGCCCTGGCCAACTTCGACATCTTCGAGCGCGAGGGGCTCAACCAGCACGTGCTGGACAACGAGGCCGCGTTCCGCTCCACGCTGGACCGGCTGCACGATCTGCCGATCGTCGGCGATGTCCGGGGGAATGGTTTCTTCTACGGCATCGAGCTGGTGAAGGACAAGGCCACCAAGGAGTCCTTCGACGAGGAGGAGACCGAGCGGATCCTCTACGGCTTCCTCTCCAAGGCGCTGTTCGAGAACGGCCTGTACTGCCGCGCCGACGACCGCGGCGACCCGGTCGTCCAGCTGGCCCCGCCGCTGATCGCCGATCAGCCGCTGTTCGACGAGATCGAGCAGGTGCTGCGGACGGTGCTGACGGAGGCGTGGACCAAGCTCTGAGGTCGGTCCGCACCCGGGCGCCGTACCAGGACGAGGTCTGCCCCGCGCCCCCGTCCGCCGGCACGGCCGCCTCCGGCCACGGCTGGGCGGCCAGGGCCATGGCCACGGCTGGGCGGCCAGGGCCATGACCACGACTGGGGGACGGCCCGGCGGCCACGGCTGGGGGACGGCCCTGACGGCGGTTGCCGAACCGGCCGAGCAGGGCCTCCCCGGACTGCGTCCAGGGGCGGTCCCTGGGGGCCGATGCGCCGCGTTGCCGCTGACCGCACCAGGGAGCCTCGCTACCGGCCGCCCGTGGCGACGCGGCGCCGGGCAGCCCACGCTCCTCGCGGCGCGGGGCGACCCAAGCCCTCGTAGCGGCGCGGGGCGGCGGAAGCCCCCGTCCCAGCGCGGGGCGACCCAAGCCCTCGGCGCGGCGCGGGGCGGCAGAAGCCCCCGTCCCGGCGTGGGGCGCAAAGACCCCGTTCTCACGCCCACTTGAGGGCGAACCACAGCTCCATGCGGACGTCCGCGTCGCCCAGGTCCACATCCAGCAGGGCCCCGGCGCGGGCGATCCGCTGACGCACCGTATTGCGGTGGACCTCCAGCGCCACCGCCGTACGGTCCCAGCTGCCGTGCAGCGACAGCCACACCCGCAGCGTCTCCAGCAGCGCCGGTGCGCCGTCGAGGGGCGCGAGCAGGGCCCGGCCGTGCGCCCCCGCCTCGGCCGGGTCCACCAGCGAGCCGATCCCGTCGGCGCGCGCCGGGCCGTGCCGCACCAGCGGCACCCGTTCGGCGACGGCCCGCCGCAGCGCTCGGGCGGCGTCGGCGCCGCCGCGCGCCAGGTCCGCGGCCGGTACGGGCGCCCCGACGCCCAGGGTCCAGCCGGGCTGCGCCCGCACCTCCCCCTCGCCCGGGAAGAGGGCCCACAGCGCGTCCCCGTCGAGGTCGACCAGCGGCGTCCCGAGCCCGGCCGCGAGCGCCGCCGTGGCCAGCAGCCCGTCGTCCCGGCCGCGGCCGCGCCGCCGCCCGTGCACCACGGTCCACAGCCCGCCGCCGTCCGGGGTCCCCGGGGTCGTCCCCGGCTGTCCCGGCTGCCCCGGCGGGCGGCTCAGCAGCCCCGCCACCCGCGCCGGTTCGGCGCCGAGCAGCAGCCGCACCAGCGCCGAGGTGCGTTCGGCCTCGGCCCCGACCACCCGCCGCGCCGTCAGCAGCGACAGCAGCACCACGGCCACCCCCACGATCGCCCCGTCCGCCCCGTCCCGCCGGGGTGCGCAGACGCCGAGTGCGAGCCGGTCCTCAGGCCCCGCCGGGCCGCCCAGCCCGTACGCGGTCAGCTGCAACTCCTCACCGGCCGCGCCGGTCGCCCTGCCCGCCGCCGAGGACGGGCCGGAGCGCAGCCGCGCCGCGAGCGCGCCGAGCGCCTGACGGGCCTCGCGCGGCGGCCGCGGCCCCGCGGCCGCCAGCTCCGCGCCATCCGGGCCGCCAGGCCCGCCCGGCCCGTAGAGCACCGTCCACGCCCCGAGGTGCTGGCTCAGCTGCCGCAGCACGGCCGGTACGGGGTGGGGGCGTGCCGCGGCCGTCGCCAGTGACTGCTGCGCCTCGGTGAGGCTCCGCAGCTCATGGTGGCGGCGCTCGGCCATCGCGTCCCAGACGGCGCTCGCCACGGCCGTGAAGGTCGTCTGCCGCGGCACCTCCACCAGCGGTAGCCCGTGCCGGTCGCACGCCTCGACCAGCGCGCGGGGCACCGTGTCGTGCACCGGCGCGATGCCGAAGCCGAGCGCCGCCGCGCCCGCCTGGACCGTACGGGCCACATAGCGGTCCCAGTAGGTGCCGGCGCCCGCCGCCTCCGGGCAGTGCACCCCCGCGCTGAGCAGCAGCTCGCCGCCCAGCAGATAGGGGACGGGGTCCTCCATCTCGCTGGTGTGGACGAAGTACACGGGCGTGTCCGTCTCGCTCCGGCCCGCGACCTGCCGCAGCCCCAGGGCCGGGTGGCGAAGGAGGGCGGAGAGCGGGACGGGGGCCGTCGGGGGGACGCGGTCGTTCTTCACGGCGGGCCTCGCGTGGGGACGGTTCGTACATCCCGGGGGTCGGGAGTGGAGGAAACGTACACTTCCCGGACGCTTCGGCGACACCTAGGGTCTCCGTCACTCCCCACATTCCCCCGGGGCTCGATCCCCGCGGATCGCCGGGACCTCCCCGATCCCGTGCGCCC
>NZ_JAEEAP010000426.1 GCF_016103465.1 Streptomyces sabulosicollis
GAGTGTCTCGTGGGCTCGGAGATGTGTATCAGAGACAGGATATAGGCGGTGGCGTCGCGGAGGGCGAGTTGGGCCTCGGTGGTGCCGAGCGCCTTGGGCAGCGCCTGGTGGGAGTGGTCGTCGATGTCGATGAGCTGGATACGGCCCGGGTGCTCGGACTGGGCAGAGCGGACCAGGCCCCAGACCGCGGCCGCGGCCGGGTCGGTGACCTCGGCGGTGTCATGGACGGCCATGGCACCGTGGGTGAGGACGACCAGGCGGGTGTCCGCCAGTTCGGGCCGGTCCACCCACTGCCGCAGCAGATCCAGGACACGGTCACAGAGCGCGTGCGTACGGTCGATGGGCCCGGTGTGCTCCGGGACCCAGGCGGACACGTCGGCGACGAGCACGGCGGGCCGCTCCCCGGCCTCCACGAGTTCGGAGACATCGGCACAGTTCGGCGGGGGATCCGGGAGCCGGGTCTCCCCGAGCGTGGCCCACCGTGCTTCCGCGGCGCCGAGCCCGCACTCGGCCCAGGCGACCGCCCACAGGGCGTTTCCGCCCGACGCGGCGGACAGCGCGCGCAACTGGTCCGGTGTGGTCTCACGGAGCTGTAGGGAGCCGATGGTGGCCACCGGCACGCCCTGCGGATCGGTGATCCGCACACACAGCCCGTCCCCGTCGGACACCGTCGCCCGCACCCGCACGACGGTGGCGCCCACGGCGTGGAGCCGCACATCGGTCCACGCGAACGGCAGCATCGTGGGCCGCTCACCCTCGGACTGGAAGCAGAAGTTCCCGGCGTGCAGGGTGGCGTCCAGCAACGCCGGGTGGATGCCGAACCGCCCGGCGACCCCGGTCTGCTCCTCCGGCACGGACACCTCGGCGAACACCTCGTCGTCCCGCCTCCATACCGCCCTCAGGCCCCGGAACGCCGGGCCGTACTCGTACCCGACCTCGGCCAGGTGCTCGTAGAACCCCTCGAGGGCGACCGGCTCCGAGCCCTCGGGCGGCCACGGCCGCGCGGCCTCGGGCGGCGGGGCGGTGGCCCCTGAGACCAGCGCGCCGGCGGCCGTGCCGGTCAGGGTGCCCGTGGCGTGCTCGGTCCACTGCCGCGTGCCTTCCGGACGGGAGTAGACCCCCACCTTGCGGCGCCCGCGGTCCTCGCCGCCGACGAGCACCTGGACGTGCAGGGTGCCCTCGTCCGGCACCGTCATCGGCCGGCTGATCACCAGCTCCTCCAGCACGGGGGTGTCCGCCTCGTCCCCGGCGCGCACCGCCAGCTCGACCATGGCCGTACCGGGGAGCAGGACGGTGCCGGACACGGCGTGGTCGGCCAGCCAGGGGTGGGTGCGCAGGGAGAGACGCCCGGTGAGCAGCACACCTCCGGTGTCGGGCACGCTCACCACGGCCCCGACCAGCGGATGGCCGGTGTCCTCCAGCCCCACGGCACGGACGTCGCCCGGACCGCCGCGGTCCAGCCAGAACGTCTCGTGTTCGAAGGGGTAGGTGGGAAGCGGGATGGGGGTGGGTTGTGATCCGGTGTACGCGGTGGGCCAGTCCATTGGTGTTCCCCTGGTGGACAGTTCGGCGAGGTGGGTGAGGAAGCGGGTGGGGGTGTCGTCGTCGCGGCGGAGGGTGCCGGTGATGGTGGTGTGGGGGGTGTTGGTGGTTTCGAGGGTTTCTTGGATGGCGGTGGTGAGGACGGGGTGGGGGCTGATTTCGATGAAGGTGCGGTGGCCGTGGTCGGCGAGGGTGCGGATGGTGTGTTCGAACTGGACGGTGTGGCGGAGGTTGCGGTACCAGTAGTCGCTGTTGAGGGTGGTGTCGGGGTCGATCCATTGGCCGGTGACGGTGGAGAGCCAGGGGATGGTGCCTGGTTGGGTGGTGACGCCGTCGAGTGCGTGGTGGAGCTGGTTTTTGATGGTGTCGACGTGTCCGGTGTGGGAGGCGTAGTCGACGGGGATGATGCGGGCCCTGGTGCCTTGGTTGGTGTAGTGGGTGTGGAGTTGGTGGAGGGCGTCGGTGTCGCCCGCGATGACGGTGGCGTTGGGGCTGTTGTGGGCGGCGATCCAGAGTTTGCCCTGCCAGGGGGTGAGCGCTTCGTCGACCTGGTGTCGTGCGGCCAGGACGGACATCATGCCGCCGTGTCCGGCGAGGTGGTGGGCGATGGTCTGGCTGCGGAGGGTGACGATTTTGGCTGCGGTGGGCAGGGTGAGGTGTCCGGCGATGTGGGCGGCGGCGATTTCGCCTTGGGAGTGGCCGATGACGGCGTCGGGGTGGATGCCGATGGATTGCCAGAGGGCGGCGAGGGAGACGACGACGGCGAAGGTGGCGGGCTGGACGACATCGACGCGCTCGAGTGTGGGCGCGTGGGGTGCGCCGGTGATGACGTCGATCAGCGACCAGTCGATGTACGGCTCAAGGGCTTGGGCGCATGCGTGGAGGTGTTCGGCGAAGACGGGTGAGGTGTCCAGGAGCTGGGCTCCCATGCCTGCCCATTGGGCGCCCTGGCCGGGGAAGACGAACACGGTTTTGCCGTCGGTTCCGGTCTGTCCGGTGATCAGGTGGGGGTCGGGTTGGCCTTGGGCGAGGGCGCGGGCGGTGGCTATGCCGCTTTCGGTGTCGGTGGTGAGGATGACCGCGCGGTGTTCCAGGGCGGTGCGGGTGGTGGCCAGTGACCAGCCGACGTCCACCGCGTTCGGGGCGTCTTCCGTTTGAAGGTGGCTGACGAGCCGTTCGGCCTGGGCTCGCAGTGCGGCCGGGGTCTTGCCGGACAGGATCCATGGCACCACCCCACCGGTGGCCACCAGCCCAGGAGCACCCGTGCCGTCCGTCTCCGCTTCGCGCACGGCACCTTCCGGCGCCTGTTCCAGGATCACATGCGCGTTCGTGCCACTGATCCCGAAGGAGGAGATCCCCGCCCGGCGCGGGCGTCCCGTCTCCGGCCATGCCCGCGCCTCGGTCAGCAGCGACACCGCACCCGAAGCCCAGTCCACCTTGGTCGTGGGCTCCTCGGCGTGCAGGGACCGCGGAAGCGTGCCGTGCCGCATCGCCAGCACCATCTTGATGAGGCCCGCGATGCCCGCCGCGGCCTGGGTGTGACCGATGTTGGACTTCAGTGATCCGAGCCAGAGCGGCTCGTCCCCCGGACGGTTCCGTCCGTAGGTGGCCAGGAGCGCCTGGGCCTCGATCGGGTCGCCGAGGGCGGTGCCGGTGCCGTGGGCCTCGACCGCGTCCACGTCGGCCACCGACAGCCCGGCGTTCGCCAGCGCCTGGCGGATCACCCGCTGCTGCGACGGGCCGTTGGGTGCGGTGAGGCCGTTGCTGGCCCCGTCCTGGTTGACCGCCGTGCCCCGGATCACGGCCAGCACCTCGTGGCCGTTGCGGCGGGCGTCGGAGAGCCGTTCCAGCAGCACCAGCCCGACCCCCTCGCTGAAGGTGGTGCCGTCGGCGCCCTCGCTGAACGACTTGCTGCGGCCGTCGGGGGCGAGACCGCGCTGGCGCGAGAAGCTGATGAAACCGCTGGGCTTGGCGATCACCGTCACACCACCGGCGAGCGCCATCGAGCATTCGCCCGCCCGCAGCGCCTGTACGGCCAGGTGCAGTGCCACCAGCGACGACGAGCACGCCGTGTCCACCGTCACCGCGGGACCTTCCAGGCCCAGCAGATAGGCCACGCGACCGGAGGCCACACTCGTGGTGCTGCCGGTCATCAGGTATCCCTCCAACTCCGGCGGGGACACCTCGGAGTGGCCGATGTACCCCTGGTCGATGACCCCGGCGAACACCCCGATGGCCTGTCCGCGCACGGACATCGGGTCGATGCCCGCCCGATCGAACAGCTCCCACGAGGTCTCGGCGAGCAGCCGCTGCTGCGGATCCATCGCCAGCGCCTCACGTGGTGAGATGCCGAAGAACTCGGCGTCGAAGTCGCCGGCGCCGGTGAGGAAACCGCCCTCGCGAACGTAGGACGTGCCCACGGCGTCCGGGTCGAGGTCGAAGAGCGTCTCCAGGTCCCAGCCGCGGTCCGTGGGGAACGGGCCGATCGCGTCCCGGCCCCGGAACACCAGGTCCCACAGGTCCTCCGGGCCGGTGACCTCGCCGGGCAGCCGGCAGTTCATCGACACGATGGCCACCGGGTCGTCCGCCGGGGCCCCCGCGGAAACGGGTGCCACCGCGGACGTCGACGGCGAGGCCGGGTCCCCGGCCACCACGGACCGCAGATGCGTGGCCATCGCCTCCGGTGTCGCGTAGTCGAACACGACCGTCGCGGGCAGGCGCAGCCCGGTCGCGCCGGAGAGCCGGTTGCGCAGTTCCACCGCGATGAGCGAGTCCACCCCGATCTCGCTGAACGCGCGCCTGGCGTCCACGGCGTCCTTCCCGGTGTGGCCGAGCACGGTTGCCGTGTGGTCCCGTACCAGGTCCAGCAGCAGCCGATGCTGGTCGGCCTCGGACAGCGCCGCCAGCCGGGCCGTGAGACCTCCCTCGGCCGATGCGCCCGCCATGGACCGCAGGGTGCGCCGGGTCGGCCGGACGAGGCCGGTCAGCAGCGGCGACAGGTCACCCGGAGCGGGCTCGTCGCGCAGCGCGCCAGGATCCAGCCTCGCGGTGTCCAACTTCGCCGGTACCACCAGGGACAGTCCCAGGCCGAGGGCGCTGTCGAAGAGGCTCAGGGCGTGTTCGGTGCTCATCGGGCGGACGACACCGTGCTTGGCGCGATCCCTGTTCGCCGTGACCAGCGCCGCCGACAGGTCGCTGGTCTCCGCCCACAGGCCCCAGGCCAGTGAGAGCCCGGCCAGCCCCGCCGCGCGCCGCTGCTGCACGAAGGCGTCGAGGAAGGTGTTGGCGGCGGCGTAGTTGGCCTGGCCCGCGTTGCCGAGGATTCCGGCGGCGGAGGAGTACACGGCGAAGAGGGCCAGGTCGTGGTCGCGCGTGAGGTCGTGGAGATGGGCGACCGCGTCGACTTTGGGGCGGAAGACGGTGTCGATGCGGTCGGGGTCGAGGGTGGTGAGGGTGCCGTCGGCGAGGGTCCCGGCGGTGTGCACGATCCCGGTGAGGGGGCGGTCGGCAGGGATGTCGGCGAGGAGGGCCGCGAGTCGCTCGCGGTCGGCGATGTCGCAGGCGGCGACCCGTACCCGCGCGCCGAGTGCGGTCAGCTCGTCGTGGAGGTCGGCCGCGCCGCGGGCGTTCGGCCCCTGGCGGCTTGCGAGGACCAGGTGGCGTACGCCGTGGTGGGTGACGAGGTGGCGGGCGACGGCGGAGCCGAGGGTGCCGGTGCCGCCGGTGACCAGGACGGTGCCCTCGGGGTCGAGGGCGCGGGGCAGGGTGAGCACGATCTTGCCGGTGTGGCGGCCCTGGCTCATCCAGCGGAACGCGTCGGGGGCGCGGGTGATGTCCCACGGCCGGGTGGGCAGCGGGGGGATCAGTCCCCGCTCGAACAGGTCCACCAGCTCGACCAGCAGCTCCTGGACGCGGTCGGGCCCCGCGTCCGCGCCGAGGTCGAACGCGCGATAGGTACGGTCCGGGTGGGCGGCGCTCACCTCGTCCGCGTCCCGGATGTCGGTGCGCCCCATCTCGATGAACCGGCCACCGGGGTTGAGCAGCCCCAGGGATGCGTCGATGTGTTCGCCGGTGAGGGAGTTGAGGACGATGTCGGCGGCGGGGAAGGCGTGGGCGTAGGCGAGGTCGCGGCTGGAGGCACGCCGCTCCCCGGGCACCCCGAGCCGTGCGAGCGTGGGGTGTTTGGCGGGGTGGGCGGTGGCCAGGACGGTGGCGCCGAAGTGGTGGGCGAGGTGTACGGCGGCCATGCCGACGCCACCGGCGGCGGCGTGCACCAGCACCGTCTCACCCGGCTGGAGGTGGCCCAGGTCCCGCAGCGCGTACAGCGCGGTGAGATAGGCCACCGGCACCCCGGCCGCCGCCGTGAACGACCAGCCGCGCGGCATCCGTACGACCGTCCGCCGGTCCGCCACCACCAGCGGCCCGAACGAGCCGGGCAGCATGCCCATCACGCGGTCGCCCACGGCGAGGTCCGTCACACCCGGGCCGACCTCGGTCACCACGCCGGCGCCCTCGGTGCCGATCTCCGCCTCGTACATGCCGAGGGCGATCAGCACATCGCGGAAGTTCTGCCCGGCGGCCCGTACGGCGATCCGCACCTGGCCCGCCTCCAGCGGCGCCTCCGCCCGGGGGTGGGGCACCAGGGCGAGGTTCTCCAGCGTGCCGTGTTCGGTGACGTCCAGATGCCATGCGGCGGCTGCCGGTGCCACCAGACCCGGGCGCGGCCGCACCAGGCGTGGCACCCACGCGGTTCCGTCACGCAGCGCGAGCTGGGGTTCCTCCGTGGCCAGCGCGGCGGGCAGGGCCTCGGCCGACCGGTCGTCGGTGTCGATCACGCACATCCGGCCCGGGTGTTCGGCCTGCGCGGCGCGCACCAGGCCCCACACCGCGGCGGCGGCCGGGTCGGTGACCTCGGCGTCGTCGTGCACCGCCATGCCGCCCCCGGTGAGCAGCACCAGGCGGCTGTCGGCGAGTCCGTCGTCGCTGATCAGACGCTGCATCGCGGCCAGTGCCCGGCCGGTCAGCTCACGGGCGCGCTCGGGCAGTCCGCCGTCCTCCGCGCCGTACGCCCGGGTGTCGGCCACGACCACCGGCGGCCACGTGTCGTTGTCGTGTACGCCATCCAGGTCCGCCCACGCCACCTCGTGCCGGGCGAGAGGATGCTCGGTCCACTCCACGGTGAACCGGGAGTCCGAGCCGGACGACGGCGATGTGCTGCGGAGCTGCTCCGCGGTGGTCTCCCGGAGCACCAGCGACCCGACGGTGACCACGGGAACCCCGTGCGGATCGGTCGCGTGCAGCGACAGGTTGTCCGGCCCGCTGGAGGTGACCCGTACCCGCAGGGCGGTGGCGCCGCCGGCGTGCAGCTGCACGCCGTTCCACGAGAACGGCAGATACGTCCCGCCGCCGGGCTCGTTGCCCGGGCAGAAGTTGCTCGCGTGCAGCGCCGCGTCCAGCAAGGCCGGGTGGATCCCGAAGCGGCCCGCGAGCTCGTGCTGCTCCTCGCCGAGGGTGACCTCGGCGAACACCTCACCGTCGCGGGTCCACGCGGCGGTGAGTCCGCGGAACACCGGCCCGTACGCATAGCCTGCCTCGGCCAGGCGGTCGTAGAAGCCCTCCAGGGCAACGGGTTCCGCCCCGGCGGGCGGCCACTGCCGCTCCGCCGCGACGGGGACGACCTCCCGCGGGGACAGCACACCGGAGGCGTGCTCGACCCAGGGCTCGGACTCTTCGCCGCGGGAGTAGACACGTACCGCACGGCGTTCGTCGTCCTCGGCCGCGCCGACCAGGACCTGCACCTGAAGCGTGCCGTCCTCGGGGAGCAGCATGGGCTGGCCGAGCACCAGCTCCTCCAGCACCGGAGTGCCGGTCTCGTCCCCGGCACGTACGGCCAGTTCCACGATCGCCGTACCCGGCACCAGGGCGACGCCCGACAGCATATGGTCGGCCAGCCAGGACTGCGCCGACGGCGCCAGTCGCCCGGTGAGCAGCACCCCTCCGGTGTCCGGCACGCTGACCACGGCCCCCAGCAGCGGATGCGCCGCGTCGCGCAGGCCCACGGAGCCGACATCTCCGGGGTGGCCGGTGGCGGCCAGCCAGTAGTGCTGGTGCTGGAAGGGGTAGGTGGGCAAGGGGACTCGGGAGGGGGTGGTTCCGGCGTAGGCGGTGGGCCAGTGAACCGGCACTCCGGCGGTGGAGAGCTCTGCGAGGCTGGTCAGGAATCGGTCGGGTCCGCCGTTGTCGCGTCGGAGGGTGCCGGTGATGGTGGTCCGTAGCTCGGGGTGGGTTTCGGTGGTGTCTTGGATGGCGGTGGTCAGGACGGGGTGGGTGCTGATTTCGATGAAGGTGC
>NZ_JAEEAP010000427.1 GCF_016103465.1 Streptomyces sabulosicollis
GGTGGCGAGCAGGGCGACGATGGTGACGGGTTGCTGGCAGTGCGGGCAGTTCCGGGTCGCGGTCGGCTCCAACGGGTCACGCTCCAGGGTCGGTTGACGTGATGCGGCTCGGCCGACGGATTTGGGCTGCGGTGGCAGTTCCGGCAGTGGAGCCGGGGCTGGGGTCTCGCCGAGCCGGCGGGCCCGGTCTTCGTCGCGGGCCTGGTCGCGTCTGCGTTCCGCGTCCTTGCGGCAGGTCGGCGAGCAGTAGATCTGGCGGACGGTTCTGAGGGCCTCGAAGGGGCCCTCGCAGACGGGGCAGGTGCGGTTCTCCCGGGCGTTCTCGCTGGTGCGGGAGGTCGTCCGGCACTCGTCCGAGCAGTAGATCCGGCGTTGGCCGGCTGTGGTGGTGAATTCGGTCTGGCAGGCCGGGCAGGTCTGCTGGACGGGTTTGTTCTGGCGGTTGGTTTCTTTGCAGGTGGGTGAGCAGAAGACTTGGCGGCTGGTGGCGATGGCGACGGTGAAGACGGTCGTGCAGACCGGGCAGCGACGGGCCATCTCGGACGTGACCTCGGTGGTGTCGGGGGTGTTGTCAGGAGACACGGGCGTTCACCCCGGCTCGGATGGCCTCGGCCTGGTTCTGGTGGCCGCGGAGCCGGTAGGAGGGGCCGTCGATCCCTGCGACCGCGGCCCGGTGCAGGAGCCGGTCGAGCATCGCGGCGGCGACGGTGGCGTCGCCGAAGGCGCCGGCCCAGTCGGCGATCCCGACGTTTGTCGTCAAGATTGTCGAGGATTTCAGATACCTCTGGTTGATCACCTGGAACAGGGCGGATGCTCCATCTTCGGGCAGGGGAAGGTAGCCGAGTTCGTCGATGACCAAGAGTTTCGGTCCGGCGAAGAAGTTCATGCAGGTCTTCCAGCGGCCTTCGAGTGCGGCTTTGTGACCTTTGGCGGCCAGCTCGGCGGCGGTGGTGAAGTAGACGCGGTGGCCGGCTTCGACCGCGGCCCGGGCCAGGGCGACCGCGAGCATGGTCTTGCCGACGCCGGGTGGGCCGACGAACAGCACGTTGGAGGCGTCGTCGAGGAAGCGCAAGGTGGCCAGGTCGCGGATGAGTTTCTCGTCGACGCCCGGCTGGGCGGCGAAGTCGAAGTCGTTGGGGGTCCACGGTTCGGGCAGGCAGGCGAAGCGGAGCCGGGCGGCCAGCCGGCGGGCTTCGGTGGCCTCGACCTCGATCTCCAGCAACCGCTCCAGGGCCGCGGTCAGCGACATCCGTTCGGCGCGGGCCTGGTCCAGGACCCGGTTCAACGCCTCTGCGGCGTCGTTGAGTTTGAGGTAGGACAGGTGGCCTCGCAGCTGCTGGAAGCGGCGTGCTTCGCTCATCTGCATGGGCGACGTACTCACTCCGGGTTCTCCTCCTTCGTCGGTGGGGGAACACTCCGCAGCCGGTCGGCCACGGCGGCATAGTGGGACAGGTCGATCACGACCCGCTCGGCGGGATCGCCGGCCGCGGTCTGCCCGCGCAGGCGCTCGGCTTCCGCGAGCGCGGCCGCCGAGAGCGGCTTGCGGACCTTGTTCTTGCATGGGGCCCGGCGGAGAACGACGCCAGCACTGCCCGTTCCAGCGCGATGACGTGGCCGTCGTCGCGGACAGTCTGCCCGGCACCGCGCGGGGCCCGGTGGTGCTGGGCGATCACTGCCCGGCCCGCGGTCGCGATCCGCAGGTCGTCCTCGCCCAGGCGGTGCAGCACTTTGACCTGGGCCCCGGGCAGTCCGGGTGGAACGGAGTAGAAGTTGCCGTCGAACTGCACCAGGCTCTGCGGGCTGACCGTGCGCTCGACCTCCAGCTCGGCCGGGTAGGGCCGCACCGGGATGTCCAGCAGAGGTTCGGCGGCGGCGAGTTCGCCGACCGTGGTCACCACGCCGTCGATGCGGCGGCGCCGCTCGTCCATCCGGACGGCGAGCTTGTCGACGCCGGACTGGGCCTGGACCACGGTCAGCCCGTCGGGAACCGTGCGCCACCAGCGTTGCGCGGCCGAGTGGTTGACTTTCTCCACCACGCCCTTGCGGTTGCCGCGGCGGGGCGGGCAGATGTCCACCCCGGCCCCGTAGTACTTTGCGACCGCGGCGAACGCTGCGGTCATCTGCCCGCTGGAGGGGTAACAGACCGTCGCCATCCGGTCGAACCGCCACCGGCGCGTGGTCCCGCCGAGCTTGCGCATCACCTCGTCCAGGGCCTGGACCAGGTGCGGGAAGTCCTCCGACTCCGACAGCACCGCCCGCCACCGGCCCGAATGCGCGAGCGCCCCGACCAGGAGATGGGCGTGCTCACCCACTCCCCACACCTCCGGGGCATCCGGCAGCTCGAGCCAGTCGAACTGGATCTCCTCGCCCGGCGGGTGCGCGATCACCGCGACGTTGCGGCCGGTGGAGGCGTGGCAGGGCTCGCAGTGCGGACGGACCTGATAACGGCGAAGCGCCCGCGTGAACGTCGAGTACGCACCCTGATAGCCGAGCGCAGTCACCTCGTCGAAGAGCGTCGAGGCCCACAAGTGGGGATCGTCTGCGAGCCGCTGCCTGCAATACGGCAGGAACGGCACGAACGCATCCGGCGCCTGGCGTCGCTGGCCGGGGACCCGCTCACCGTTCAGATAGGCGCGGATCGTCTTGCGATCCCGGCCCAGGTGCCGTGCGATCGCCGAGATCGTCCATCCCTGGCGACGCAGAGCGTGAGCGTCCACGTCTTCCTCCCGCGTGAGCATTCAGGCCCCCGACCAGGCCGAACTCGTAACTCACGCAGGCTCTCCACGACACACCCAGGCTCATTCGACACGCCGGGCAACATCACGCGAAAAGATCGAAAAGGTCACACAAAGGGTGGGGAGATCAACAGAGCAGGTTTGCCCCACGGCTGAGCAGCAGGTGGGGAGATTCAAATAGCCCCATCACCCGCCAGCGGGGGTGGTTCCGCCTACCTTGCCGAGAGCGCCGTGCCCCTGCTGTCGGCCCCGCGCCAGCGGGGGTGGTTCTCTGAGGAGCAGATGGCAATGGCCAGCATCACGGTCGGCCCCGCGCCAGCGGGGGTGGTTCCTCCCGAGTTTCAGGGGCTGATGGTCTGGCTCAGGTCGGCCCCGCGTCAGCGGGGGTGGTTCTGCCGCGGGCGGCCGGTGCCAGTGCACTGGGGGTCGGCCCCGCGCCAGCGGGGGTGGTTCGGCAGGCCGAGACGGCGTAGCCCCGGCCCTTGCGTCGGCCCCGCGCCAGCGGGGGTGTTCTGACATCGGGGGCTACACCTCCACTCTGTCTATGTCGGCCCCGCGCCAGCGGGGGTGGTTCGGGAGCATGCATGGCCAGACGTTCCATATGGGCGTCGGCCCCGCGCCAGCGGGGGTGGTTCGTCGCACGCCGTCAGCTTCACGGACGTGCTGATGTCGGCCCCGCGCCAGCGGGGGTGGTTCCCTCAACGTGACCGTGTCCGGCTCCTTCGACTTGTCGGCCCCGCGCCAGCGGGGCTGGTTCGCGTGGTACGAGGACGACCCCCGCCGACCCAGCGTCGGCCCCGCGCCAGCGGGGGTGGTTCGTTCGATTCCGGCGGGTGGCTCATGCCTGGTGCGTCGGCCCCGCGCCAGCGGGGGGGGTTCGCCGGTACGCGAGCACCTGACCCGCTTGCTGGGGTCGGCCCCGCGCCAGCGGGGGTGGTTCGTACTGATCGCCGGGCCTGCACCTCCCGGCATCCGTCGGCCCCGCGCCAGCGGGGGTGGTTCCTGCTTCCTCGACGACGAGGACATGGCCCTGCTGTCGGCCCCGCACCAGCGGAGGTGGTTCGCGCTGGTGCGCCACAGCCGCGGTCGACGCAGAGCCGGCCCCGCGCCAGCGGGGGTAGCTCCGGTGTCGACCAGCACGTTGGTGCCGATCCAGCGGTCGGCCTTGCACCAGCGGAGGTGGTTCCCGCGCGGGTCGTCCCGATCCGACCAACTGATCGTCGGCCCCGCGCCAGCGCGGGAGTTCAGCGAAGGCCGAACCTCACAGTGAGCGATTTCCAACATCCCGATACTGGCCGCAAGTTGGACGCCCCTGCGCAACGACAAAGCTCCTGGTAGACGGGTTCTCGACCAAGATCACCCGCGCCTGCCAGGAGCTTCGCATGCTTGTCTACTCATCCTCGATCGATCTGTCCAGCCGAACCCTGCGGTTCCTTACCGGTCAACTGGCCGCGCGGCGGGCGAAGATCGGTACACGGTGGCGACGTCTGGCCGTCGGCCGCCAGGCTCTGCTCGCCCTCGCGCACCTGCGGTGCGGTGATACCTACGCCCAGCTCGCTGCCGGATTCGGCATCGGGATCGCCACGGTCTACCGCTATATACGCGAAGCTGTCGAGGCCCTGGCCGCCCTCGCGCCTTCACTCGCCGAGGCGATGCGGACGATCCGCGAGAAGGCGTTCGTGATCCTGGACGGCACTCTGCTGCCGATCGACCGGATCGCTGCGGACTCCCCGTACTACTCCGGGAAACACAAGCGCCACGGCATGAACATCCAGGTCCTCGCCGATCCGTTCGGACGCCTGCTCTGGGCCTCGCCCGCCCTGCCCGGATCGACCCACGACCTCACTGCTGCCCGACACCACGGAATCACCGACGCGCTCACCGAGACGGGCCTGAAGTGCTGGGCGGACAAGGCGTATCAAGGCGCCGGCGGGCCTGTTCGAGTCCCGTTCCGCGGTCGCCGTCTGAAGAGGTGGAAGCGCCGCCATAACACCAGTCACGCCAAGATCCGATGCGTCGGCGAACGAGCTATGGCCACGCTCAAGGGCTGGCGTCTTCTGCGGAAGCTCCGCTGCAGCACCAACCGGATCACCGACATGGTGAAGGCCGTCCTCGTCCCTCACCACGCGTCAACGTGAGGTTGGAAATCGCTCACGGTAAAAGTCAAGGGGCCTGACCGAAGAATCAGACCTCATTTGACCTGCGTCGTCGCCAGATCACTCCACCACGTCACCGCCCTGCATCAAGTACTCCTATCGGGCGCTGCTGGCGTCCTTGTCGTAGTCGGTGGTGCCGCCGTCCAGCAGGGGAGGCTGCTTGGTTCCGGCGGCCTTCGAGAGCCAGCGCAGGGCGTGGTAGCCGGTTAGGACTATGAGGGTGCCCAGCGCGATGCCAGACAGTTCGAAGTTGTCGGTGAACTTCAACGAGACGCCACCGATGCCGACGATGACGCCAGCTGCGGTCGGCACCAGGTTGAGGGGCTGGGAGAAGTCGACCTTGTTGCGCACCCAGATCTGCGCGCCGAGCAGCCCGATCATCCCGTAAAGGATCACCGTGATCCCGCCGAGGACCCCGCCGGGGATGGCCGCGACGACAGCTCCGAACTTCGGGCACAGCCCGAACAGCAGCGCAAAGCCGGCGGCGGCCCAGTACGCGGCGGTGGAGTAGACACGGGTCGCGGCCATCACGCCGATGTTTTCCGCATACGTGGTCGTCGCGGGTCCTCCGACCGCGGTGGACAGCATGGTCGCCGCGCCGTCCGCGACAATGGCCCGGCCCATCTGGTCATCCAGCGGATCCCCCGTCATCTCACCGACCGCCTTGACGTGCCCCGCGTTCTCGGCGATGAGCGCCACCAGGACGGGCAGGGCGACCAGGATCGCCGAGGCGGAGAAATTCGGGGCGTGGAAGGTGGGCACACCGATCCAGTCGGCTTTGGAGACCCCGGAGAAGTCGATCCGCCAGTGATCGGTGATCTTGCCCGACCCGTCCGCTGAATGAATCTTGCCCAGGGTTTTGTCGAAAATCCAGGACAGGCTGTACCCGAAGACCAATCCAAGGAAGATCGCGATGCGGGCCCAGAAGCCGCGCAGCACCACCAGGGCAAGGCCGGCGAACAACATGGTGGCCAGCGCCGTCCACTGGTCCTGAGGCCAGTACGTGGAAGCTGTCACCGGGGCCAGGTTGAAACCGATGAGCATGACCACCGCGCCGGTCACCGCAGGCGGCAGCACCGCATGGATCGCCCGGGCGCCCAGTACATGAATGGCGATGCCACACCCGGCCAGACACGCGCCGACCACCAGCAGGGCGCCCGTCAGGGTGCCAGCATCCCCGCCTTGGCTTGCGATGACCGCGGACACGCCCACGAAGGACAGCGAGGATCCCAGGTAGCTGGGGACGCGGCCACGGGTCATCAGCAGGAACAAGGCCGTCGCCGCCCCCGACGCCATCAGTGCCAGGCCCGGGTCCAGGCCCATGAGGACCGGGGCAACGAAACATGCACCGATCATCGAAACTACGTGCTGGGCACCCAGGCCGATGGTGCGCCCCCAGGACAGACGCTCATCGGGCCTGACGACCTCGCCCGGCCGCAGGTGCTTGCCATCGCCGTGCAGCTTCCACCCGACGCCCGCCATGATCACTCTCCGCTTTCCTACGGCCCGCGCGCCGCGGAGCCGAAGCGATTAATAGCCGAATACACCCATCGAGACAAACCGAGCCAGTCGACGCATTGCGAGCGGCGCTCCGCCCGGCACCGGCTCGTCAGAGCGGCACGTGCACCGGCGCAGAGCACTCAGAGAATCCCCGACCAGCGGGACGACCCGCGCCCTGGAAGACAAACTCACCGACCTGATCCTCGCCGACTTGATCAGCCACGACATCGCCCGCCGCAAGACCCAGCAGAAAACCCTGCGGGAAGAGAGCACACTGCTCAGCCAGCGGATCGCCGCAAGACCCGTCCGCACCCTCAAACCCGACACGGCCACGCCTGCCATGGCCCTGGAAGGTTACGCGGACACCGAACCAGCCGAGCAGAGGCACATCCTCCAAGGGGCTCATCCGAGAAATCGGGTCAACAGGACACAGACCCCCCCACACCAAGTCACCATCCACGCCCTATGGGAGGCTCCGCCCAGCACACCCAACCGGCAAACTCCTAGGTGAGAGCCCCGACACGGGTCTAGTCATGTACTCTCGGAGCCACATTCGTCGCCCCGGTGCTGATGGGGCTCGACCCCAACCTCGCGATCATGATGTCCGGGGTCGCGACCATCCTCTTCCTGGTCGCGACCCGCGGCCGGATCCCCAGCTATCTGGGGTGCAGCCTGTCTTTCGTCGGCGTGGCCGCCGCGATCAGGGCGCAGGGCGGCGGCAGCGCCGCTGTCACCGGGGCGATCCTGGTGGTCGGCGGTGTGCTGCTGCTGAGCGGTCTGGCGGTACGGACGTTCGGCGCCCGGATCATCCACGCGGCGATGCCGCCGGTGGTGACCGGCGCGGTGGTCATGCTGATCGGGTTCAACCTCGCGCCGGTGACCGCGGGTACGTACTGGCCCGCCGATCAGTGGACCGCGCTGTTGACGATGCTGCTCACCGGGGCGGCGGTGGTCTGTCTGCGGGGTTTCTGGTCGCGTATCGCGATCTTCCTGGGCCTGGTCTTCGGCTACGCGGTCTCGTGGGTCTTCGACCGCGTCTTCGGCACGATCCACTCCGTCGACGGCAGCGGACGGGTCACCGACCATTGGCGGCTGGACCTCTCCGGTGTGTCCAAGGCGGACTGGATCGGTCTGCCGTCCCTCCACGGGCCCACCTTCCACTGGTCGGCGGTGCTGGTGGCGCTCCCCGTGGTGATCGCGCTGATCGCCGAGAACGCCGGGCATGTGAAGGCGGTCGGCGAGATGATCGGCGATCCGCTCGACGACCAGTTGGGCACGGCGATCGCCGCGGACGGCGCGGCGACCATGATCTCCACCTCGGTCGGCGGCCCGGCCAATACGACGTACTCCGAGAACATCGGGGTCATGGCGGCCACCCGGGTGTACTCCACCGCCGCGTACTGGGCGGCCGCGGGCTTCGCGCTGCTCTTCGGGCTGTGCCCGAAGTTCGGCGCGGTGGTGGCGGCGGTGCCGGGCGGGGTGCTGGGC
>NZ_JAEEAP010000428.1 GCF_016103465.1 Streptomyces sabulosicollis
AGATGTGTTTAAGAGACAGCCCCCGCGCCGCCACGGCGCGAGCCGTGCGACACAAGGGCCCACGTGGTGGGGCCCCGGGCGCGAGGTCTCACGCCCTGCGGCAGTACGGGGCCTCCGGGACCGCCGCGGCAGTACGGGGGCTCCAGGGCCGCCCCCGGGGCTCAGCTCTCCTGCTGACCGCGTGGGGTCCGGAGCTGGGAGGCCCAGCGGACCCAGCGGGGTGCTCCCCACCGCTGGACCAGTGCGGACCAGCGCTGTCCGGCCGCCCACACCAGCTGGGCCGCGGACCGTGGGGCCAGCAGTGCCCGCAGCCGCTCCCGTCGCCCCGCCTTGGCCCGGAATCCGGCCAGCACCAGCCGGACGTCGTCCGCGACGCCCGTGACCGGGCGCGGACGCGGTGCGTACAGCACCTGCTCGACCGCCTCCGCCACCCGCTGCGCCGCCCGGGCCGGTTCGTCGTCGAGCCCGGCGATCCGCACCATGCGGGCCACCGCCCTGCGCGAGGTCAGGGAGTCGTCCGGTAGCACGCCGAAGTCCCAGGCCGAATCGGTGAGTTCACGCCATGCGGCGAGGACCCGGTCGGCGGCGTCCTGCTCGGTGCGCCCGCCCGAACCGTCGAGTCTGCGGGTCCGTGTCCGCCGCCGCCACAGCATGGGCAGCAGGGGCGCCACGATCAGCAGCGCCGCCAGTGAGCTCCAGCTGGTGACCTTGGTCGCCGACCAGCCACCGCCCGAGGCGCCGTTGTCCGGCTGCTGGGCCGCGGCGCCGCCACAGGTGCCCAGCTTCTTCATGTCCGGGGAGCAGCTGTCGGAGGCGGTCGGCGCGGCCGTCGGCTCCGAGGTCTCGGTGGGCTCGGTCGTCGGCTCGTCGGTCGGGGTGCCCGAGGGCGTCTGCTCCATCGTGTAGTCGGGCTGGGTGCCACGGCTCGGGGTGGGCTCGAAACGCGTCCAGCCCACGCCCTCGAAGTACAGCTCGGGCCAGGCGTGCGCGTCCTTCAGGCCCACCGACACCGAGCCGTCCGCCTGGGCGGTGCCGGGGGTGAACCCGACCGCCACCCGCGCCGGAATGCCCAGCGTCCGGGCCATCGCCGCCATCGAGAAGGAGAAGTGGACGCAGAAGCCCTCCCGCTGCTTCAGGAACCGGACGATGGCGGCCGAGCCGCTGCCGGACTGCACCTGGGTGTCATAACGGAATCCTCCGTTCACCGCGAACCAGTCCTGGAGCTTGACCGCCTTCTCGTACGCGTTCGCCGCGCCCGCGGTCACCTCCCGCGCCGTACGGGCCACCACGGACGGCAGCGAGTCCGGCACCTCGGTGTACTCCTTGCGGAGCCGGGAGGGCGGAGCCGGGGCGGCCGCCAGCTGGTCTGCCGTCGGCTCCACCAGCAGGCTGGTCACCCGGTAGCGCGCGCCCCGGGTGGTCTGGCCGCGGTCGCCGACCAGCGTGCGGCCCTCCGGCTCATAGCGCCAGCGGCCGTCGATCTCGACCCTGGACGCCGGGTAGGGGAGGGGCAGCCAGTTCTGCGCGTACCAGTCGGCGGCCGAGATCGAGGTGTCGATCGAGGAGACCCGGACCGAGGGGCCGAGCCCGGCGGGCGAGGGAAGCTGACCGGGCACATCGGTGACATGCCGCTCGGACGACTTCCACGAGGTGCCGTCGAACCGGTCCAGCGCCACGATCCGCAGATAGAGGTCCTGGGTGGTCTGCGAGGAGGTGCGATAGCGCAGCACCTCCTTGTTCTCCGGCTGGTTCAGGCTGTCCTGCAGCGACACCAGCGGGTTGACCGCCGAGATCGTGCCGCCGCCGCTGCCCGGCCCGCCGCCGCTGCCCTGCCGGTCCAGCAGCCCGCCGTCCAGGGACGGCAGCACCGCGGGCACCGCGAGGGCGATGCCGAGCGCCAGCACGCCGATCCTGCGGCCGGTGCGGACCGGGGCGAGCGCCGGGCTGCCTCCGGCCCCGGCCAGACCCGAGGGCGGCATACCGGCCGGATGCGGGGCGCCGCCGCTGAACACCCGGCCCCACTGGGACAGCCGGTCCCGGCCCTCGGCCAGGAGCAGCAGCAGATAGCCGGCCGCCGCCAGCAGGAACCACAGCCAGTCGCTCCCGTCGTCGGACAGACCGGCCGCGACCGAGTACAGCGCGAGCAGCGGAAGCCCGGCGGGGGCGGCGCTGCGGTACGTCACCGCGAGCGCGTCGACCACCAGGCCGATCACCAGCACCCCGCCCACCAGCATCAGCCGGATGCCCTCGGTGAGCGGCGCGGGGATCGCGTACTGCCCCACGTCGTCGGCGCCGTCGCGCAGCAGCAGCGCGAACTCGTTGAGCGCCTGCGGGCTCGGCAGCAGCCCGCCCAGCGCCTGGTCGTGCGCGAAGACCAGGGTGAGCAGCAGCAGTGTCACCAGGGCTTGCGCGGCCAACGTCAGCGGGCGGGCCAGCGGCACCCGGCGGGCCACCACGCCCGTGGCGCTCTGGACCGTCAGCAACAGCACGGCCTGCAACAGCCAGCTCGCCGGATCCACCAGCGGCAGCAGCGCACAGGCCGCCGCCACCGTGGCCAGTGTCGCGCATATCGCGAGCCGAACGCTTCCACTCATGCCCAGCTCCCTGTCATGCCGCCGACCGCGCGGCCTCCGGCGTCCGCCCGGGTGGCGCCCTGGGCGTCGGCCTGCCGCCACAGCTGCGCCAGCGAGGCGCCAGGGCCGACCGGCAGCGCCGTCCACCCCGCCTCGCGCAGCCGCCGCAGCCGCTCCTCCAGCTCCCGCGTGCTCCCGGACTCCGCCCCGCGCGACCAGGCGGCGCCGTCCAGCACAAAGGCCACCGCGGCCGTGGTGCGGTGGCGCATCCGAGCGGCCATCGCCGCCTGTTCCTCGTCCAGATCGCCCAGGAAGGCCACCAGCAGCCCCTCACCGCCACCGCGCAGCACCTCGAAGGCGGGCGAGAGGCCACCGCCGTCGGAGTGGTCCACCACGGCGAGGGTGTCCAGCATCAGCCCGGCCGTCTCCGCCGAGTCATGGGTGGAACCGGTGAAGCCGCCTCCGCCGTCCGGGCCCGGCACCGAACTCCCGGTGTCGGTCAGCAGCCGCACCGCATAGCCCCGCTCCAGCAGGTGGACCGCGGCCGAGGCCGCCCCGGAGACCGCCCATTCGAAGGCCGAGTCCGGCCCGGAGCCGTAGTGGGCGGTGCGCCGGGTGTCCAGCAGCACCGTGCAGTGGGCCCGCTGCGGCTGCTCCTCCCGGCGGACCATGAGCTCCCCGTACCGCGCGGTGGAGCGCCAGTGGACCCGGCGCAGATCGTCACCCACGCGATAGCCGCGCGGGATGACATCGTCCTCACCGGCCAGGGCCAGCGAACGGTGCCGCCCGTCCCCGTACCCCGCGGCCTCGCCGGTCAGGCGCACCGGGGGCAGCGGCTCGACCCTGGGCACCACCGTGAGCGTGTCGTAGGCGCTGAAGGCGCGGGTGAGCTCGCACATCCCGAACGGATCGCTCAGCCGCAGCTGGAGCGGGCCCAGTGGATAGCGGCCGCGCAGATCGGAGCGGACCCGGTAGGACACCTCGCGGCGGCCGCCCGGCTCCACCCGGTCCAGCACGAACCTCGGTCGCGGCCCCAGCACATAGGGCACCCGGTCCTGGAGCATCAGCAGGCCGGTGGGCAGCCGCGAGACATTGTCCATCCGCAGGTGCACCCGGGCCTCGGAGCCCGCCGGCACCCGCGCGGGCGCGAGCCGTCTGCTGCCCGCCACCCGGTACCGGGTGCGGTAGACCACGGCCACGCAGACCAGTGGCAGCGCGGCCAGCAGCAGCCCGACCCGCAGCAGATCCGCCTGGCCCAGGACATAGCTGCACACCGCGGCGGCCACCCCGGCGGCGAGGAAGGAACGGCCGCGGGTGGTCAGACCGGCGAGGGCCGTCCGCAGCCCGCCCGACTGCTCGCCGGCGCCGGAGCCCTCGGGACCCATGTCCGTCCCCCCTGCGGCCATCAGAGCCTCCGCGCGCCCGGCTGCTGCCGGCCGTAGTCGGCCGGGGGCATGGGCGGCATGGGCGGCATCCCGCCCGCGCCGCGCTGGGCGGAGGTGGGCACCGGGGTGCGCTGCACGATGTCCGCGACGACCTGCTCGGAGGTGCGGCGGTTCAGCTGGGCCTGCGCGGTGGGCAGCAGCCGGTGCGCCAGCACGGCGACGGCGAGGGACTGCACATCGTCCGGCAGCGCGAAGTCCCGCCCGGCCAGTGCGGCCGACGCCTTGGCGGCCCGCAGCAGATGCAGCGTGGCGCGCGGCGAGGCGCCCAGCCGCAGATCGGGGTGGTTGCGGGTGGCGGCCACCAGGTCGACCGCGTAACGCCGGACGGCCTCGGCGACGTGCACCGAGCGCACGGCCTCGATCAGCTTGACGATCTCATGGGCGTGCGCGACGGGCTGCATGTCGTCCAGCGGGGAGACGCCGCCGTGGACGTCCAGCATCTGGAGCTCGGCCTGCGGGCTGGGGTAGCCGATGGAGACACGGGCCATGAAGCGGTCGCGCTGCGCCTCGGGCAGGGGATAGGTGCCCTCCATCTCGACCGGGTTCTGCGTGGCCACCACCATGAAGGGGTTGGGCAGCTCATAGCTCTCCCCGTCGATGGTGACCTGGCGCTCCTCCATCGACTCCAGCAGCGCGGACTGGGTCTTGGGCGAGGCGCGGTTGATCTCGTCGCCGATCACGATCTGGGCGAAGATGGCGCCCGGCTTGAACTCGAACTCCTTGCGCTGCTGGTCGAAGATGCTCACGCCGGTGATGTCGGACGGCAGCAGGTCCGGGGTGAACTGGATCCGCCGCACGGAGCAGTCGATGGACCGGGCGAGCGCCTTGGCGAGCATCGTCTTGCCCACGCCCGGGACGTCCTCGATCAGCAGATGCCCCTCGGCGAGCAGCACGGTCAGCGAGAGCCGTACGACCTCGGGCTTGCCCTCGATCACACCCTCCACCGACCGGCGGACCCGATCCGCTGTGGTGGTCAGATCGCTGAGGCTCGCTCGCTCGTCATAGGTCGTCACCCGGCCCTCCTCGGCCCGTTCTCAGGGCCGTTGCCCTCGGAACGGACCGGCCCACCGCAAACGCTGACACCGGTCCCCCGCGTGGTTGCGGGGGACGATGTCACCTATGCATTCTTGCGGTCTCCGCGGCCTCGCGTCACTCGGCTGTGGATAACCCGGGGTTATTTGTCACGCTTGTACGAGTTCGAGTGCTGAATCCCTTCAGTATCTCCAGCACCTCTCACGTCCGCGGCGTGACCTCCCGCAGCAGACCCGTCGTCACATCGAAGACGAAGCCGCGGATGTCGTCGGTGTGCAACAGGAACGGCGAGGTGCGCACCCGCTCCATCGACTGGCGGACGTCGGCGTCCAGGTCCTTGAACGCCTCGACCGCCCACGACGGCCGCTGTCCCACCTCTTCCTCCAGCTCGTGCCGGAAGTCCTCGGTGAGGTTCAGCAGACCGCAGCCGGTGTGGTGGATGAGCACGACGCTGCGGGTCCCGAGGGCCCGCTGGCTGATGGTCAGCGACCGGATGATGTCGTCGGTGACCACACCACCCGCGTTGCGGATGGTGTGGCAGTCGCCCAGCTCAAGGCCGAGTGCCTCGTGCAGGTCCAGACGGGCGTCCATGCACGCGACGACGGCGACGCGCTGCACCGGCCGCGCGTCCATCCCCGGGTCGGTGAACTTCTCGGCGTACTTGCGGTTGGCCTCCACAAGGCGGTCGGTGACCGTGTCTCCCGTGCGGGCGTCGCGGTCGGTGGACTGGTTCGGCTGCGGCGCTGATATCGACATGACGATGACGCTACCTTTCACCAGGAGATTTTGTCTTCTCTTTAGGTAGGGCAAACGAGGGCAACGGGGTGGGCCGAAGGGGTGATGTGAGGCAATCCACAGGCCCTCGCGCCCCGCTGTGTGGTGCCCGGGGGAGACGAAGCTACCCCTGGGGCGGGACGCGCTGGCCGGTTGGTTGACCGAAGGGACGAGTGGACTAAAGTGGCGCGAAGTGGGAGGCGTGACGCTCCCCTCGGATCCCGGAATTTCGCGTGAGCGCGGTGCGTACGTACCCCTCGGCCTCCTCCCGCTCCGGTCGCCTGACGTCACTTCCCCGGCGCCAGTAGGCCACTTCCCCTTCAGAGCGGGCGGGGACCCGGAGGTGCGTATCATCCTCGCCCGATCCTCAGAAGGGCGCACGAGCAGCGCAATGAGCAGCAACGCTCTCCACGTTCCCGTCATGCTCCAGCGCTGCCTGGACATGCTGGCCCCCGCTCTCGCCCAGCCCGGCGCGGTCGTGGTCGACTGCACCCTGGGCCTCGGCGGCCACAGCGAGGCGCTGCTGCGCGACTTCCCCGAGGCCCGGCTCATCGCCCTCGACCGCGACCCGTCCGCGCTGCGGCTCGCCGGGGAGCGGCTCGCCCCTTACGGCGATCGGGCGACGCTGGTCCACGCGGTCTACGACGAGCTGCCCGAGGTCCTCGACCGGCTCGGCGTCCCGCGGGTCCAGGGGATCCTCTTCGACCTCGGCGTGTCGTCCATGCAGCTGGACGAGGCCGGGCGCGGTTTCGCCTACGCCCAGGACGCCCCGCTGGACATGCGGATGGACCAGACCACCGGAGTCAGCGCGGCCGAGGTGCTCAACACCTATCCGCCGGGCGATCTGGTGCGCATCCTGCGGACGTACGGCGAGGAGAAGTTCGCCAAGAAGATCGTGGACGCGGTGGTGCGCGAGCGCGCCAAGGAGCCGTTCACCAACAGTGCCCGGCTCGTCGAGCTGATCCGCGAGGCGCTGCCGCAGGCCGCCAAGCGCACCGGCGGCAATCCGGCCAAGCGCACCTTCCAGGCGCTGCGGATCGAGGTCAACGGCGAGCTGGCGGTCCTGGAGCGGGCCATCCCGGCGGCCGTAAGGGCGCTCGCGGTCGGCGGGCGGATCGCCGTGCTGTCGTACCACTCGCTGGAGGACCGCCTGGTCAAGCAGGTGTTCGCGGCCGGTGCCAGCCATACGGCGCCCCCGGGGCTGCCGGTCATCCCCGAGCAGTACCAGCCCCGCCTCAAGCTGCTCACCCGCGGCGCGGAGCTGCCCACCGAGGAGGAGATCGCCGAGAACCGCCGGGCCGCCCCGGCCCGGTTCCGGGGGGCGGAGCGCATCCGGGAAGAGGTCGCCCCATGAGCGCGCGGGGGACGGGCCCGAAAGGACGGCCGGCGCCGGGCGCCACCACGGCCAGGCGCACGCCCTTCGTGCTGCTCGTCGTGGTCCTGCTCGGCTCCGGCCTGATCGCGCTGCTGCTGCTGAACTCCTCCCTCAACCAGGGGTCGTTCGAGCTCAGCAAACTGGAGAAGCAGACCAAGGAGCTCACCGACGAGCGCCAGGCGCTCCAGCAGGACGTGGACAAGCTCTCCGCGCCCGACGAGCTGGAGCGGCGCGCCCGGGAGCTGGGGATGGTGCCCGGCGGCAGCCCCGCCTTCCTCAACCCGGACGGCTCGGTCAGCGGGGTGCCCGCCCCCGCCACGGGGCAGCCCTCGGTGCTCGGTGGTCCCGGCCAGGGGCTGCCGCCCTCGCTCGACACCACACCGTCCGGGGCGTCGCCCATCCTGTCCGGGGTATCGCCCACTCCGTCCGCCCTCGCGCCCCCGGCACCGCCTACCGCCACCCCGTCCGGGGCGGGGGCGGGCACGGCGTCCGCCACGGCCCCGGTGACCCCGTGGGGGCTGCCCACCGGCTCCTCCGCCGCCACCTCCGCCTCCGCGAACTCCACCCCGGCCCCCCAGTAGGTGACACGGTGACGCGATCCCCAGCC
>NZ_JAEEAP010000429.1 GCF_016103465.1 Streptomyces sabulosicollis
GGAAGGCGGCGGTCAGCCCCACCCCCTCCACCAGGCACCCGGCCGCGAGCCCGCCGAGCGGCATCACCACCCACACCCCCGCGGTGAGCGCCCCCGAGACCCGGCTGCGCAGCTCATCGGGGACGGCCTCGTACGTCACCGTGGTCAGGATCGGGTTGAGCATCCCCGCCGCGACCCCGCTGACCGCCATCGTCACGGCGAGCGGGGACACCCCGGGGACGAACGCGGCGATCAGGAACCGCGGCAGCCCGCACACCAGGAAGCTCACCGCGAAGACGGTCCGGCGCGAGAAGCGGTCGCCCACCGCCCCGTACAGCAGCGCGCCCACCAGCGCCCCGCCGCCGAACAGCGCCGTGAGCAGCCCCAGTTGCACCGAACCGCCCAGGTGCCGCTCGGCGTGGACGGGCAGCAGTACGGAGGACAGGCCCTGGTCGAGGCCGTTGGTGACCATGACCATCAGCACGATGGCCAGCAGCAGCCGGTGGCGGAGCAGGAAGCGGTACCCCTCGCCGAGCTCCGCGCGGTAGGCGCGGGCGGACACCGGGACGACGGGCCTGCGCGGTGCGGCGGCGGGCAGTCCGCGCAGCCCCGCCATGATCAGCAGCGCGGACGCCGCGAACGTCGCCGCGTCCAGCAGCAGGACCGACGGCGGGCCGAGCAGCGCGATCAGCAGCCCGCCGAGCGCCGCGCCCAGCATCCTGGCCCCGCGCGAGGCCCCGTCGTAGAAGCTGGCGGCGCGGCTGAGGGTGGTGCCCGCCCGTTCGGCCAGCGCGGGGACGAGCACCTGGCGGGCGGTCTCGCCCGGTGCGTGGAGCAGTCCGGAGAACGCCATCAGCACACACAGCTGCCAGAACCGCAGCAGCCCGGCGAAGTGCAGCACCGGAATCGCGGCGACGGCCACCCCGCACAGCGAGTCGGAGGCGATGGAGACCCGCCGGCGGCCGACCCGGTCGATGACGGGCCCGCCGATGACGGCGGAGAAGACCACCGGCAGGGTCGCGCAGAAGGACACGAACCCGGCCTTGGCCGCGCTGCCCGTGGTCTCCAGGACGAACCACGGGACGGCGATCAGGGTGAGGGAATTGCCCGCTATGGAGACGGTGTTGGCGGCGAGGACGAGTAAGAGCGGTCTTCGGTCCCCGCTGATCCCCCGGCGCTCTCTGTCTCCTGTGTCGTCGCCCATGTCAGTGGTCGAACCGGGCGGTCAGACCGGATTGCGGCAGCCGTGGGGTGGCCAGCCGCAGCCCGACCTCCACCAGCGTCCACCCGACCCGGGCGCGCAGCACCCGGGCGCGGGCGGGTCGGGAACGGGGGCGGGGCCGGGACGCCTCGCGGGCCTCGTCCCGGAGCCGTTCGGCCCGTATGCGGTGCAGCCACAGATGGATGTCGTCGCCGTACATGTGTGGTCCCCCCAGGGATCGGTCATTCCTCGTCGCGCGGGAAGGCGTGCAGATGGACGCGGTACGGGGCGGAGCCCTCGGTGTCCCGGTCCACCTCCCTCTCGCGGTAGCTCTCGATCAGTTCGTGCACCTTGTCGCGCATTTCGCGGGCGAGTTCGGGGGTGAGGCGCATGTGGAAGTCGCTGAGGTCCGAGGCCGCCCGCCATTCCCCCGACCAGCCGTGCAGGGTGCCCAGAAAGGTGGACATCTCCTGCGTGTGGAGGGTGGCCACCTCGTGCAACACCGTGTTCACCGCTCCCCGTACGGCCGGGTCGGGGTGGGCCAGGAACGTGTCGGCGTTCCAGCGCGTACCCCTGTGCACCGCCTTCCACCACCGCTCCCGCCCCTTGCCCCGCTCCGGGTCGTCCTCGACGAAGCCGTAGGTAGCCAGTTGCCGCAGATGGTAGCTGGTGGCGCCGCTGGATTCGCCCAATCGTTCGGCCAGTTGGGACGCGGTGGCCGGTCCGTACTCGCGCAGCGCCCCGAGCAGGCGCATCCGCAGCGGATGCGCGAGCCCGCGAAGGGAGCGTGGGTCGAGCACCCGGACGTCGTCGGCCGCAGGCTGTTCGTTCTCTGCCATGAGCGGCACCCTAAGCATGCAAAGACCCCGTTGCAATGCTTCCTTTGCAACAAACTCTTTGGAACCCGCTTTCAGTCCCGCGCCGCCTGCCGCACCAGCGGGATGATCCGCAGCGGCACCGGGTTCTCCATCACGATCGCCGTCGAGGCCCGGACGATCCCCTCGAACCCCACCACCAGGTCGATCACCCGCTGGAGGTCGGCGTTGGAGCGGGCCACCAGTCGGCAGAGCATGTCCCCGTGACCCGTCGTGGTGTGCAGTTCCAGTACCTCCGGAACGGTCGCCAGATGGTCCCGTACGTCCTGCCCCTGTCCCTGTTTGATCTCCAGCGTCGCGAACGCGGTGACCGGATAGCCGAGCGCCGCCGGGTCCACGTCCGGCCCGAAGCCCCGGATCACCCCCTGCGCCCGCAGCCGGTCCAGTCGTGCCTGTGCCGTGCCGCGGGCGACGCCGAGGCGGCGCGACGCCTCGAGCACCCCGATCCGCGGCTCCTCGGCGAGCAGCTCGATCAGGCGGGCGTCGAGCCCGTCGATTCCCATGCGGTCCCCCTTCAGGTCCCCTTCGGGTCCCAGGCTTCTCGTGAGGTGTCTTCTGTGACGGTGGTCACCCTGTACAGGATGCGCTGCGTAACGCCGCCGTGGCTATACACACTGACCAGCGATTTCGCGAAGTGTTGCGCACCTTGAGCCGCCGGAGGACGCTCGGAGTATGACTGAGACGACAGAGATGCTGCAGCAGGGGGACGCCCGGCACGCCGACCCGTTCCCCGTGAAGGGGATGGACGCGGTCGTCTTCGCCGTCGGAAACGCCAAGCAGGCCGCGCACTACTACGCCACCGCCTTCGGCATGAAGCTCGTCGCCTACTCCGGTCCGGAGAACGGCAGCCGGGAGACGGCCAGCTACGTCCTCGTCTCGGGCAGCGCCCGCTTCGTGTTCACCTCCGTCATCAAGCCGGTGAGCGCCTGGGGCCGCTTCCTGTCCGAGCACGTCGCCGAGCACGGCGACGGTGTGATCGACCTGGCGGTCGAGGTGCCGGACGCGCGCGCCGCGTACGCGTACGCCCTCGAGCACGGCGCCACCGGGATCGAGGAGCCGCACGAGCTCAAGGACGAGCACGGCACGGTGGTCACGGCCTCGATCCGCACCTACGGCGACACCCGGCACACCCTCGTCGAGCGCACCGGCTACTTCGGCCCGTACCTCCCCGGCTACGCCGAGGCCGAGCCGATCGTCGCCCCGCCGGCGCGCCGGAACTTCCAGGCCATCGACCACTGCGTGGGCAACGTGGAGCTCGGCCGGATGGACGAGTGGGTCCGCTTCTACAACGACGTCATGGGCTTCACCAACATGAAGGAGTTCGTGGGCGACGACATCGCCACCGAGTACTCCGCGCTGATGTCGAAGGTCGTGGCGGACGGCACCCGCAAGGTGAAGTTCCCGCTCAACGAGCCCGCGGTCGGCAAGAAGAAGTCCCAGATCGACGAGTACCTGGAGTTCTACGGCGGCCCCGGGGTCCAGCACATCGCGCTCGCCACCAACGACATCGTCGCCACGGTGCGGGCGATGCGCGCCGCCGGGGTGAGCTTCCTGGACACCCCGGACTCGTACTACGACACCCTGGGGGAGTGGGTCGGCGACACCCGCGTCCCGCTGGAGACCCTCCGGGAGCTGAAGATCCTCGCCGACCGGGACGAGGACGGCTATCTGCTCCAGATCTTCACCAAGCCGGTCCAGGACCGGCCGACCGTCTTCTTCGAGCTGATCGAGCGGCACGGCTCGATGGGCTTCGGCAAGGGCAACTTCAAGGCGCTGTTCGAGGCGATCGAGCGCGAGCAGGCCAAGCGCGGCAACCTCTGACCACCTGACCCCTCTGACCACCTGACCCTGTGACCACCGCGCGGGGCGGGCCGCGGCCCGCTGGCCCGCCCCGTACGGCCGCGCCCATCCCGCTCAATTCCGTGCACATGCGCCCACACTCCCGCGCGTATGCGCCGCTGGTGCCAGAAAAAGCGAACACCTGAATGGGAGCGCTTTCCCACCGTCTACACTCACGGCGATCTGTTCACTCCAACACGGCGTGATCACACGGGAGTTGTTGAGTATCAATGCACACGGAAAAGTACACCGCGGGCCGTTTGACCAGGCGTAGGTTCACTCTCGGCGGGGGAGTCGCCGCGGCCGGCGCGCTCGGCGCCTTCGCGGCCCGCGCGGGGGCCGCCACCGTGGCGGGGGGCCGGTTCGATCTGTCGGTGCCCTCCACCCAGCTGATCCGCGAGAAGACCCCGCACAACTCCACCGTGCTGCAGTCCTTCGCGTTCGACGACGTCAACGGGCACCTCTACACCGTCCAGCTGATGGAGGGCGGGATCCGGCTCAGCGGGGAGTCCGCCCCCGTCTCCGGCGCCGACCGCGCGGCCCACGGCGATCTGTGCGTCACCAAACTGTCCCTGGCCGGGGCGGAGCTGGGCTCGATGTACCTCAAGGGGTTCGGGCACGGCGTCGCCATGGGCTGTGAGCCGGTCGGCTCCTCCGCCTATCTGTGGACCGAGTCGGACGCCAACCCCGACTCCGGCTACGGCCGCGCCATCAGCCGCTTCAAGTTCGCCGATGGCACCGTGCTGTCGTCCGGCTCGTCCTCGCTGGTCAAGCACCGCCCGGTGGCGGGCTCCACCAGCAACCAGCCCGCCGTCGACATGCTCAACCGCCGGCTGCTGCTGCGCTACCGCCTCGACGGCGAGGTCCGCTACCGGCTGATGAGCCTGTCCGGGGTCAGCGCGGGCGACTACACCGCCGTGTACGACGACATACCCCAGACCGGTGTCGAGGACGGCGAGGTCTTCCAGGGCTTCACGGTCCTCGGCGACTACGTGTACCAGATGACCGGCACCGCCTACACCGGTGAGGACGGCGCCAACCCGCCCTCCGGCCACGGCAACACCTATGTCTCCTGCGTCGATCTGCGCACCGGCGAGCTCGTCCAGCGCGCCCGTACCGAGGCCGCCTACTCGCTCAGCTACCGCGAGCCGGAGGGCATGGCGGTCCAGCTGTCCAGCCCCCGCCGGCTGTGCATGGGCTTCGCGTCGGGCGCCGCCGGGGACCGTAAGGTCAGCGTCTACTACAAGGCGCAGTAGCGGAACACGGCACTCCGCAGGGCCCTCCTCGCGGTCATCCGTCCGCTGCAGCGATCTTCCCCGGGCGCTTCCCGGGTGCGAGGCTGGAGGTATGACGGACCTCATCGAGCTGCTGCGGGAGGGCCTCCCCGAGGAGGCGGTGCTCACCGACCCCGATGTGACCGGGGCCTACGCCAATGACATGGCGAGCTTCTGCGAGGCGGGCGCGCCCGCCGTGGTCGTCCTCCCGCGCACGGTCGAGCAGGTGCAGCACGTGTGCCGCACCGCCACCGCGCTGCGCGTCCCGATCGTGCCCCAGGGCGCCCGCACCGGCCTGTCGGGCGCGGCCAACGCGTCCGACGGCTGCGTGGTGCTGTCCCTGGTCAAGATGGACCGGATCCTGGAGATCAACCCGGTGGACCGGATCGCGGTCGTCGAACCGGGCGTGGTCAACGCGACCCTGTCCCGCGCGGTCATGGAGAAGGGCCTCTACTACCCGCCGGATCCCTCCAGCTGGGAGCAGTGCACGATCGGCGGCAACATCGGCACCGCGTCCGGCGGGCTGTGCTGTGTGAAGTACGGCGTCACCGCCGAATACGTCCTCGGGCTCGATGTCGTCCTCGCCGACGGCCGACTGCTGAAGACCGGCCGCCGCACCGCCAAGGGCGTCGCGGGCTACGACCTGACCCGGCTCTTCGTCGGCTCCGAGGGCAGTCTCGGCATCGTCGTGCGCGCGGTCCTCGCCCTGAAGCCCGCCCCGCTCGAACAGCTCGTGCTCGCCGCCGAGTTCCCCTCCACCGCGTCCGCCTGTGACGCCATCTGCCGGATCATGGAGCGCGGCCACGCCCCCTCGCTGCTGGAGCTGATGGACCGGACGAGCGTCCGCGCGGTCAACGCGATGGGGAACATGGGCCTCCCTGACTCCACCGAGGCCCTGCTGATGGCGGCGTTCGACACCCCGGACCCGGCCCCCGACCTCGCCGCCGTGGCCGAGCTGTGCCGGGCGGCCGGTGCCACGGAGGTGGTCCCGGCCGAGGACGCCGCCGAGTCCGACATGCTGCTCCAGGCCCGCCGGATGACGCTACCGGCGCTGGAGGCGGTCAAGGGCGTCACCATGATCGACGACGTCTGTGTGCCCCGCTCCCGGCTCGCCGAGATGATCGACGGCACGGCCGCCATCGCCACGAAGTACGGCCTGACCATCGGCGTCGTCGCCCACGCCGGGGACGGCAACACCCATCCCACGGTGTGCTTCGACGCCGCCGACCCCGATGAGTCCCGCCGCGCCCGGGAGTCCTTCGACGCCATCATGGCGCTGGGGCTGGAACTCGGCGGCACCATCACCGGGGAGCACGGCGTCGGCGTCCTCAAGCGGGAGTGGCTGGCGCGGGAACTGGGCCCGGTGGGGGTGGAGTTGCAGCGTGGTATCAAGCAGGTCTTCGACCCGCTGGGGCTGCTCAACCCCGGCAAGCTGTTCTGAGGGCAAGCTGTTCTGAGGGCAAGGTGTGGTGAGGGCAGGGTGTGGTGAGGGCAGGCTGTTGTGAGGCCGCCCGGACCCGGGGGTGGTCCGGACGGCCTCGGCCTCAGTGGCTGATCACGCCTTGGCGGCCGATCACGCCTTGAGCGACGCGATGTCGATCACGAAGCGGTAGCGCACATCGCTGCTCACGACGCGGTCGTAGGCTTCGTTGATCCGCTCGCCGTCGATCAGCTCGATCTCCGCGCCGAGCCCGTGCTCGGCGCAGAAGTCGAGCATCTCCTGGGTCTGCCGGATGCCGCCGATCTTCGACCCGGCCATCGACCTCCGGCCCATGATCAGCGAGAACTGGTTGAACGCGCTGGGGTTCTCCGGCGCGCCCACGTGCACCAGCGTGCCGTCCAGCTTCAGCAGCGACAGATAGCCGTCCAGCGGGAGGTTCGCCGAGGTCGTGTTGACGATCAGGTCGAAGGTGCCGGCCAGCTCGGTGAAGGTGGCCTCGTCGCTGGTGGCGTAGAAGTGGTCGGCGCCCAGCCGCAGCCCGTCGTCCTTCTTGCGGAGCGTCTGGCTCAGCACGGTCACCTCGGCGCCCATCGCATGGGCGATCTTCACGCCCATGTGGCCGAGGCCGCCGAGGCCGACGATGGCGACCTTCTTGCCGGGACCGGCGTTCCAGTGGGCCAGCGGGGAGTAGAGGGTGATCCCGGCGCACAGCAGCGGGGCGGCGACGTCCAGCGAGATCCCCTCGGGGATGCGCAGGACGTAGTTCTCGTCCACCACGATGTGGGTGCTGTAGCCGCCGTAGGTGGGGGCGCCGTCGTACTCGTTGCCGTTGTACGTGGGCACCTCGCCCTTGAGGCAGTACTGCTCCTCGCCCGCGAGGCAGTTCTCGCACTCGCGGCAGGAGTCGACGAAGCAGCCCACGCCGACCCGGTCGCCCACGGCGTACTTGGTCACGGCGGAGCCGACCTCGGCGACCACACCGGCGATCTCATGGCCGGGCACCATCGGGAAGAGGGCGGTGCCCCACTCCTCGCGGGCCTGGTGGATGTCGGAGTGGCAGATACCGGCGTAGGCAATCTCGATCAGCACGTCGTGCTCGCGCAGGGCGCGGCGCTCGACGGTGGTCCTTTCCAGCGGGGCCTTCGGAGCGGGGGCTGCGTAGGCGGTGACGCTGGTGGTCATAAACGTGTCTCCCTGTGACGAATGAGGAAAAAGGGGATGGGTGAAGGGAAGGGGGAAGGAAGGGGCCAGGT
>NZ_JAEEAP010000042.1 GCF_016103465.1 Streptomyces sabulosicollis
GGCCCGCCCACCCAGCAGCCCGCCCGGTCGGCCGCCCGGCAGCCCGCCCGGCGGCCGCCCCGGGGGCACGACCGGCCGTGATCGAGCACGTCCCGATGTTTGCTATGGTTTTCCATGTCGGAACGGCTACGGGCCGACCGGCAGACACCTGGTCCGGGTGGCGGAATGGCAGACGCGCTAGCTTGAGGTGCTAGTGCCCTTTATCGGGCGTGGGGGTTCAAGTCCCCCCTCGGACACAGACCATATCCCCAACTTGTGCGGGTCGAGCGTTGCCTCGGCCCGCACGAGCTGTTTTCCGGGCTCGTAGATCAGCTTGAGCCCGAGGTTCTGCTAGACCTCGGCCTTGTGCCACGGCTCGGCGTCGGCGAGGGACCAGGCGGTGCCGGAGCGGTGGCGATTGCAGGGGCGGTCGTGCGCGGACGGGCAGGGCCCAGGCCGCCACCCCGGTGGAGTACGCGCTGGTCGGGGCGCTCGCGCACCGCTTTCCCGAGCGCGCGGCCGACGAGGACATCGCCGACCCGGCCCTGCTCGACCTCGCCTACGCCGACGCCATGCGCATCGTGCACGAGGAGCACCCCGAGGACCTGGACGTGACGGCGCTCTTCGCCGAGGCGCTGCTGTGCGTGAGCCCGCATGCCCTGTGGTGCGACGACGGGGAGCCCTCCGGGGAGAACACCGTCGAGGCTCGGTCGGTCCTTGAGACCGTTCTGGCCAGGCCCGAGGCGAAGCACCATCCCGCGCTGAACCACATGTACATCCACCTGATGGATATGTCGGCCGAGCCCGAGCTGGCCCTCCCGGCGGCCGACGCCCTGCGGCGCGCGGTCCCGGACGGCTCACACATGGCGCACATGGCCACCCACATCGATGCGGCTTGCGGAGATTACCGGAACACCATCGACTCCAACCGCGTCGCGGCTGCCGTCGACAACGAGTACTTCGCGCGCGAGAAGCACATCGGCCGCTACTTCTCCTACCGTGCGCACAACATCCGCTTCCTCGCTTACGGCGCGATGATGGCCGGCCGGTCACAGGACGCCCTGTGGGCGGCCCGGCGTCTGAACGAGATCGTCACGCCCGAGGTACTCAAGGTCACCAGCCCGCCGATGGCGGACCTGGCCGAGAGCTACCGCACCACGCTGCCGCACGCGTTGATCCGCTTCGGCCGCTGGGAGGAGATCCTCGGCCTCGAACTCCCCGAAGACCAGGAGCTGTTCAGCGCCACCACGGCGATGATCCGCTACTCGCGGGCGATCGCCTTCTCCGCGCTCGGCCGGATCGCCGAAGCGGAGGCGGCCCGGGACGCCTTCGAGACCGCGCGAGCGGCCGTCCCGGAGACCCGTTTCAGCGCCCTGCCCGCGTAGGAGGTCGAAGTCCTCGAAGTGGCCGCGGCGATGCTGGACGGCGAACTTGAGTACCGCAAGGGCAACTTCGACGCGGCGTTCGCGAGTCTGCGCAAGGCGATCAAGATCGAGGACTCCCTGCCGTACACTGACCCGCCGGCCTGGTTGTTGCCCGCCCGCCACCCCTATGGAGCACTGCTCCTCGAACAGGGCCACATCGAGGAAGCCTCCTCCGTCTACCGGGCCGACCTGCGCATGGACAACACCCTGACCCGGTGGCGCACCCACCCGAACAACGTGTGGAGCCTGCACGGCTACCACGAATGCCTCACCCAACTCGGTCGGCACGAGGAGGCACGGCAGCTCACGCTCCAGCGCGACATCGCGGTCGGCGCCGCCGATATCCATGTCGGAGCTTCCTGCTTCTGCCGCCTCACTGCATTCGTGGACGACGCACCGGGCTGCTGTGGGACTGGGACGACGGTCGGGTAACGGACATATGCAGCCGGGACGACGGTCGATGTAGTCGACCGCGGCAGGCGCCGCGACGGTCCGCCCCCCTGTCCGGACTCGTTACCGTGTCCGCGGCGCAAGGGTCGAAGACGGTCCAGGTGCAGGCGACCTTGCACGGCGGCGGCCCCGGCGACGGCCTGAACGGTTCCACAATCCAGAAAGCGGACTTCGTGGGAACGCCCGCGCTGCCCACCCGGGGCGACGCCCCGCGCCCTTCCGCGCCGCCTCGTGGCTTCCCATGGTGGCAGAACGATCGGTTCCGGCCACCGCTCACCGCAGCGCCCGTAAGGGCCGCGTCAAAGGCGCGCTGATCGCCGTATGGGCCCCGTCAACGACGGTCGGATCCGGCCATGGGACGGGGTTTGCTTCTTGCGATATCCATACGATCCGCCGCTCGCGGATCCCCCGACCTCTCTCCAGGAGCTCGCGATGGCCGATGTGGCCTTCGTTGTCGCCACGATCGCGGTGTTCGCGCTGGTGGCCCTTGTCGCCAAAGGGGTGACGAAGCTGTGACCGTCGAAAACGCGGTCGGACTGATCGTCGCCGTCGCCCTGCTGGGCTATCTCGTCCTCGCCCTGATCTTCCCGGAGAGGTTCTGAGAACGAGCATGAGTCCCGTACTCGCCGGCGTGCTACAGCTGCTCGCCCTCATGGGGGCGCTGGCGCTCGCCTACGTTCCCCTCGGCACCTACATGGCCAGGGTCTACTCCTCCGACAAGCACTTGCGGGTGGAGAGGTGGATCTACAAGGGCATCGGCGCCAACCCCGACACCGAGATGCGCTGGACCGCGTATCTGCGCGGGGTGCTGGCCTTCTCGGCGGCCGGGGTGCTCTTCCTGTATCTGCTGCAGCGGATGCAGGGCGGCCTGCCCGGATCGCTCGGGTTCTCCTCGATCGAGCCGGCGCAGGCGTTCGACACCGCCGCGTCGTTCGTGACCAACACCAACTGGCAGTCGTACGCCGGCGAGCAGGCCATGGGCCATGCCGTGCAGACCGCCGGCCTGGCGGTGCAGAACTTCGTGTCGGCCGCGGTGGGCATCGCCGTCGCGGTGGCGCTGGTGCGCGGCTTCGCGCGCTCGCGCACCGGTGAGCTCGGGAACTTCTGGGCCGATCTGGTGCGCGGCACGGTCCGCGTCCTGGTGCCGATCGCGGCGGTCGCCGCCGTGGTGCTGGTCGCCTGCGGCGCCCTCCAGAACTTCTCCGGCATCCACGAGGTCGGCCAGTTCATGGGCGGCTCGCAGCAGTGGAACGGCGGCGCCGTGGCCTCGCAGGAGGCCATCAAGGAACTGGGCACCAACGGCGGCGGGTACTTCAACGCCAACAGCGCCCACCCGTTCGAGAACCCGACCCCGTTCACCAACCTCTTCGAGTTCTTCCTGATCCTGGTCATCCCGCTGGCGCTGACCCGCGCCTTCGGCGTCATGGTCGGCTCGGTGAAGCAGGGCTACGCGATCCTGGCGACCATGGTCACCATCTGGGTCGGCTTCGTCGCCCTGCTGATGTGGACCGAGTTCGCCCACCACGGCCCGGCGCTGCAGGCGGCCGGGGGCGCGATGGAGGGCAAGGAGACCCGCTTCGGGGTCGGCGCCTCGGCGCTCTTCGGGGTGTCGACCACGCTCACCTCGACCGGAGCGGTGGACTCCTTCCACTCCTCCTTCACCGGCCTGGGCGGCGGCATCACCATGCTCGGCATGATGCTGGGCGAGATCGCGCCCGGCGGTGTGGGCTCCGGTCTCTACGGCATGCTGATCATGGCGATCATCGCGGTGTTCATCGCCGGGCTGATGGTCGGCCGTACGCCCGAGTACCTGGGCAAGAAGATCGGTTCCCGCGAGATCAAGCTGGCGGCCTGCTACATCCTGGTCACCCCGGCGCTGGTGCTGATCTTCACCGCCGCCTCCATGGCCCTGCCGACGCCGCCGCACTCGATGCTCAACTCCGGTGCGCACGGCTTCTCCGAGGTGCTGTACGCCTTCACCTCCGCTTCGAACAACAACGGTTCGGCCTTCGCGGGCCTGAACGCGAACACCGACTGGTACAACACCACGACCGGGCTCGCGATGCTGCTCGGCCGCTTCGTGCCCATGGTCTTCGTGCTGGCGCTCGCGGGCTCGCTCGCCGGGCAGCGGCCGGTCCCGGCCACCGCGGGCACCCTGCGTACCGAGAAACCGCTGTTCACCGGGTTGTTGGTGGGCGCGATCCTGATCATCACCGGTCTGACGTACTTCCCGGCGCTGGCGCTCGGGCCGCTGGCCGAGGGGCTGGCGTGATGACCACCCGTAGAGAAAACCACGAGGGCTCCATGTCCACTGCCACTCCGACCAGGGTGCCGCACAGCGGCGTTCCCACCGGGCACACCCCGGCCGAGGACCGCGTCGGCGCGGGCCTCTTCGATCCGGGGCAGCTGCTCAGGTCGCTGCCGGACGCCTTCCGCAAGCTGGACCCGCGGGTGATGGTGAAGTCGCCCGTGATGTTCGTCGTGCTGGTCGGGTCCGTACTGACCACCGCCTTCTCCTTCACCGACCCGGGCGACTGGTTCGGCTGGGCGATCAGCGCCTGGCTGTGGCTGACCGTGATCTTCGCCAATCTGGCGGAGGCGGTCGCCGAGGGCCGCGGCAAGGCCCAGGCCGACACCCTGCGCAAGGCCAAGACCGACACCGTGGCGCGCCGGCTGCTGGCGGGCGGCGCGGAGGAGCGGGTCCCCGGCACCCGGCTGACCATCGGTGACCTGGTGGTCTGCGAGGCCGGCGATGTCATCCCCGGCGACGGCGATGTCGTCGAGGGCGTCGCCTCGGTCGACGAGTCGGCGATCACCGGCGAGTCGGCGCCGGTCATCCGCGAGTCCGGTGGCGACCGTTCGGCCGTGACCGGCGGGACCAAGGTGCTGTCCGACCGCATCGTCATCAGGATCACCACCAAGCCCGGCGAGACCTTCATCGACCGGATGATCAACCTGGTGGAGGGCGCCGCGCGGCAGAAGACGCCCAACGAGATCGCGCTGAACATCCTGCTCGCCTCGCTGACCATCGCGTTCCTGCTCGCCTGCGCCACGCTGCCGCCGTTCGCGGATTACGCGGGCACGCGTCTGACGATGGTGGTGCTGGTGGCACTGCTGGTCTGTCTGATCCCGACGACGATCGGCGCGCTGCTGTCGGCGATCGGCATCGCGGGCATGGACCGCCTCGTCCAGCGCAATGTGCTGGCGATGTCGGGGCGGGCGGTCGAGGCGGCCGGTGACGTCTCCACGCTGCTGCTGGACAAGACCGGCACCATCACCCTGGGCAACCGGCAGGCGGCGGAGTTCGTGCCGGTGCGCGGCACCACCGAGGCCGAGGTGGCGGACGCCGCCCAGCTGTCGTCGCTGGCCGACGAGACCCCCGAGGGCCGGTCCGTCGTCGTCCTGGCGAAGGAGGCGTACGGGCTGCGCGAGCGCCACCAGGGCGAGCTGGTGGGCGCCGAGTGGATCGGGTTCACCGCGCAGACCCGGATGTCGGGCGTGGACGTCGGCGAGCGGAAGATCCGCAAGGGTGCGGCCGGTTCGGTCATCGCCTGGGTCCGGGAGCGGGGCGGCACGGTCGCCGAGGACGCGGACGGGATCGCCCACCGGATCTCCGAGGCCGGTGGCACCCCGCTGCTGGTGGCCGTCCAGGACGGCAAAGGCGCTCGCGTGCTGGGCGTCATCCACCTCAAGGACGTGGTCAAGGAGGGCATGCGGGAGCGGTTCGACGAGCTGCGCCGCATGGGCATCAAGACCGTCATGATCACAGGCGACAACCCGCTGACGGCCAAGGCGATCGCCGAGGAGGCGGGCGTCGACGACTTCCTCGCCGAGGCCACGCCCGAGGACAAGATGGCCCTGATCAAGCGGGAGCAGGCGGGCGGCAAGCTGGTCGCGATGACCGGCGACGGCACCAACGACGCCCCGGCGCTGGCGCAGGCGGACGTCGGGGTGGCGATGAACACCGGTACGTCGGCCGCCAAGGAGGCCGGCAACATGGTCGACCTGGACTCCAACCCGACCAAGCTGATTGAGATCGTGGAGATCGGCAAGCAGCTGCTGATCACCCGTGGCGCGCTGACCACCTTCTCCATCGCCAACGACGTCGCGAAGTACTTCGCGATCATCCCTGCGCTGTTCGCGGCGGTCTACCCGGGCCTGGACAAGCTGAACATCATGCAGCTGTCCTCGCCGGACTCGGCGATCCTGTCCGCGGTCATCTTCAACGCGCTGATCATCATCGCGCTGGTGCCGCTCGCCCTGCGGGGCGTGCGCTACCGGCCGTTGAGCGCGGACCGGATGCTGCGGCGCAACCTCGGGATCTACGGTCTCGGCGGCCTGATCGCGCCCTTCATCGGCATCAAGATCATCGACCTGCTCATCTCCCTCATCCCCGGGATCGGCTGATCGCCATGAACCATTCCGTCATGAACACCGTCCGGCTGTTCGGCGCCGGGCTGCGGGCCCTCCTGGTGCTGACCCTGGTGACGGGCGTCCTCTACCCGCTGCTGGTCACCGGCGTCGCCCAGGGGCTGTTCCACGACAAGGCGAACGGCTCCGAGATCGCGGCGCACGGCAAGGTCGTCGGCTCGTCGCTGATCGGGCAGTCGTACGACCTGCCGCTGAAGAAGGGGCAGCAGACCCCGGACCCCGATCTGAGGTGGTTCCAGGGGCGCCCGGCGAACGGCCTCGGCGACAACAGCCTCAACACCCGGTACGACCTGCTGCTGTCCGGGGCCACCAACCTCTCGGCCGACAGCAAGGACCTGCTCCAGCAGGTCAAGGACGCCAAGGCCGCGGTCATCAGGAACAACTCGGTGCCCGGCTACACCGTCAAGCCGTCCCAGGTCCCCGCCGACGCGGTGACGTCCTCCGGCTCCGGACTGGACCCGCACATCTCCCCGCGGTACGCGGAGATCCAGGTCCACCGGGTCGCGGAGCGGAACGGGCTGTCCGTCGCCCAGGTGGAGAAGCTGGTCAAGGACAAGACCGAGGGCCGTACGGCCGGGTTCATCGGCGAGCCGCGGGTGAACGTCCTCGAACTGAACGTCGCGCTCAAGGAGCTCGGGACCCAGCACTGAGTTGTCCGGCCCGAGGAGCGGGAGCCGGTGGCCGGAGGGGTTCTCCGGCCACCGGCTCCCGCCGTTGTCCCGTTGTCCGCGGTGCCGTTGTCCCGTGGTGCCGCTGTCGCGTTGTCCGTAGTGCCGCCGTCGCGTTGTCCGTAGTGCCGCTGTCGCGTGGTGCCGCTGTCCCGCTAAGCGGGCGAACCGCTGCGCGGCCGCTCCGGCAGCACCGCGCGGTCGGGGCGAGGCGCGGCGTCCGTGGTGGTCTTGGTGGTGGTGAGGTCCTCGATGCGGTCGGCGAACCCCGGTTCGGGCAGCGGGAGGTCGATGTCGGGGTCGTCGGTGAAGTCGACGGCCTCGGCGACGTAGTGGATGACCGCCCGGGTGGCGGGCGGGACCTCCTGTCCCCTCTTCAGTCCGTGCAGGATGCGGAGCGCGGCGGCCATCTCGTGGTCGGTGGCGGTCCAGTCCTCCACGGTGTCGGTGACCGGCGGGACGTCGTTGCCCGCCTGCTCGTGCCACCACTCGAGCCACGCGTGCGCCTGGCCGTCCTCGCCCAGGGCCATGTGGTGGAGGTAGAGGCAGTACGCGGCGGCGGGGTCGCCGGCACCGGCGGCGAACTGCCACCAGAACTGGGCGTGGTCCTCATGTCCGGCCAGCTGCAGCACGCACCCCAGGACCCGGGAGCCGGGCGGTTCGAGGATGCGGCGGGTGAGGAAGTCCCGCAGCTGGGTCAGGGCGTCGGGGCGGGCGATGATCGCCTCGCACAGGGTGTGCAGGTCCTGCGCCATCCGCTCGTCCGCGCCCGGCGCCGCGCCTCCGGCGGCCGTGGAGCTCCGCCGGCCCTGTTGCGAGGGGCGCTCCTGGGGCGGGGTGCCACCGGGGTTGGCGTGACGGGCGGCGAGCCGGGCCTCGGCGGCCTCGAAGTCGATGGGAGGGGTGGGGTTGAGCAGGGCCCGCGCGAGGATGCGGTCAATGGGTGAGGTCATCGGTCGTCCTTGGCCAGGAGTTGTTGCAGACGGCGGCGGGCGTAGCGGGCGGTGGAGCGGACGCCGGCCTCGGTGATGCCGAGGTGGGTGGCGGTCTCGGCGACGCTGTAGCCGCGGCAGTGGAGCAGGATGACCACGTCCTGCTGGCGCTCGGGGAGTTTCTTGATCGCCTGATAGAGGTTCAGGCTCTCCTCCAGGGCGGCGATGGGGTCGACCGCGTCCTTGAGGATCGCGGTCTCGAAGGTCGCGTTGTCCAGGAGGGCGGGGCCCCGGTTGCGGGCCCGGGCGAGGTCGATGACCCGGTTCTTCATGACCTTCCAGGCGTAGGCGGCCGGGTTCTCCATGGTCAGCACCTTGGGCCAGCAGCGCAGGAGCTGTTCGAAGGCGGCGTCGACGGCCTCTTCGGCGTCCGCGTGGTTGCCGAGGTAGACCATGGCCCGGTCGATGTACGCCTTCCGGTGGAGCTGGTGGAAGGCACGGAAGTCGGCGGGGAGTCCGGCGGTCATCGAGGTGATCTCGCGCGAGCGCGGGAAGTCGTTGGTCACCGCTCCCCTCCCCCCAGGTCGTTGCGATGCAGTTCCGACACGCCGACGCGGACTCCCATCGCGGCCGCGCGGCGCAGGAGGGCGATGGCGTCACTGCCGAATACCCGGGCGACGAGCACGGCGGTGACGACGTTCACCACGGTTTGAAGATTCACCGGACTTCGCTGTCCTTCTGTTCGTCGTACGAGGGTGGCCCCCACACGCCCCGCGAGTGCGCCGTGTTGCGCCCTCTGTTCAGATAGCGCGCACCAACGCCGGTTCGTGCATCGGATGAGCCTAAAATCTTACGGAACGCAGCGATCCAATTACGCAAATATGAAAATCTCATCGCCAGATTCGGGTGTGCGGAACCGACCCCGTACCACCCGCGCCGCCCCGTGTCGTCCCGTGTCGCCCCGTGTCGCCCCGGCGCCGTCCTGCGCGAGCGGCGGCTGGGGTTTCCGGCGGATCTTTCCCCTCCCCGCCCCTTCCCGCTACCGGGGGCTCCGCCCCTGGACCCCGGGAGCCGCAGAGCCGACTGCCGCCGCGCCGCCGTGAACACCCGCACCGGCGGGCTGATCAGTCGGCACGCCGACGCAGCGGACGACCGGGCGAACGCCCGCGCACATCCGGGCCGTCGGGCCGGGTCCGGGGCGGAGCCCCGCCACGCGGCGAAGCCGCATATCGACGCTGTGGGAAGGGGCGGAGCCCCGGTCCGGAGCCTGGCGCGGAACCCCGGGCCGGGGCCTGGGCAGAGCCCCTGACGCAGCCTGGCGCGGAACCCCGGGCCGGGGGCCTGGGCAGAGCCCCAGTTGTGGGAAGGGGCGGGGAGGGGAACAGCCCGCCGCGGGCGTCACGGTCCGGCGGGCGCCGCCCAGGCACGGTCCGGCGGGCGCCGTCTAGCCGGTGAGCGTCTGGGTGCCGAGCACGGTGAGCAGGGCGAGGCGTTCGGCGTCCTCGGTGCCGGGCTCGGCGGTGTAGACCACGATGCGCAGATCGCTGCCCGCCACGGTGAGCACGTCGCAGTCCAGCGTCAGCGGGCCCACCCGCGGATGGTCGATGGTCTTGCGCGACCCCTCGTGGTGGCCGACGGCGCCGGAGTCCCACAGCTCGGCGAACCGCTCGCTGTTCGCGCGCAGCTCCGCGACCAGCCGCCGCAGCCGCTGGTCCGCCGGGTAGCGGGCGGCGGCCGTACGGAGGTCGGCGACCAGCGCGGCCTGGAACTCGCTCCGGTCCTCGGCCGTCTGCCGGGACCCGCTGTCCTGGCTGATGAAGTGCCGCCAGACCCCGTTGCGCTCGTTCCCGCGCCACCGGGACGGATCGCCCCTCAGGGCCACGTACGACGGATTGGCCATGAGCAGCGTCCAGGACGCGTCGCTCACGGCCACGGGCGTTCCGGTCAGCCGGTCCAGCAGCCGCTGGACGCTCGGGGTGATGTACGCCGGGACGGTCTCCGGGCCCGGGGGCACCAGCCCGGCCAGCCGGAAGAGGTGGGCGCGCTCGGCCGCCGACAGCCGCAGTGCCCTGGCCAGGGCCTCGACCACCTGGGTCGAGGGGTGGGACGCCCGGCCCTGTTCGAGGCGGGTGATGTAGTCGACGGAGATCCCGGCCAGCAGGGCCAGCTCCTCGCGGCGCAGCCCGGCCGCGCGCCGCTGCCCGCCGGACGGCAGCCCGGCGGCCTCCGGCGGGACCCGGTCCCGCCAGCGCCGTACCGCCTGTCCGAACTCCGTCGTCGCCATGGACACCAGTCTGCACCCCGGGCCGGGGACGAACCTGGTACCCGCGGTCCCAGGAAGACGGAGCACCTGGCTGCCCGCCCGGCCCGGACGCAGCCTGGAGGCATGACGACAACACTCATCACCGGAGCGAACAAGGGTCTCGGCTTCGAGACCGCCCGCCGCCTGATCGCCGCGGGCCACACCGTCTACATCGGCAGCCGGGACGCCGACCGGGGACGCCGCGCCGCCGAGCGGCTGGGGGCGCGGCTGGTCGTCCTCGATGTCACCGATGACGCGTCCGTGGCCGCCGCCGCGAAGACCATCGAGGCCGACGGCGGACTGGATGTACTGATCAACAACGCGGGTATCGAGGAGCGGACGCCGGACGGCGGGGTGATCGGAGCCGCGGAGGTCACCGCCGACATGATGAAGAAGGTGTTCGAGACGAACGTCTTCGGCGTGGTGCGGGTGACCCACGCCTTCCTGCCGCTGCTGCGGCGGTCCGCCGCCCCGGTCGTGGTCAATGTCAGCAGCGGGCTGGCCTCGCTGGACCGGGTGTCCACCCCGGGCACCCCGATGCACGCCTATCCGGGGGTCGCCTATCCGGCGTCGAAGGCCACCGTCAACATGGTCACCGTGCAGTACGCGAAGGCGTTCCCTGAGATGCGGATCAACGCCGTGGAACCCGGCTACACCGCGACGGACCTCAACGCGCACACCGGCCACCAGACCGTCGAGGAGGGCGCCGAGATCATCGTCCGGATGGCGCGGCTGGGCCCGGACGGCCCGACGGGAGGCTACTTCGACATCGAGGGCACCCTGCCCTGGTAGCGGACGGGCGGGCTCGTCGGCGCCGCCGCGCTCACCGCGCCGCCCGGCTGTCCCGGGTGCGCCACAGCCACCTGATGTCACGGGCGAAGGACCAGCTGAGCAGGGTCAGGGCCAGCAGGGCGGCGCCGAAGGCCAGCGGATACGGAAGCACATCGGCGCCGACGACCAGCAGCAGGACGCCCTGGAGCGCGGCCACCGTCTTGCGGGCCGTGCTCGGGGGCAGTTGGCCGTTCAGCCAGGGCAGCACCCGTGCCGCGGCGACGAAGACGTAGCGCATGGCGCCGATCAGCAGCACCCAGGGGCCGAGGAAGGTGGCCACGTAGACGCTGAGCACCAGGATGAGGACGGCGTCGACCTCCATGTCGAACCGCGCGCCCAGGGAGGACGAGGTGCCGGTGCGGCGGGCCACCTGTCCGTCGACCGCGTCGAGGATCAGGGCGACCGCGGTGAGCGCCACCAGGGCGGTGACCGGCGTCGGGCTCTCGAAGGAGTCGGCGACCAGCGCGGTCACGCCGCCGACGAGGGTGGCGCGCGCCAGGGTGACGCGGTTGGCCGCGCCGAAGGAGACGAGCCAGGACCGCTGCAGGGCGCGGGTGAGCACCGCCCAGGTGGCGACCGCGAAGGCGAGGCCGGTCAGCCAGCCCGCGGGGCCCAGGTCGATCGCCGTGCCGAGCAGGACGAGCAACAGCAGCTGCGCGGCCGCGCCCGCGGCCGTCTCGTTGCGCACCAGCGTCGTGTTGTAGGGATTGTTCAGGGCCACCGTGCACCCTCCGGGCTGTGTGGCTTCAGTGGATGGGTGCCGCGTACCGTGTTCGCGGCTCATGGTCACCCGTACGTGGGCCATCGTCCGATTGTTCAGCCCCTCAGGAGAACGTCGTATGACGCGCACCGCCCGTGCCTTCTGGCTCCACTCCCCCGGCCACGGCGAGATACGGGAGGTGGACCTGGCCGAACCCGGGCCCGGGGACGTGGTGGTGCGCACGCTGTGCTCCGGGGTGAGCCGCGGCACGGAGACCCTGGTCTTCCGCGGTGGCGTACCGGAGAGTCAGCGCACCGCGATGCGGGCGCCGTTCCAGGACGGCGAGTTCCCCGGGCCGGTGAAGTACGGCTATCTCAATGTGGGCCTGGTCGAGGAGGGGCCGTCGTCGCTGCTGGGGCGCACCGTCTTCGCTCTGTATCCGCATCAGACCCGCTATGTGGTCCCGGCGAGCGCGGTGACCCCGGTGCCCGGGGACGTGCCCGCGCCGCGCGCGGTGCTGGCGGGCACGGTGGAGACCGCGGTGAACGCCGCATGGGACGCCGCTCCCCTGCTGGGCGACCGGATCGCCGTGGTGGGGGCGGGGATGGTGGGTGCCTCCGTCGCGGCGGTGCTGGCGCGGTTCCCCGCCGTACGGGTGCAGCTGGTGGACGCCGAGCCGGCGCGCGCGGAGGTCGCGCGGGCGCTCGGGGTGGACTTCGCGCTCCCCGAGGAGGCGGCGGGCGACCTCGATCTGGTGGTGCACGCCAGCGCCACCGAGCAGGGGCTCGCGCGCTCGCTGGAACTCCTCGCCCCGGAGGGCACCGTGGTGGAGCTGAGCTGGTACGGGGACCGGCGGATCAGCCTGCCGCTGGGCGAGGCGTTCCACTCCCGCCGACTGACGGTGCGCGGCAGCCAGGTGGGGACGGTGTCCCCGGCCCGGGGCGCCCGCCGCTCCTACGGCGACCGGATGGCGCTCGCGCTCGAACTGCTCGCCGATCCGGCCTTCGACGCCCTCGTCACCGGCGAGTGCGGTTTCGAGGAGCTGCCGGAGGTGCTTCCGAGGCTCGCCTCGGGCGAGATTCCGGGGCTGTGCCACCGGGTTCGCTACGACGCGGAATCTGCCGTGTCATCCGTCTGAACACGGGGAACGCGACGGCCGTACTAGAGGGCGTGCCCCGGCCGAGGGCCCGACGCGCCGTATCTGGAGGGTCATCCGTTGTTCAGCATCACCGTTCGCGATCACATCATGATCGCTCACAGTTTTCGTGGCGAGGTCTTCGGGCCCGCGCAGCGGTTGCACGGGGCGACGTTCCTCGTGGACGCCACCTTCCGCCGTGCCGAGTTGGACGACGACAACATTGTCGTCGACATCGGCCTGGCCACCCGTGAGCTGGGGGAGGTGTGCGGCGCGCTCAGCTACCGCAACCTCGACGACGAACCCGATTTCAAGGGAATCAACACCTCCACCGAGTTCCTCGCCAAGGTGATCGCCGACCGCCTCGCGACACGGGTGCGCTCGGGGGCGCTGGGCGAGGGCGCCCGCGGGCTGTCCGGGATCACCGTCACGCTGCACGAGTCGCATGTCGCCTGGGCGAGTTACGAGCGTGCCCTATGAACCGGGCCGCACCGCGCACGGTGCACTTCGTGATGCCCGGCAACGTGGCCGACCCGGCCGCGCCGAGCGGCGGCAACGTCTACGACCGGCGGGTCTGCCGGGATCTGCCCGGCTCCGGCTGGCGGGTCGAGGAGCACGCCGTCGCGGGCGACTGGCCCCAGCCGGGCCCGGCCGCCCGCGCCGAGCTGACCCGGATCCTGGCCGCGCTGGCGGACGGCACGCCCGTCCTGCTCGACGGGCTGGTGGCCTGCGCGCTCCCGTACATCGTCGTCCCGCAGGCCCAGCGGCTGCGGCTGTCGGTGCTGGTGCACCTGCCGCTGGGCGACGAGACGGGGCTGGCCCCCGGCCGGGCCGATGATCTGCGGGCCCTGGAGGGCCGGACGCTGCGCGCGGTGCGGACGGTGGTGGCCACCAGCGCCTGGGCGGCCGGGCGGCTGGTGGATCTGCACGGGCTGGTCCCGGACCGGGTCCATGTGGCGGCGCCCGGCGCCGACATCGCGCCGCTCGCGTCCTCGGGCGGCGATGGCTCACGGCTGCTGTGCGTGGCCTCGGTGACCCCGCGCAAGGGGCAGCTGCGGCTGGTGGAGGCGCTCGCGCGGATCGAGGACCTGCCCTGGGCTTGCGACTGTGTGGGATCCCTGGAACAGGACCCGGAGTACGCCGCCCGGCTCCGGGAGCTGATCGAGAAGCTGGGCGTGGCCGACCGGGTGCATCTGCTCGGCCCGAAGACCGGCGACGAACTCGACGCCGGCTACGCCTCCGCCGACGCCGTGGTGCTCGCCTCGTACGCCGAGACCTACGGCATGGCGGTGACCGAGGCGCTCGCCCGGGGGATCCCGGTGCTGGCGACGGCCGTCGGCGGGGTTCCGGAGGCGGTCGGGCAGGCGCCCGACGGCAGGGTGCCGGGCATCCTCATCGACCCGGACGACCCCGACGCGCTCACGGCGGCGCTGCGCCGCTGGCTGGGCGACCCCGGTGCGCGCCGCCGGCTCACCGCCGCCGCGCACGAGCGGCGCACCGCGCTGGCCGGGTGGGAGAACACCACCCGCAATCTGGCCGGTGCGCTGGAACAGCTCCGAGACGAACCGCGGAGGGCCGCGTGAAGACGACCGACGTACCGCGTTACACCCCCGACTGGCTGGAGCTGCGGGAGGGCGCCGACGCGGCGGCCCGCTCCCCCGAACTCCTCGAGGCGCTCGGCCCCCGGCTGTCCGGTCCGCCGCTGGTGATCCACGACCTGGGCTGCGGCACCGGCTCCATGGGGCGCTGGCTGGCGCCGCGGCTGGGCGGTCCGCAGCTGTGGATCCTGCACGACCGCGACCCCGATCTGCTGGACCGGGCGGCGGTGCGGATGCCCCGCGCGGCCACCGACGGCAGCCGCATCACCGTCGCGACGGCCCGCGGTGACCTCTCCCGGCTGTCCGCGAGCACGCTGGACGGCGCCTCGCTGGTGACCGCGTCCGCGCTGCTGGACGTGCTGACCGCCGAGGAGGTGGACGGGATCGCCGCGGCCTGCGCCGAGGCGGAGTGCCCGGCGCTGCTGGCGCTGTCCGTGGTGGGGCGGGTCGAGCTCACCCCGGCCGACCCGATGGACGCGGAGATCACCGAGGCGTTCAACGCCCATCAGCGGCGCGGCGGTCTGGTGGGCCCCGACGCGATGGCGGTGGCCTCCGGGGCGTTCGCCCGGTACGGCGCGACCGTACGGACCCATGCCAGCCCCTGGGTGCTGGGCGCCGAGCAGTCCGCGCTGACGGCCGAGTGGCTGCGGGGCTGGGTGGGCGCGGCCGTGGAGCACCGGCCGGAGCTCGGCGGGCACGCCGAGGCGTATCTGCGCCGCCGGCTGGCGATGGCCGCGGCGGGCGCGCTGCGGGTGGTGGTGCACCACCGCGATCTGCTGGCGCTGCCCGCGCCCCGCACGCTGGGGGCGGCCGCGTGACCGCCGCGCTGCGGGCCCGGCTCGGGACGGCCGCGGGCGTCGCCATCCTCGGGGTGGTGGTGTGGCGGCTGGGCACCGGGGCCTTCGTCGGGGCCCTGCGCACCATCGACGGGCTCACCCTGCTGGCGGCGGTCGGCCTCGGCCTGCTCACCACGGTCTTCAGCGCCTGGCGCTGGTGTCTGGTGGCGCGGGGGCTGCGGATCCGGCTGCCGCTGGGCCCGGCCGTCGCCGACTACTACCGCGCGCTGTTCCTCAACGCCGCGCTGCCCGGCGGGGTCCTCGGCGATGTGCACCGCGCGGTGCGGCACGGGCGGGACGCGGGGGATGTCGGCCGGGGCGTGCGCGCGGTGGTGCTGGAGCGGGTCGCGGGCCAGGTGGTGCTGATCGCGGTGGGAGTGGCGATCCTGCTGGCCCATCCCTCCCTGGCCCTGGAACACACCGGCCGGCTGATCGGCGGCCGGATGGCCACGGCGTGGGTACTGGGCGCGGTGTGCGTACCGGCGCTGCTCCTGGTGGTGGCCGTCCGGCGGCGCCGCCGTGCGGCGACGGTGGCCGTGGGGCGGCGGGGCGCGGTCCGCGGCGCGCTCCTCGAGGCGCGCCGCGGACTGCTGGCCCGGGGCAGCTGGCCGGGGGTGGTGATCTCCTCGGTGGTGGTGCTGGCCGGGCATCTGACGACGTTCGTCCTGGCCGCGCGGGTGGCGGGGTCAGACGCTCCGCTGACCGACCTGGTGCCGCTGATGGTGCTCGCCCTGATCGCCATGGCCCTGCCGCTGAACGTCGGCGGCTGGGGTCCCCGCGAGGGCGTGACCGCCTGGGCCTTCGGTGCCGCGGGCCTCGGCGCGAGCCAGGGGCTCGCCGTGGCCGTGGTCTACGGGGTGCTCACCTTCGCCGCGAGCCTCCCCGGGGTCGTGGTGCTGGCCGTCCAGTGGTGCCGCCGGATGCGGGGCCGACAGGTCGAGTTCGAACAGGGTGTCCGCGCCGAGGGCGGAGCGGCGGACGGGCGGGCGGAGCGCGTCCCGCATGACCGGCGTCCCGTCGAAGCGCAGCCCGGGGACGCCGTCGCCGAGCAGGACCGGGGCCACGGTGACGTAGAGCCGGTGCAGCGCCCCCGTGTGCAGGAAGCGCGACACGGTGACCCCGCCGCCCTCGACGAGTATCCGGCCGAGGCCGCGCCGCCGAAGCGCCCGCACCAGGTGGTGGGGGGCAAAGGCGTCCGGGTCGTCAAGCGTCAGCACGTCCACGCCGTCCGGCGGCGCCGGCCGGCGCTCGCCGGTGGTGCCCACCACCCACAGGGTCGGAGCTGAGCCATCGGTGAACACCCGTCGGTCGAGCGGCACCCGTCCGCGCGGATCGAGGACGACCCGCACCGGGTGGGCGCCCGCGCAGGCGCGCACGGTCAGCTGGGGGTCGTCCGCGACGGCGGTACCGGCCCCGACGACGACCGCGTCGGCGAGGGCGCGCAGCCGGTGGAGATGGCGGCGGTCCTCCTCACCGGTGACGTAGTCGGCGTCGCCGGTGCGGGTGGCGATGAAGCCGTCCAGGCTCTGGCCGAGCTGAGCGATGGTCAGCCGCGGCCCGGCCAGGCACAGCGGGAGATAGCGGTCGGTCAGGAGCCGGGCCTCCGGCGAGGCGGCCTCGCTCCACCGCCACCGGCCGTCCGGGCCCCGGACCAGACCGGCCGCCCCGGCGTCCGTCTCGGTCCGGACCGAGCGCAGCCGCTCCCATGCCTCTTCCGTCTCCAGGAAGGTCATGACGCCTCCTTCTCGGCACCGACCAGGGAAAGATACTCGGCAAAGCAATCGACGAGCCCGGCCAGAAGTTCCTTTCCCTTGTCCGCCGACGCCCTGGACGGACGGCCGATGACCCCGGACTCGGTATAGGCGGACATACCGAGGGTGAGCAGATGTTTCCGATCGTCGGATATCCAGTCGGAGGTTTCATGACCGGGCCTTACGAGTTCCGGGTGGGCATGCAGGAGGATCGATGTCTCCAGTTCACCCGCGTGCATATCGCTGGTGGACGGGGTGCATACTCCTGCGCGTGTCCTGGCGGCGTCCCAGTCGGCCGATCCGGGGAATAGCGCCATGCGGAAGTCAGTGGCTGCGGATTCCTGAACGATGTTACGCAGTACGTAATTGCCGCCGTGTCCGTTCACCAGAATCAGACCGCGTATGCCCGAGCGCCTGAGTGAGTCCGCGATATCGCGGACCACGGCGTAGAGGGTGGCCGCGGAAATGGACACCGTCCCTGGCCAGGCGGCGTGTTCATGGGAGCAGGAGACCGTCACCGGCGGCAGCTGGAGCACCGGGTACGCGGCCGCGATCTCGGCTGCGACCGTGCAGGCGATGACCGTGTCGGTCACCAGTGGGAGAAATGCGCCGTGTTGTTCGAAGCTGCCTATGGGAAGAACGGCGACTTCGGCCCGGTCGGCCCGCACTTCCTCCGTCGTCCGTGTCGGCAACACCATGCCGGCCTGCGGGCGCGTTCCCGAACCGCTCATATCTCATGGACCTTTCATGCGTCGGCCGGACAGCTTGTTGCTGCGGCTTTCTCATTCTCCTGTACAAGGGCGGTGGTTTTCCAGATAAGATCGGGACATGACAGAAAGTGATGGCGTGTTCGATGTCGACACCCGCACCTCTGGTGTCGAACGAGTGGTGAATGTCCGGCTGGCCACGAAGCATGGCGACTTTCTCGCGATCGGCTATCGGGACCTTGTGCGCGGCGATGAACAAATAGCGTTGGTACACGGCGATGTAAGCGGGGAGGAAGCGCTTACCCGCCTGCATTCCGAGTGCCTCACCGGGGACGCGTTCGGCTCCCGTCACTGCGAGTGCGGCGACCAGCTCTCCGCGGCACTGAAGGCGATCGCGGCCGAGGGCCGGGGCGTGCTGGTGTACCTGAGGGGCCATGAGGGGCGCGGGATCGGGCTGCTCGCCAAGCTCCAGGCGATGAAGCTGCAGGCCGAGGGGCTGGACACGGTGGAGGCCAACCTCGCCCTCGGCCTGCCGGCGGACGCCCGCGACTACAAGGTGGCGGCGGACGTCCTGCACGACCTCGGGGTGCGCTCGGTGCGGCTGCTGTCCAACAACCCCCAGAAGCGGGACGCGCTGCTGCGGCACGGCGTCCGGGTCAGCGAGCAGGTGCCGCTGCTGATGACTCCGCACAAGGAGAACCTCCCGTATCTGCTCACCAAGCGGGACCGCATGGACCACTACCTGCCCCATCTGGAAGCCGTGATACAGCGCACCTGAAGGAGGTCCTGGCCCCGGGCCGCGGCCTGGCCCACCGGTGTCGGCCGGGCGTGGGCCGCGGCCCGTAGTGGTGCGGAGTTCCGGCGTGACCATACCGCCGAACGGGCGATCAGTGCCTATATGTCCGAGAATGGGGGTGCCGCGTGACGTTCCGAAGGACGACGATCAAGGGTAGGGACCATGGACCTCGAGATCGAGCTCCGGGTGGACGGGACCGAGCACCGACTCACCGTCGACACCCGTACGACGCTGCTGGACGCCCTGCGCGAACAGCTGGGGAACACCAGCCCCAAGAAGGGCTGCGACCACGGCCAGTGCGGCGCCTGCACCCTGCTGCTCGACGGCCGCCGGGTCCTCGGCTGCCTGGCTCTCGCCGTCGCCCACCAGGGCGCGGACATCGTCACGGCGGCCGGGCTCACCGACGGTGAGCTGCACCCGCTCCAGCGGTCGTTCATCGCCCATGACGCCTTCCAGTGCGGCTACTGCACACCCGGTCAGATCGTCTCGGCGGCCGGGATGCTGGAGGAGGCCGCGAACGGCTGGCCCAGCGCCGTGGCCAAGGACCCGGGCGCCACCGAGGTGGTGCTCGACGACGAGGAGATCGCCGAGCGGATGAGCGGCAACCTGTGCCGCTGCGCCGCGTACGCGAACATCGTCCCGGCGATAGCGGAGGTGGCGCACCGATGAAGCCCTTTCGCTACGAGCGCGCCGATGAGGTGCCGGCGGCCGTCGCCACCCTGCTGAGGGAGCCCGAGGCGGCCTATCTGGCCGGGGGCACCAATCTGGTCGATCTGATGCGGCTGGAGGTGACGACCCCGGAGGTGCTGATCGACGTCCGGCGGCTCACCTCGGACCGGATCGAGGAGCTGCCCGACGGTGGGCTGCGGATCGGGGCGGCGGTGACGGGCAGCGATCTGGCCGCCGACCCGCGGGTCCGGCGGCGCTATCCGGCGCTCTCCCAGGCGCTGCTCTCGGGCGCCTCGGGCCAGCTGCGCAACCTCGCCACCACCGGCGGGAACCTGCTGCAGCGCACCCGCTGCCCGTACTTCCAGAACGTCACCACCCCCTGCAACAAGCGCCTACCGGGCTCGGGCTGCTCGGCGGTGGAGGGCTATCAGCGCGACATGGCGATCCTGGGCGCCTCCCCCGCCTGTGTGGCCACCCACCCCTCCGACATGGCCGTCGCGCTGGACGCGCTGGACGCGGTGGTGACGGTCGTGGGCCCGGACGCCGAGCGGCGGATCCCGCTGACCGAGCTGTACCGGCTGCCGGACGCCACCCCCGACCGCGACACCGTCCTGGAGCGCGGGGAGCTGATCACCGGGGTGGAGCTGCCGCCCCCGCACTCCGCGGCCCGCTCCCGCTACCGCAAGGTGCGCGACCGCGCCTCGTACGCCTTCGCGCTGGTCTCGGTCGCCGCCGCGCTGGAGGTCACCGGCGGGGCGGTACGGGACGTAGCGATCGCGCTGGGCGGGGTGGCGCACAAGCCCTGGCGGGCCACCACGGCCGAGGCGGTGCTGCGCGGCGCGCCCGCCACGCGGGAGAGCTTCGTGGACGCGGCCGCTGCCGAGCTGGCCGCGGCGCGGCCGCTGCCGGGCAACGCCTTCAAGGTCCCGCTCGCCCGCAACACGATGGTCAGCACCCTGCTGGAGCTGCTGGAGGAGGCGCGATGAGCGACGTCACGGCCCGCCCCCGCGCCATCGGCATCCCGATGGACCGTATCGACGGCGTGCAGAAGGTCACCGGCACCGCCACCTACGCCTATGAATGGCCCCTCGACCAGCCCGTCTATCTGTATCCGGTGCAGTCCACGATCGCCTCCGGGCGGGTCACCGGGGTGGACAGCGCGCTCGCGGAGGCGGAGCCGGGGGTGCTGGCCGTGCTCAGCCATCTCAACGCGCCCACGCTGACCCGGCCCGAGGACCCGGAGCTCGCGGTGCTGCAGTCCGACGAGGTCGCCTGGCGCGGCCAGTTCATCGGGGCGGTGGTCGCCGAGAGCCTGGAGACCGCGCGCCGCGCGGCGGGGCTGGTCCGGGTGGGCTACGAGAGCCGGCCCCCCGACGTGGTGCTGCGCGCCGACCGCGACGACCTGTACTCCCCGGTGCACGCCGCCGTCTTCGGCACGGGGGGCGGGGAGCTCCAGGACGGCTCGCCCGCCGACAGTGTGCTCGGGGACGTCGATACGGCGCTGGCGGCCTCGCCGACGATGGTGGACGCCACGTACTCCACGCCGATGTACCACAACAATCCGATGGAGCCGCACACCGCCGTGGTCACCTGGCTGGACGGTGAGCTGATCGTGCGCTGCTCCACCCAGGGCGCCTCCATGAGCCAGGCGCTGATCTCCGGGGTGCTGGGGCTGGAGCCGGGGCGGGTGCGGGTGATCTCCCCGCATGTCGGGGGCGCGTTCGGCTCGAAGGTCTATCCCCACTCGTACGCCGTGCTCGCCGCGATGGCGGCCCGGATGGTGCGGCGGCCGGTCAAGTTCTCCCTGACCCGGCAGCAGATGTTCGCCCTGGTCGGCTATCGCCCGGCGTCGATCCAGCGGATCCGGCTCGCCGCCGGCCGGGACGGCAGGCTCACCGCGCTCTCCCACGAGGTGATCGAGCAGACCGCCAAGGCCAAGGGGTACGCGGAGCAGGTGGGCGTCTGCTCCCGGATGATGTACGCGGCGCCGCACCGGCGCACCACCCACCGGCTGGCCCCGCTGGACGTCCCGGTACCGACGATCATGCGGGCGCCGGGCGAGGCCCAGGGGATGTACGCGCTGGAGTCGGCCATGGACGAGATGGCGCTCGCCTGCGGCCTTGACCCGGTGGAGTTCCGGATCCGCAACGAGCCTGAGGTGCATCCGGAGTCCGGGCTGCCGTTCTCCAGCCGCCGCCTGACGGACTGTCTGCGCGAGGGCGCCCGCCGAGCCGGATGGGACCACCGCGACCCGGTTCCCCGGTCGCGGCGCGAGGGGCGCTGGCTGGTGGGCACCGGCGTGGCCGCCTCGACGTACCCCTCCCCCCGTTTCCCCGGGAACGCGGCCACGATCAGGCTCGCCCCGGACGGCCACTACACGGTGCGGATCGCCGCCGCCGACCTGGGCACCGGCACCTGGACGGCGCTCACCCAGATCGCCGCGGACGCGCTGAGCGTACCCGTAGGGCAGGTGGAGATGCGGATCGGGGACACGGCGCTGCCGGCCGCGTCGGTCGCCGGGTTCTCGGCGGGCATCAACAGCTGGGGCACCGCGATCTGGGAGGCGGCGGACCGGCTGCGGGCCCGGCTCCAGGCCGAGCACGGCGGTATCGCGCCGCCGGAGGGGCTGGAGGTCACCGCGGAGCTGCCCGGCGGCAATCCGGACGCCGAGCGGTATGCGATGCACAGCTTCGGCGCCCAGTTCGCCGAGGTCCGGGTGGACGAGGACACCGGCGAGGTGCGGGTGACGCGGCTGCTGGGGATGTTCGACGTGGGCCGGGTCATCAACCCCAAGACGGCCCGCTCCCAGCTGATCGGCGGGATGACCCAGGGGATCTCGATGGCGCTGTACGAACACAGCGTGCTGGACCCGCGGTTCGGCCATGTGGTCAACCAGGACTTCGCCCAGTACCACATCGCCTCCGCCGCCGATGTCCACTCGGTCGAGGCCCACTGGCTGGACGAGCCCGATCCGTACACCAACCCCATGGGGGCCAAGGGCCTCGGCGAGGTGGGCATCACGGGCACCGCCGCGGCCATCGCCAACGCCGTGCACCACGCCACCGGTGTCCGGATCCGCGAACTGCCCATCACCCTCGACAAGCTGGTGTCCTAGCCGTGCCCGAGCCACCGATCCTGGTGACCGGGGCGGCGGGCAGCGTGGGGGGGCGTCGGCCGCACCGTGGTGGAGGAGCTGCGCCGGCGCGAGCTGCCCGTGCGCGCCATGGTCCACCGGGAGGACGAGCGGGCCGAGGCGCTGCGCGCCACGGGCGCGGAGGTGGTGGCGGGCGATCTGACCCGCGCCCCGGACGTGGTCCGCGTGCTGGACGGCTGCGGGCGGATGTACTTCGGCATGAGCGTGTCGCCGAAGTATCTGCAGGCGACGGTGACCACGGCGGCGGTCGCCCGCGACTACGCGCGGCTGGAGGCGCTGGTCAACATGTCGCAGATGACGGTCTCCCAGATGGACCTCACCAGTACCTCGGAGTCCGATCAGCACCGGCAGCAGTGGCTGGGCGAACAGGCCCTGGACTGGTCGGGGTTGCCCGTCATCCATCTCAGACCGACCGTTTTCATGGAGAATCCGCTCTTCGCGGTCTTCGTCCACCGCTCCATCGCGGAGGAGGGCACGATCCGGCTGCCGTTCGGCGCCGGGCGCACCTCCCCGGTGGCGGCGCGGGACGTCGCCGCCGTGGTGGCGGAGATCCTGGCGGACCCCTCCTCGCACATCGGCAGGACCTACGAGCTGACCGGCCCGGCCTCCGTCGGCATGACCACCATGGCCGAGGAGTTCGCCGACGCGCTGGGCCGGCCGGTCGCCTATGTGGACGTCTCCTACGAAGCCTGGGTCAACCACGATCTGAAGGCGCTGGGCCTGCCCGACCACGTCTTCCACCATCTGGCCACGATGGCGCGGCTGCACGCGGAGAACCGCTACGACCGCCGGACCGGCGACATCGAGGCGATCACGGGAAGACCCGCGACCGGGGTGCGGGAGTTCGTCCGCGAGCACCCCGAGATGTTCACGACATGACGTGGGCGGAACGGGAGCAGTGGTGCGCCGTGGTGAGCGAGACCCACACCACCTATCCGGTCCTGATCCACTTCCGCTCCCCCAAGGCCGACCGCAACTGGCTGATCGCCCTGCTGGCGGTGCTGGACGCGGCTGGCGCTGCGGGCGGGCTTCGTCTGTCTGCGCGGCACCGCCGACATCCGCGGCATCGCCTACGACGTGGACCCGCGTCGGGACGATCCGGTGCGGCTCGGCTACGAGGACTTCCGGCCCGGGGTGGAGCGGATGCGCGCCTACGGCTATGCGATGGAGCGCACCGCGGAGGAGGCGCCAGCCGCACTTCCGCGGCTGGCGGGTGAACGACGAGACGCTCGCCCACCGGCTGGCCCGGGACATCGACGCGGTCCCGGGCCCCCTGGTCGGGCCCGCGCCGCACCACACTGCCGGTGTGGTCCCCGCTGACCCCGGTCGACCGCCGCCCGACGGGTTAGCCCGTCTCAACCGGTCCAGGCGCCGCTCCCGGCGGCCTCGCGGGCGTAGTCGGCGAAGTCCCGGGGCGCACGGCCCAGCACGCGGTGGACGTCGTCCGTCAGACGCGCGTTGCGCCCGTCGAGCAAGGTGGCGAAGAGGTCGGTCAGGAACGCCCCCAGCTCGTCCGACAGCCCGTGGTCGCGCACCAGCGCGGCCCCGTAAGCCTCGGCGGAGACCGGCACATAGCGCACCGGGCGGCCCGTCGCCCCGGCGATCTCCGCGGCCGCCTCGGCGAAGGTCAGCGGCCTCGGCCCGGTGATCTCGTACGTCCGGCCCCCGTGTCCGTCCCCGGTCAGCGCCGCGACCGCGACCTCGGCGATGTCGTCGGCGTCCACGAAGGGCTCCTTGACGTCCCCGGCCGGGAAGACGATCTCGCCGTCGAGCACCCCGCCGCGCAGGATGCCCTCGTCGAAGTTCTGGAAGAACCAGCTCGCCCGCAGCACGGTCGCCGCCACGCCCGGCACCCGCACCGCCTCCTCGGCGGGCAGTGCCGCCCGCACGCCCCGGGCGGAGAGCAGCACCAGCCGCCGGGTGCCGTGCCCGGCCGCCCGTTCGGCGAAGGCGCGGAGGGTGGCGGCGGCACCGGGGTCGCAGACGTCGGGGTAGTAGGCGAGGTACGCGGCGGCGGCCCCGTCCAGCGCGGGCTCCCAGGTGCGCCGGTCCTCCCAGTCGAACGGCGTCTCGGCGGACCGGGAGCCGATCCGCACCGGGTGCCCGGCCCGGATCAGCCGGTCCGCGACCCGGCGCCCGGTCTTGCCGGTGCCGCCGAGCACCAGGACGGTCGGGTTCACTTCGGGCTGTGTTTCCGTGTGCTGTGTCGTCATACGGCCAGTCAACTCGCGGGCGGCGAGACGGGCCATGGCCGAGAGGCTCTGCCGCATGCGCGAGCGTCTACGCTGTGCGCCATGGACGCGCTGGCGAGTCTGCTGGACGGCCCGCGGGCCCGGGGGGCCTTTCTGCTGCGGGCCGTGATGGAGCCGCCCTGGGCGGTGCGGATCGAGGACCGGGCGCCGCTGTGTGTGATGACCATGGCGCGCGGCGAGGCGTGGGTGGTGCCGGACCGGGGCGAGCCGGTGCGGCTGCGCCCGGGGGACGTGGCGATCGCGCGCGGCCCGGATCCGTACACGGTGGCCGACGACCCCGCCACCGCGCCGCGGGCGTGGATCCTCCCCGGTGAGGTGTGCCGCACGGCGGACGGCGCCGATCTGGCCGAGGCGATGGCGCTGGGGGTGCGCACCTGGGGCAACAGCCCGGACGGCTCGGCCACGATGCTCATCGGCAGCTACCTTCTGGACGGCGAGATCAGCGGGCGGCTGCTGGACGCGCTGCCCCCGCTGCTGGCCCTGGACGGCGAGGTGTGGGACTGTCCGCTGATGCCCTGGCTCGGCGAGGAGATCGTCAAGGACGAGCCCGGGCAGGAGGCGGTCCTGGACCGGCTGCTGGACCTGCTGCTGATCTCCGTACTGCGGGCCTGGTTCTCCCGTCCCGAGGCCCGCGCGCCTGGCTGGTACCGGGCGCTGGGCGACCCGGTGGTGGGGCGTGCCCTGCGGCTGCTGCAGAACAACCCGGCCCATCCGTGGACCGTGGCCGGGCTCGCCGCCGAGACGGGTGTCTCGCGCGCGGCGCTGGCCCGCCGCTTCACCACGCTGGTGGGCGAGCCGCCCATGGCGTATCTGACCGGCTGGCGGCTGGCGCTCGCGGCGGATCTGCTCCGGGACCCGGAGCACACCCTGGCGGCGGTGGCCCGGCGGGTCGGCTACGGCAGCGCGTTCGCCCTCAGCGCCGCCTTCAAGCGCGAACGCGGCCTCAGCCCACAGACGTACCGCGCGTCGGCCTCAAGCGTCGTCGACGCTCCGGGCAACAGGAGCTGACCCGATGGTGGCTTTCGGGGCCGGGAGCCCCGGCCCCGACGGCGGGGGCGGTGCCGCGCGGCGTGGCCGATCCCGTCGCGAGGGCCGTCTCAGCCCGCGGGCGCGCCGCGCCGCGGCATGCGGCTGACGGGCGGCACCCGCAGACAGCCGTCCGGACCGCAGGTGGTGGTGCGGTCGTAGAGGTCCATCAGGCGGCGGGCGCCGCGGGCGATGTCGTAGCGGTCGACGGCGTCCGGGACCGGGAAGCGCAGCGGGCCCTGGGCGGCCTGCCGGCGCAGGGCGGCGGCGAGGGCGGCCGGGCCGGGGGCGACGCGGCGGGCGCCGGGCGCGGCCCCGTCGGGGAGTTCATCGAGGGCGGGGCAGACGGTGTGCAGCACCGGCAGCCCGGCCGCGAGCCCCTCCAGCGCCGCGAGGCCGAACGCCTCCTCGGCGGACGGCGAGACCAGGACGTCCATGGCGGCCAGCAGCGCGGGCAGCCCCGCGGGCCGGTCGTCGGCCGGGGCCACCGCGCCGTCGCGCTCCCCCAGCAGCCGGACCCGGTCGGCCACGCCGAGCCGGGCGGCCAGGTCCTCCAGGGCGGGGCGCTCGGGGCCCTCACCGACCAGCAGCAGCCGGGTGTCGGGCACCTCGGCGACGGCCCGCACCGCCGTGTCGAACCGCTTGTCCGCCACCAGGCGGCCCACCCCGCCGACCACGAAGGCCCGGTCGGGGATGCCGAGGCGGGCGCGGGCGGCCGCCCGGGCGGTCGGCTCGAAGCGGAAGTGGCGGGCGTCGATCCCGTTGGGCACCAGATGGATCCGGGGGTTGGGCACCCCCCAGTCGCGCAGCCGGTCGGCAACGGCGGCCGAGACGGCGACGGTCGCCGAGCCCAGCCGCTCGGCGGCCAGATAGCGGGCGCGGAGCGCGGCGTTGAGCGGGCGGCCGTCGATCCGCCGCTCGCCCAGGCTGTGTTCAGTGGCGATCACCGCCCGCACCCCGGCCAGCCGGGCGGCGATCCGGCCGAGCACACACGCCCGGTACAGATGGGTGTGCACCAGGTCGTAGCCGCCGGACCGGATGATCCGCACCAGTTTGGGCACCGTGGTGAGCTGCCGCTCCCGGCCGCTCAGGGGCAGATGGGTGACCGGGATGCCGTCCGCGCGGATGCCGTGGGCGGTGGCGCCCGGGCCCGAGAGGGCGATGACGTCACAGCGCACCGGCAGGTGGCGCAGCAGCAGCCGCAGTTGCTGTTCGGCTCCCCCGGCCCCGAGGCGGGAGATGATGTGCAGGACTCTCATCGGGCGACTGCGCCCCATCCTCCGTATTCCGATGGGCTTCGATCGGTGCCGACCCTGCCAGACGGCGGGATGTAAATCACGTAAGACGCGCGCCACTGGGCCGTCGGAGTGGATGCCTTACGGGCCGTCAACAAGGGCGCGCCGAATATCCGATGTGCACGCTCATGCCCCATGGGATTGTTACCTTCTCATCTCGCGCGATGACCTGAAGAATATGGCCCGTATGGGTCATCGCGGCGCGCCATTCGGTTCGAGCCAGCCCCGCGGGAGTGCCCAGATGTCTGCACCGACCCCCGTCAGAGATTCCCCACGGAAAGCCACCGCACGCGCCGTACCCGCCGGGCCGCCGCCCGCGCGTAGCGCCTCGGATTCCCGCGTCCCGCACCACCGTCCCGCGCCGGTGTACGAGTACAAGCGGTACAGCGAACTGGCGGGCCCGCTGACCAAGGCCCCCGCGGACGGCCCCTACCGGGTGCGCTGCCGCAGCCTGCTGGCGCAGGAGCCGCACCGGTTCCGGGCCGCCCTGCTGCTGTGCGCGGCGCCGGTGTGCTCGGCGCTGCTGCTGCTCTGGCTGCTGCACCCGGACCACTGGGTGGAGCGCGACTACGCACCGGGGTGGCAGCGTGCGGCGGATCTCGCGATGCTGGTCTCGATCGCGCTGATCGAGGGGTTTCGCCTGTTCACGGTCGTCTCCAACGCCCATGCGACGCTGGTGGCGCGGGATCCGGTGCCGGTGGTGGCCGAGCCGGGGACCCGCGTGGCGTTCCTGACCAGCTTCGTGCCGGGCAAGGAGCCGATCGCGATGGTGCGGGCCACGCTGGAGGGGGCGGTGCGGATCCGGCACACCGGGCCGCTGGACGTCTGGCTGCTCGACGAGGGGGACGACGCAGAGGTCAAGGCGCTGTGCGAACGGCTGGGCGTGCGGCACTTCTCCCGCAAGGGCATCGAGAAGTGGAATCAGCCGAAGGGCGCGTTCCGGGCGAGGACCAAGCACGGGAATTACAATGCCTGGCTGGACGCGCACGGCGACGGGTATGAATTCATGGCGTGTGTGGACACCGACCATGTGCCGCTGCCCAACTTCCTGGAGCGCATGCTGGGTTACTTCCGTGATCCGGATATCGCCTTCGTGGTGGGACCTCAGGTCTACGGGAATTACGACACCCCGGTCACCAAGGCCGCCGAAAGCCAGCAGTTCCTTTTCCACGCGCTGATCCAGCGGGCCGGAAACGCCTATGGCGGGCCGATGTTCGTGGGCACCAACAACACGGTGCGGATCAGCGCGCTGCGCTCGATCGGCGGGCTGTACGACTCGATCACCGAGGACATGGCCACCGGCTTCGAGCTGCACCGCCACCGCAACCCGGCGACCGGAAAGAAGTGGCGCTCGGTCTACACCCCCGATGTGCTCGCGGTCGGCGAGGGGCCGAGCACCTGGACGGACTTCTTCACCCAGCAGATGCGGTGGAGCCGCGGCACCTACGAGACCGTGCTCAAGCAGTTCTGGAAGGGCCCGTTCACCCTGTCGCCCGGCAAGCTGCTGAACTACTCGCTGATGATCGCGTACTACCCGATGACCGCGGTCAACTGGCTGCTCTCCGCGCTGTCGTGCGCGCTGTTCCTGGGGCTGGGCGCCGCCGGGGTCCACATCCCGGCCGAGATGTGGATGATGCTCTACGGCGACGCGGCGATGCTGCAGATCGGGCTGTACATCTGGAACCGGCGGCACAACGTCTCCCCCCACGAGCCGGAGGGCTCCGGCGGGCTGGCCGGGATGCTGCTCTCGGCGCTGTCCGCCCCGATCTACGCCAAGTCGCTGTGCGACGCGGTGCTGCGGCGCACCAGCCGGTTCGTGGTCACGCCCAAGGGCGACTCGTCCAGCCCCGACCGGCTCTCCACGTTCCGTATCCATCTGCTGTGGGCGGGGGTGTTCGGCTCCTCGCTGGCCGGCTCGTTCTTCCTGGGGCACACCCATGCGGTGATGCGGATCTGGGCGGTGCTCGCCCTGGCCCTGTGTCTGGCTCCGACGGCGGTCTGGTCGGTGGGGCTGCTGCGCCGCGGCCGGAGGCGTCCGGCGCGTGGCACGGTGCCGACGGCGCGCGACGCGGCCAGCCCCTGCGGGACACCGAAGGAGAGGCGCGGCGAAGGGGCGCGGGACTGTGCCGATGTGGGCTCCGCCGCGGCTGTGTCGATGTGCGGCTCCGCCGCGTGGGCGACCGGCCACAACGGCGCCGCGGCCGATTGACGGGCGGGTCACGGCACCGCCAGCGGAGCGCTCAGTGGCGGTGGGGGGCGTTACGGGCCAGGTCGAGCGCGTACTCGGTCCACCAGCGGCCCGCCGGGGGGCCGCCGTTGCAGGTGCCGTCGGACTCTCCGGGCCGTTTGATCCACAGATAGGCGTCCACGAGGGGGTCCCCGGTGTGCGTGGTGGGCGGGTCGCCCAGCGCCCGCCCCGGCGGGTTGCACCAGGAGTCCCGCGCCCGGATGCCGTGCCGGGCCGCGCCGCGGGCCCGCAGCGGGCCGTTGCCGTTGCGGCTGGTGTCGATGACGAAGTGGGCCTTGTCGAGGGCGGTGGAGAGCCGGTGGCCGTACGCCTCGGTGCGCCGGGTCGGCTGGAAGTTGGAGACGTTCAGCGCGAAGCCGTCCGCCTGCTCGATACCGGCCCCGCGCAGCGGCCGCACCAGCCGGGCCGGGTTCTTGATCCATCCCGGGTTCCCGGCGTCCAGGTACACCTGGACGCGGGGCAGCGCGGCGAACAGGGCGACCGCGTCCCGGAGCATCGCCAGCCGGGCCTTGCGCAGCCTGCGCGGCACACAGCCGTCGACGAGCTGGGCCACCGCGTCGGGCTCCAGGACGACGATCGCCTTGCGGTCGCCGATGCCGAGGGTGAACTGCTCGATCCACCGCCGGTAGGCCGTGGCGCTCCGCGCACCGCCCGCCGAGTACCGCCCGCAGTCGCGGTACGGGATGTGATAGGCCACCAGGACCGGCGTGGTCCCGGTCCGCGCCGCCGACTCGGTGATGAAGCGGGCCCGTTCACGGGGCGGCGCGGGGCCGAACCACTCCGCGACCGGCTGCCGGGCGATCTGCCGGATGAGCGCGGCGTCACCGTTCTTCCCGTCGTGCTCCCGCTCATGGGCCTGCCGGGCGGCGGGGCTGTCGGGGTTCACCCAGAGCCCGCCGCGTCGCAGCGGGGAGTCCAACATGCGGCATCCACTCAGCGGAAGCATCACCGCGAGGCATACGACGGCATGCAGCCAAAGCCGCATAACGGTTGTTCTTGCACCTTTCTCTCGCATGCGACGCATCATGGCACCGGGTGTCACTGGTTCAGCGGACGTGGCGTTCGTGGCCACCGGTTCGGGCCCCGCGCCCGGCGTGGCGTTCGTGGCCACCGGTTCGGGCCCCGCGCCCGGCCCTGGGGTCCTCCTCACGGATCTCCGCGGAAGAAGGACCCTAGTGGCCGTCCCCGGTCTTCCCGGCGTCCTCCTCGGCCGCGTCCCCGGTGCTCTCGTCCGTACGCCACAGCGGGTGCTCGCGGGCCGCCCACGCCCGCTCGACCCGGCCCGTGCGCATTCCGCGCCGGGCCTCCGGATCGGCGAGCGCCTTGCCGATGTGGCCGAGCAGCACGATGCCGATGGCCAGGGCCAGCCAGTCGTGGACGAAGGTGGCGCTGGTGCGCCACACCAGCGGGGCCAGACCGGTGAACCACATCAGCAGCCCGGTGCCCGCCATCACCAGCACCGCGCCCGCGAGGTACCCCGCGTACAGCTTCTGCCCGGCGTTGAACTTCCCCGCCGGGCGCTCCTGTCGCCGGTGGTCGCGCCGCAGCGCCGCGCGCAGCCAGCGGCGGTCGTGCGGGCCGAAGCGGTTGAGGCGGGTGAGGTCGGCGCGGAAGGCGCGGGAGGCGAGCCCGAGCAGGGCCGGGAGGGGCGTCAGGATGCCGGTCCACTCGTGGACGGTGACGACGAGCGCGCGGCGGCCGACGAGTTCGGCGAGCGCGGGCAGATAGAGACAGGCCGCGCTGAGCACACACGCGCCCAGCAGGAGGGCCGTGGTGCGGTGGATCCAGCGCTCGGCGGGGCTGAACCGGAGCACCCGGGACCCGCCGCCCGGCTGCCCGGCCCGCTCCTCGTCCCGCTCCGCGGCCCGCCCTCCGTCCCGCTCCCCGTCCCGTGGCGGACGGGCCGCCGTCCGCTCAGGCGGTGGGGTCATCGTCGCGTCCGTTCGACCTGCCGACCCAGGCGTCGACGTCATAGCCCCGCTCCTCCCAATAGCCGGGCCGCACCTCATCGGTGACGGTGATGCCGGAGAGCCATTTCGCCGACTTGTAGAAGTACATCGGCGCCACGTACAGCCGCACCGGCCCGCCGTGGGAGTGGCCGAGCGGCTCGTCCCGCAGCTTCAGCGCGACCAGCACGTCCGGCCGCCGCGCCTGGTCGAGGGTCAGGCTCTCGCTGTACGCGCCGTCGAAGCAGGTGAAGCGCACGGCCCTGGCCTCCCGGCGCACCCCGGCGGCGTCGAGCAGCGTCGACAGCCGCACCCCCTCGAAGGGGGTCTCGGGCACCCGCCAGCCGGTGACGCACTGGACGTCGCGCACCAGGCGGGTCTGTGGCAGCGCGCGCAGATCGGCGAGGCGGTACGCGCCGGGCCTGTCGACGAGCCCGCCGACGGTGAGGCGGTAGGAGCCGGCGTCCTTGGGGGGCACGGAGGAGGTGACGGAGTAGTAGCGGAAGCCGCCACCGTTGGGGAGGAGTCCGGTCACCCCCGTCGGGTCCTTGTCGGCCACCGCGCCCAGGGCGGTCTCCAGCCGGTCCTGCAGCCAGGGGGCCGCGGCCATCGCGCCCGCGCCGAGGCCCAGCATGCCGAGGACGAGGCGCCGGCCGACGGGCGTGCCGTGGCCGTCGGGTCCGGCACCGGTGTTGGGGTCCATGGGTCGATGAGAGCACCGGGCGGGGGTGGTGCGCCATCTCCTGCCGGGATTCGTCAGACTTCGGTAAGAGTTCGGGCCGGGCTCACCGCGGCGGGCCGGGGCCACCCCACCGCCTCGGCGGCCGCGCGGCCCGCGGTACGGCTCGAGACGCCGGGGCCACCCCACCGCCTCGGCCGCCGCGCGGCCCGCCGTACGGCCCCAGACGCCGGGGCTACCCCACCGCCTCGGCCGCCGCGCGGCCCGCCGTACGGCCCGAGAAGAGGCAGCCGCCCAGGAAGGTGCCCTCCAGGGAGCGGTAGCCGTGCACTCCCCCGCCGCCGAAGCCCGCCGCCTCCCCGGCCGCGTAGACACCGGGCAGCGGTTCGCCGCCCTCGGTCAGGACGCGGGAGGAGAGGTCCGTCTCGAGACCGCCGAGCGTCTTGCGGGTCAGGATGTGCAGCCGCACGGCGATCAGCGGACCCGCCTTGGGGTCGAGGATGCGGTGCGGGGCGGCGGTGCGGATGAGGCGGTCTGCGATGTACTTACGGGTCCCGCGCAGGGCGGTGACCTGGAGGTCCTTGGTGTAGGGGTTGGCGATCTCGCGGTCCCGCGCGACGATCTCCCGCCGCAGTTCTGCCTCGTCGATGAGCGGCTCCTCGGTGAGCTCGTTCATCCGCCGGACCAGCGCCGGCAGCGACCGCTCCACGATGAAGTCCGCGCCGTGGTCCATGAACGCCTGGACCGGTCCCGGCGCCCCGGCCCGCCCGCGGCCGATCACATCACGGACGCTCTTGCCGGTGAGGTCCGGGTTCTGCTCGGAGCCGGAGAGCGCGAACTCCTTCTCGATGATCTTCCGGGTGAGCACGAACCAGGTGTAGTCGTAGCCGGTCCGCATGATGTGCTCGAGCGTGCCGAGGGTGTCGAAGCCGGGGAACAGCGGCACCGGCAACCGCTTGCCGCGGGCGTCGAACCACAGGGAGGACGGGCCGGGAAGGATGCGGATGCCGTGCCGGGGCCAGATGGGGTTCCAGTTCTCGATGCCCTCGGTGTAGTGCCACATCCGGTCGCGGTTGATGATGCGGCCGCCGGCCTCCTCGGCGATGCCGAGCATCCGGCCGTCCACATGGGCCGGGACCCCGGAGATCATCCGCTCGGGCGGGGAGCCGAGCCGCTCGGGCCAGTTGGCGCGGACGAGGTCGTGGTTGCCGCCGATGCCGCCGGAGGTGATGATCACGGCTTGGGCGCGCAGTTCGAAGGCGCCGGTGACCTGGCGGCCGCTGGGGGTGCCGCGCTCGGCCCGGCTGGGCTCCAGGACGTCGCCGGTGACGGTGTCGACCGTGCCCGCGCTGCGGGCCAGCCCCGTCACCCGGTGCCGGAAGCGCAGCTCGACCAGGCCGCGGGCGGCCGCCGCCCGCACCCGCCGCTCGAAGGGGGCGACGACGCCGGGGCCGGTGCCCCAGGTGATGTGGAAGCGGGGCACGGAGTTGCCGTGCCCGGTCGCGTCGTAGCCGCCGCGCTCGGCCCAGCCGACGAGCGGGAACAGCCGCAGCCCCTGGGCGTGCAGCCAGGACCGCTTCTCGCCCGCCGCGAAGTCCACGTACGCCTCGGCCCAGCGGCGCGGCCAGTGGTCCTCCTCGCGGTCGAACCCGGCCGTGCCCAGCCAGTCCTGCCAGGCGAGTTCGCGGCTGTCGCGGATGCGCAGGCGGCGCTGCTCGGGCGAGTCGACGAGGAAGAGCCCGCCGAAGGACCAGTGGGCCTGGCCGCCGAGCGACTGCTCGGGCTCCTGGTCGAGCAGGATCACCTTGCGGCCGGCGTCGGCCAGTTCGGCGGTGGCCGCGAGGCCCGCGAGCCCCGCGCCGACCACGATCACGTCCGCGTCGTACGCCATGGTGTGGTGTCCCGTTCTCGTGAGCCCGCCGACACCCGTCGGCGGGCTGCCGACGGTGTCATGACCGCGATCCTGCCTACCGGCCAGTACGGCGTCAACCCGGGGCATGGGAGCGGTTCCCGGCCGGTTCCGGACCCGTGCCGAACGGTCAACTCGCCCGGCCCAACCTGGGCGTGGAACAAAAGGTCACATTCGTTCACCGACATTGGACAGGGTTCGGCCAACCGGGCATCATCATCGACCATGGCTGACCGCTCCGTTGAGCACGAAGGGCACTCAGGGCCGATGCCCGACCTCGAACGTCGCGTGGTGAACCCGACGCTCGTCACGCCCGGCCCACAGCCCCTCGAAGCCGGGCCGCCCGCGGACGAGGCACAGGTGCTCCGCGGCGAGGTGATCGGGCCCCGGCACGCCCGCCGCCGCCCGGTGGACAACCGGCGCAAGGCGGCCGCCGGGGCGATCCTGCTGTCGGCCACCGGCGCGGCCACCGCGCTCTTCATGCTCATGGGCAAGGACGCCCGTCAGGCGACGGCCGCCTCCGGGCACGACAGCTCGACGGCCGTGCCGGACGAGCCGGAGGGCCATGCCGTCGCGTACGCCGAGGCGGCGAAGGGCGAGACCCCGCTGCGCGGCGCGCGCGCCGAGAAGCCCAAGCCGCGGCCGCCGGCCACCGCACAGCCGACGGCACAGGCCCCGGCGGGCGGCTCCGCGCCGGACAAGCCCACGACGCCGTCGTCCGGCAAGGACCGCTCCACCCCCTCGTGGCCGGGCTGGTCGTCCCGGGGGCCGGGGCAGTACGACGACTGGCAGGACGCGGTGGAGGCGTTCGACCGCTGGGCCGAGCAGCAGGCGAGGCAGCGCGGCCAGGACGGCGGCTCCGGACCGTACGGACCGGGTCAGGGCCAGGACGGCGGCTACGGCGGCGGGTACGGGGACGGCTACGGCGGCGGGTACGGAGACGGCTACGGCGGCGGCTATGGGGGCGAGTACGGCGGCAGCTACGGCGGAGGCCACCGGCGCTGACCGCACCCCCGATCTGCTTGTATGGCGGTATGCCTGATCAGGAACCGCTTTCCGCCGACGAACTGCTCGACATCGTGGACGAGCGGGACCGCGTGGTGGGCCAGGCCCGACGCGGTGACGCCATGGCCCACCGGCTCCGGCACCGCTGCGTCTTCATCCAGGCGCGGGACGCCCAGGGCCGGATCTTCGTCCACCGCCGCACCGCCGAGAAGCTGGTCTTCCCGTCGCTGTACGACATGTTCGTCGGCGGGGTCGTCGGCGCGGGCGAGGGCTACGACGCGGCGGCGCTGCGCGAGGCGGAGGAGGAGCTGGGGGTGCGGGGGCTGCCCGCGCCCGTACCGCTGTTCTCGTTCCTCTACGAGACGACCGAGCACACGTGGTGGAGCCGCGTCTACGAGGTGCGCTGCGAGCTGCCGGTCGATCCGCAGGCCGAGGAGGTCGCCTGGCACGCCTTCCTCACCGAGGAGGAGCTGACGCGGCGGCTGCCGGAGTGGGAGTGGGTGCCGGACGGGTGGGAGGCGTACCGGCGGCTGGTGGAGTGGCGCCGTGAGAAGGTCGAGAAGTGAGCGAACCGTCCCCCTCCGGCCCCTCGGAGCCCGCCCGGCGCGCCGAGCCACGTGGCGACGGCCGCCCCTCAGCGGTCTCGGACGTACGGCTGTGGTTCGCGCCCGAGCGGCTACGGGAGGAGGGGAACACCCCGGACTACCGCTTCTCGCTCGCCAACGAACGGACGTTCCTGGCCTGGCTGCGTACGGCGATGGCACTGGTGGGCGGCGGGTTCGCGGTCGACCAGTTCCTGCCGGAGACGGCCCGCCCACTGCGGCTCGCGCTCGCGCTCACGCTGCTGGCGGGCGGCGCGCTGTGCGCCCTGCGGGCGATCAGCCACTGGGTGCGCTGCGAGCGGGCCATGCGGCGCGGCGAGGACCTGCCGGCGTCCCGCTTCCCGATCGTGCTGGGGCTCGCGGTGGCGGTGGTCGCCCTGCTGATGGTGATCGTCGCCGCCTTCGGGTGAGGCGGGTGAGTCGGGAGGTGTGAGGCGATGCCGGAGGGGAAGAGGCCGGACGGACCGCGAACGCGGGACCGGGACCGGGACCGGGACCGGGACCGGGACCGGGACCGGGACCGGGACCGGGACCCCGGCCTCCAGCCGGAGCGGACGCGGCTCGCGTGGCGGCGTACGACGCTGGCGTGCGCGGTGGCCGCCTCGCTTGCGGGCCGGCAGACGCTGCACAGCGGTATCGACCCGGTCTCGCTCGTGGTCCTGGCCCTGGTGGTGCTGGTCTGGCTGGCCTTCCTGGCCCTGGCCCACCACCGCATCCGGGCCATGCACGCGCCCCGGCCGCCCGCCCTGTCCCCGCGGGCGGCCGCGGCCGCGGTCGCCTGCGCGGTCGCCCTGGCGGCGCTGGGGGCGGCGACGCTGCGGTCTGTCTCTAATACACATCTGACGCTGCCGACGACTAGTCGAGTGGTGAGGCCGGGGGTCCGCGCC
>NZ_JAEEAP010000430.1 GCF_016103465.1 Streptomyces sabulosicollis
TTCATAGTGTTTCGGTGGTCATAGCGTTAGGGAAACGCCCGGTTACATTCCGAACCCGGAAGCTAAGCCTTTCAGCGCCGATGGTACTGCAGGGGGGACCCTGTGGGAGAGTAGGACACCGCCGAACGATTTTTAGCCTCGGCCCCGAGTACATAGTGCTCGGGGCCGAGGCATTTTTGCGTTCCCACTCGATCGCATGTTCCACCGGATCGAGTGAAAAGGCATCAGCGTTCTGGCGTGGCGTGGTCGAGGGCACGCAAAGTAGTCGGTGAGGGCCGGTCAGGCGGCCCGAAGACGGCCAGTCAAGAAGCCGCAGACGCATGCGCCGAGCGGGCGGAGGGGGAGGTGATGGCCTGTGAGAACGACGAGCTGTGCGGTGAGGGGGCGTAGGGTGACGCCCCGTCCGTCCCTGCCTGTAGTGCTGTCAGTTCCCGGACGTGGAGCCGACGGTCGGCTGGTCCCTGCCATGACCTTCCGTCGGGTCTCCCGGCATCCCCGTGGCACGGGCGAGCTCGAGGTCGAGGGCCTCGCGCCGGATGCGCTGGTCCATGTAGAGAAGCGCCGTCACACCCGCACTGATCGGGAAGGTGATGGCCGAGCTGATCACCCCGCCGACGCCGACCACGATCAGGAAGGTCCAGCCGACGGAGACGGATTCACCGGACAGCCAGTCCATGGCGTTGTCCCCGCCGATCACCATGGCGACCAGGCTGGTGGGGATCTCGACGATGGCACCGACAATGAACAGCACGATGACGGCCAGCAGTTGGATGCCGAAGACGCGTCCCCACGAGCCGCGCACCAGCTTGAAGGAGCGTCGCAGGGCCTTGATGACCCCCTGCTTCTCCAGCATCAGTGCGGGAGCGGCGAGGCTGAAGCGGACCCAGAGCCAGGCGGCGACGCATGCGGCAGCGAGCCCGCCGAGAGAGGCCAGCGCGGTGCCCTCGCTCGGCACGCCCGCGACGGCCAGCAGCAGACCCGGCGTCATACCGGCGGCGATGACGGCCGTGGCGATGGCGGGGATCAGCAGGAGCAGCCCGCACAGCTGAAGGAGGTGCGGCCGGGCACCGGCCCATGCCTCCCTCGCGGACACGGGTCGGCCCAGCACCGCTCGTGCGGCGACCACGGTCAGCAGAGCGGTGGTGACGATCGTTCCGAGGACGCCGAGCAGCAGAGTGACTCCACTGTCCCCGAGCGCGTCGCCGACGGCGCGCAGCGCCTGGCCGACGGTGGCGTCCGGATCGTCGAGGACATTGCTCTCGTTCCCGCGGCCGTCGTTGAACCACAGTCCCGTGGCGGCCGTGATCAGACCTTGGGTGACGATGGAGACGATCAGCGAGATGCCGAGGACCGTGCGCCAGTGGGCGCGCATGATGGCCACCGCGCCGTCCAGGATCTCGCTGACGCCCAGTGGCCGCAGCGGAATGACACCGGGGCGGGGGGCGGACGGCTGACGCCGGCCGGTGCCCCAGCCGCCGCCCGGTGCGGGAGCGGGCGGCGCCGGCGGTGGCGTGGGCTCTCCCGTCGCGGTCCAGCGTCCGGGCGGCGGCTGGCGGCGGGCCCACTGTTCGCCCCATGCCCGCTGCTCCGGAGCGGGCTGGTCGGCGGGCTCGCCCTGCTGCTGAGCGCCGTGGTCCGGTTCGTCGGAAGGGGACGATCCGGGCGGGGCCCAGCCCGGAGAGTCGTTCATCGTCGCTCCGTAGGTTGTTCGTTGACCGGCCGCGGTGTGCGCGGCGGGCGGATGTCAGCCATCGTGCCACGGTGGGTTCCGCCCCGTACCGGTCACTGGGGGCGGTCCGGCACTTCAATAGTCGGTGGCGCACAGGGCAAACTGGGCGGATGGCTGATCAGCATCCGGTGTCCCCGGAAGGCTCCATACCTCCCACCGCCCTGGCGCTGCGCTGGGAGGAGCCCCCGGAGGGGCCCGTACTGGTACTTCTCGACCAGACCCGGCTGCCCGCCGAAGAGGTCGATCTGGTGTGCACCGATGTGCCGGCGCTGGTGGAGGCGATCCGCTGCCTCGCCGTGCGCGGCGCCCCGCTGCTCGGCCTCGCCGGGGCATATGGGGTCGCGCTCGCCGCGGCCCGCGGATTCGATGTGGACGAGGCCGCCGAATCGCTCGCCCATGCCCGCCCCACGGCCGTCAACCTCGCCTATGGCGTCCGCCGGGCCGCCGCCGCGTACCACGCCGCGATTCGGGACGACGCGAATGATGCCCAGGCGGCCGCGGCGGCCCTCGCGGAGGCCCGCGCCCTGCACCGGGAGGATGCCGAGGCCAGCCAGCGCATGGCAGCCCATGGTCAGACCCTCCTCGAAGAGCTGCTGCCGGCCGGTGGTCATCGGATCCTCACCCATTGCAATACCGGTGCGCTGGTCTCCGGGGGTGAGGGGACCGCCCTGGCCGTGGTCAAGGCGGTACACCGGGCGGGGCAGCTGCGGCGGCTCTGGGTGGACGAGACCCGGCCCCTGCTCCAGGGGGCGCGGTTGACCGCGTACGAGGCGGCGCGTGCCGGTATGGCGTACACGCTGCTCGCCGACAACGCGGCGGGCTCGCTCTTCGCGGCCGGTGAGGTGGACGCGGTGCTGATCGGCGCGGACCGGATCGCCGCGGACGGCTCGGTGGCCAACAAGGTGGGCAGCTATCCGCTCGCGGTGCTGGCCCGCTACCACCATGTGCCCTTCGTGGTGGTCGCCCCGACCACCACGGTCGACCCGGCCACCCCCGACGGAGCGGCGATCGAAGTAGAGCAGCGCCCTGGACACGAAGTGACTGACATCACAATCCCGTATGTCCCCATCGCCGGGCAGGAGGCGGGCACCGGAGTGTCGGTCGCTCCGCTGGGCACACAGGCCCACAATCCGGCCTTCGACGTCACACCACCGGAGTTGGTGACGGCGATCGTCACCGAGCACGGCGTGATCTCTCCGGTCACCGCGGACGGTATCGCCGAGCTGTGTGCCAGGTCACGATCGGGTAATGGGATGCTGTCGGATTGACACACGAATTCGGCCCCTCTACCTGCGCTGATGCGCGGACAGAGGGGCCGTGACATCTCCGGATGACATCAGTCGGGCTGTTCGTCGTCCTCGGCCGTCACCGTCTGCAACCGGTCCAGGCGATCTGGCTGCCGCAGCAGCAGATCAAGCTGTCCAATCGCCTCGATAACGTCCGGGTCCAGCGCTTCGGCGTAGATATCCAATGTGGTGGAGATCCGGCTGTGCCGCAGCACGGCTTTGACGATCCTCGGGTGTACCCGGAGATGCACCAGCAGCGTGCCGCAGGACTTCCTGAGCCCCTTGGGGTTCATCTTGCCGAGCCCGGCGCTTGCTGTGACTCGCTGGACGGTCTGATACAGACAGTCGGCCTGGAGCGGCTGCCCGGTGCGGGTGACGAACACGTGTCCCTCGGGATCGTCCACCCACGGCCGACCGCTCGACAGCGCCCGCTCCCGGAGCCACGCCGTCCGGAGGCGCTGCCATCTGAGCGGTGCGATGCACTGAGCGGGCAGGGGCAGCGGCGCCTTGGACGTCTCGGTCTTGGTCTCCACATCGACCGTGCCCGCGCTCGTTCGCTGTCGCTGCTGCTCGACCCACAGCACGCGTTTCTCCAGGTCGATGTTCTCCCAGCGGAGGCCGCATATCTCAGCGCGACGCAGCCCGAGAAGCGGGATCAGCAGCAGGGCCGGATAGTAGACCGTCCGCCGCCGCGCCTCGGCAAGGAAGCGGAGCACCTTCACCGCGTCCCAGCTCTTCCCGCTGTCGGTGGATGCCCGCACCTGCACCAGCTTGGCGACGTTCCGCGTCAGCCCGATGTCTTCCACCATGGCGGCCGTGAGTGACGCCTTAAGGACCCGGTGAGCGTGCCGGGCGGTCTTGGCTCCCTTGTCCTCGGCCAGCTTCGTCATTGCGGCTCGCAGCTCCTTGACCCCGAGCTTGAACATGACCTTGCGGCCGAGCCGGGGGCCAAGGTGGAGCCGTACCGCGCTCTCGTACGTTCGATGGCTCCCGTCCGAGAGGCTTGGCTTCACGATGCAGGTAAGCCAGTACTCGAACCACTCACCCATGGTCATGTCCCTGGTGGGTGTCGGAACTCCGTTCTGTGCCCGCTCGATCAGCTTCCGGCGCTTCTCGTCGCACTCGTCGTAGGTCTTGCCGTACGCGAACTTGCGCTTGGTGGTGCCGTCAGGCTGCGGCACGTAGACCGCAGCCTGATACCGGCCGTCACTGCGCTTGGTGATCGTCCCCGCACCATTGGGGCGGCGGCGTGCCATCAGTGGTTTTCCTCCATTCGCCTGCGCATGAAGGCAGGAATCTCGGCGGCGGGGATGCGGCGGGCCCTGCCGATGGTGAAGCTGCGCAGTTCGCCGGAACGGATGAGGTTGTAGAGCGTGTCTCGGCCGATCCGCAGTGCTGTCATCGCTTCGCGGGGGGTGAGGGCTTCGGTGGACTCATCAAGGGGCGCGGGTGTGGTCACGGCGCTCAAGGTGGTGTCTCCTCGCGGGATATGCGTCCATGCGTCGAGAGGGCCGATGCGGACTTGCCGGGGCGGGGGCCTGCCTCGGGAGTTCGCGTCTGTCCGAAGCGCGGATTTCTGCGTCATTGCGTCATCAGCGTCATTTGGGCTTTTGACCTGCGGTTTTGTATGACGCAGTGATCAGGGGGTGCGTCATCGGCGCGTCATGGGTTGCGTCATCGGGTGACGCAGATGACGCAGGATGACGCAGAGGTCGCCGTCTGCGTCATGCCTGTATCCGCAGCTCACGGGCCGTTTTTCCGTCTGCATGACGCAGATGACGCAGCGTCTCCCCTCTTAGGACAAAAGAGGGGGTGTCTGTTTGTGGTGCGGTGCGCCTCACAGCGTGAAATAAGGAGCCGCTGCGCGGCGCGACCATCGGGCGGCGTTCCGCCGAACAGCAAGAGGAGCACGCCTCGCCCCGTGGTGCTCCTCTTGCTTGTCCCGAGCTCCCGCGTGGTCGCGGGTCAGAACACCGGCTTCTGCTCGTGTGGGGGCGAGGCCGGTTGGCGGGTCATTTCGAGGTAGCGCCCTTCGCTGGTGCGGCCCCAGTCGATGAGGACGCCACGGGCGGCAAGGGTGGGCTGGAGGCGCTTGAGGCGGTCGGAGAGGACCTTTCCCGTGGTCGGCCACCCCTTGGGCAGCGGACGCAGTTCATCGCCGCTGTAGAGGCGACTGAGGCAGTGCAGCCACTCGGTGGAGGTCATCCGCTGCGCCGCGCCCGGCTCGATGGTGTCCGCATGGCGCAGGACGGTCTGCGCCAGAAGGTCGCCCTCGATGACGTCGTCGTTCAGGTCGTCCAGACTGGCCCGGTAGGCGGCGAGCGCTCCGAGGCCGGTGGCCGCGTCGAGCTGCGCGCACAGGTGCGCGAAGTCCGCCATCCGCAGGTCCGTGGGGGTCTCCGCCTCAGCGGCGCGGACCTTGACCGTGAGATCCAGGAGAGACCCGAGAACGACGGGCAGAACTTCCGCGTACTCCGCCCACAGCTCGGCCTCGGTGCGCCGGACGCGGGGCCGCTCCAGACGCAGCGGCAGGAGCCGTTCCGCGAGGTCCGGCCGGATGACTCCCACGTCGATGCCGGTCAGGAGCAGGGGGCGGCGGTAGCGGGCGCGGAAGACATCCCCGTCCGTGAACAGGGCACGCTTGACGTTCTCGGCTCCGGTGACGATGCAGCACATGGCGTCGGACAGGTCCGGGGTCATGTGGGAGAGGTTGTCCAGGGCCGTGACCCATCCGGCCGCCACCGCCGCGATCAGGTTCTCTTCGTCCTTGGGGGCCCGGCGCAGGTCGCCGCTCATGCCCTCGATGATCCGCACGAGCATTCGCCCGCCGGTGGACTTGCCCGCGCCCTGGGGGCCGGTGAGGAAGGGGGCGGGAACGGGCACGGACGGCCCGAGGCAGCCGATCAGCCATGCAATGGCCAGGCATTCGGTCTCCGCGTTGGCGAAGTTGCACAGCCGTAGAAGGAGGTCGATTCCCTTGCCGTTGGTGTCCTTGGCGGGCAGGGGCAGTTCCCCGGTGAGCTGGGTGCGGCGCCAGCAGACCTCCCGTGGGTCGGGGATGGCGATGTCCCAGCCGGTGGGGTGGATACGGACCGACTGTCCGTCGTCGCGCCCCAGGTCCAACCAGGTCGCTCCGTCGAGTCCGGGGGCGACGCGGATATGGACAGGCTGGACGTCCTCGGTCAGCGCGAGTGCTTCGATCAAGTCCAACGCCTCCTTGAGCGCGGTCCCGGTGAACACGCCGCGCCCGTCCTTGAACAGTCCGACCATGAGTTCCTGGCGGTGGCTTCCCGTGGTGCCCTGTGAGCGGATCGGACGGGCCACGGGGTGGCCGTTCTTCTGTGCGTACACGGTGCCGTCTGCGGTGCGGAAGTACCGGAAGTGCGCCTGCGCGTAGTCGGTGATGATCTCGCGGGCCGGGGTCTTCTCGTCCTCGGACATCGCTACAGTCCCAACGTGGCGCGGGCGTTGGTCCACGCATCGGTGCAGTGCCGGGGTGATTCACCCTTGGCGTGCGCGGCGGTGAACAGTCGCGCGATGTGGGCCTCGGTGAGGCAGCCGCACCGGCCGTGCGTGGAGAGCACGGCGAGGAAGGTCCGGTAAACGGTGGCGTGGATCGCGCTGGTGGCCTCGGTGATGCGCTGCTCGGCCATGGCGATGCCACGGTCCAGGTAGGTGGGCGTGCGGTGAGGGCAGGCCCCTTCCTTGGCCGGTGCGGGTACGGGGATGGTCTGCGGGGCCGACCGGGTGGTGGAGGGCTCTTTCACGGCCAGTGCGCGCACGATGTCCGGCAGGTCGGTCATGGTGCCGGTGCCGGGGCCGAGCCACCGGGCGTAGGCCATCGTGGACTTGATGTCCACGCCGTCGCGGACGGCGTTTACGGAGCGCATGGCGCCCTGGTAGATCCAGTGCTCGCCGCGTGTCGTGGCGATGGTGCGGGTGGCGGGCAGCGTCTCGCGGGCCCACGCGACGGCCGCTGCGTTGTCGAGGTCCACCACGGTCAGCCCGGCGCCCCCGGGGTGGTAGGCGACCGTCACGGCCTTCCGCCACGCCGACACCCAGGCGGGCGAGGTGATGACGGACGGGGTGGCGGTTGCGGCGGCCCACGCGTGGCAGGGACTGGGGCACTGGCAGGGGCCGGGGGTCTTCATGTTCGGCCGCCCGCCGCATGCGGGCGGCTGACCGGTGCACGCGGGGCAGTTCCCGAACGGCACCTTGCCCTCGCGTAGGGGCAGCACCGGCAGACCGGTCGCGGCCAGCTCCAGCGCGGTCCGCAGGAGTGACAGGGCGGGAGGGTCTCGCCGGATGATGGCGGGTTGGGTCATGCTGGAGACCTCCAACGGGTCTGATCTGGGCTGGTTGGGCCGGGGCGACTGCGGATCTTTGGCGAGACGTGCAGTCGCCCCAGGCGTACCTAGCTGTGGAAGTGGTTGCGCTTGATGACGGCTTTGCGGATGTTGACCGTGGTCCCGTGGCTGGAGCGGTTCGCGCTGAAGATCTGGACGGCGATCCAGCCTCCGAAGATGACCGCGGCGAGGATGATGAGCTGGTGGATGAACGCGGCGAGCGCGGCGACGAACGCGGTGAGCAGGAACAGCCCACCGCAGACCGCGGCGAACCCGATCCCCCCGAGGGCGACGTTCACCGCCGTGGGGGAGATGACGGGCTTGGCCGTGACGGGTTCGGGCTTGACCGGCTCGATGGCGTAGCCGGTGATGACTCGACCGTCCGGCAGCACGACGCTTTGCACCTGAGCCGCTGTGCCCGGCTGCACCGGCACCAGGGGCGCGGCGTTCGGGTGCGGGGTGATGGGTTGGGGGT
>NZ_JAEEAP010000431.1 GCF_016103465.1 Streptomyces sabulosicollis
GTGACGCCCAACGCCCCCGCGGCCCCCGCCGACTGAGTCGGGGGCTCAGGGGCTCAAGGTTCAGGGGCTCAGGGCTCAGGGCTCAGGGTCCAGGATCCGGGCTCAGCGCCCCCGCGGCCCGAGACGCGCGGCCTTCAGCGTCATATGGAGCAGCAGCCGGTCCTCGCCCGCGTCCAGGTCGAGACCGGTCAGCTGCCGCACCCGCGACAGCCGGTAGTACAGCGTCTGCCGGTGGATGCCCAGCCGCTGGGCGGTGCGCCCGGCCTGGCCCGCGCAGTCGAGGAAGACCTCGGCGGTACGGGCGAGTTCGGCGTGCGCGGGCTCCAGCAGGGGCCGTACGGCGGCGTCGGGCGGCAGCGCGGGCAGGGCGGCCAGAAGGCGGTACGGGCCGATGGCCGACCACTCCGCGACCGGCCCCAGACGGGTGTCGGCGTGGGCCGCCCGCGCGGCGGCCAGCGCCTCCTGCCAGGCGGCGGGCAGGTCCTCCAGCCCGCGCCGGGGCGCGCTGACCCCCGCGGTCGCCTTGGGCGGCGGTCCCGGGGCCGTACGCCCGGCCGTGGCCCGGGGGGACCGCAGCAGCTGCTCGGCCGTCGCGCGGGCCGGGTCCAGGGCGGCGGCCGCGCGCAGCCTGACCAGCGCCGCCAGCCCGGCCCCGGCCGTGGTGCCCCCGGCTGCCCGGTCCCCGGGCAGCGCGCACGCGGCCACGATGCCCGGCAGATGGGGGAGTCCGGGGTGGTCCGCGTCCTCGCCGGTCCCCGGCGTCCACGGCACCACCGCCACCAGCGCCAGCGGCCCGTCGGCCGCTCCGCGCAGCGCGGCCCGCAGCCCGGAGCGGGCGGCGTCCCGCCCGGCCGGTGGGCCGGTCAGCGCATCCCGCAGCAGCTCGCCGAGTTCCTCCCCGGCCCGCGCCTCGGCCGCCAGCAGTGCCCCGATGCGGTCCGCGGTCTCCATCGCGCGGGCCAGCCGGGGGTCCGGCGTGCGCGCCGGGCCGCCCAGCTCCAGATCGGCGAGATGGCCGTCGTCCAGCAGCCAGACGTAGCCGTGCACCACCCCGCGGTGCCGGACGGGCAGACAGATGCGGCCCATGAACACCCCGGCCGCCGGGTCGGGCGGAATCCGCAGCGGTGCCTGCGCCCGCGCGATCCCGAACGCCTCGAACCAGGCCCGCACCGCGGCCGTCGAGCGGCGCTGGAGGATCGAGCGGGTGCGGACCGGGTCCAGCGCGGGCTCCGCCGTCTCATCGCTGTCTTCGCTGTCCTGGGCACCGAAGGCGATCAGCGCGAAGTCGCGGTTCTCCAGGGTCGCGGGTGCCCTGAGCACCGCCGTGATCTCGTCCACCAGCTGCTGGTAGTCGTCGCGCATGGGTCCCGCCTCTTCCCGCTTTCGCCCCTCACATTCTCATACAGATGTCTGAGATCCCGGCCACGGATGCGTGACAGCTGTCGATGGTCCGGAATCCGCGCCATCCTTAAGTTTCACGGTGAGTTGTCGATGCCGTTCATCGGCCGTCATCGTGGAGGTGCCCCGTGCTGGGACCCGTGCTGCTCGCCGCTTCGCGCAGTGCCGCCATCCGCCGTATCGTCTCGGCCGCGCCGGTCACCCGCCCGATGGTGGACCGCTTCGTCGCCGGGGAACGGCTGGCCGAGTCCCTGGGCGCGGTGCGGTCGCTGACCGCCCGCGGCCTGGACGTCACCCTGGACCACCTGGGCGAGGACGTGACCGACCGGGCCGAGGCGCTGCGCAGCCGTGACGCCTATCTGGCGCTGACCGAGGCGCTGGCCACCGAGGGGCTCGCCGGGCGCGCGGAGATGTCCGTGAAGCTCTCCGCGTTCGGCCAGGCGCTGCCCGGGGGCCACGATCTGGCGCTGGCCAATGTGACCCCGGTCGTGGAGGCCGCCGCCGCGGCGGGCACGACGGTCACCCTCGACATGGAGGACCACACCACGGTGGACTCCACCCTCGCCATCCTCGGCGAGCTGCGCACCCGCTTCCCGCAGACCGGCGCGGTCCTCCAGTCCTATCTCTTCCGGACCGAGGACGACTGCCGGGCGCTGGCCGGGGAAGGCTCCCGGGTGCGGCTGGTGAAGGGCGCGTACAACGAGCCGGCGAGCGTCGCCCACCAGGACAAGCGCGAGGTGGACCGCTCCTATGTGCGCTGTCTGAAGATCCTGATGGCCGGTGAGGGCTACCCCATGATCGGTTCGCACGATCCGCGCATGGTCGCCATCGCCCAGGACCTGGCGCACCGCCTCGGGCGCAAGCCGGACGAGTACGAGTTCCAGATGCTGTACGGGATCCGCGTGGCCGAGCAGGAGCGGCTGGTGGCGGAAGGTCACCGTATGCGGGTTTACGTCCCGTATGGCACAGACTGGTATGGGTACTTCATGCGCCGCCTCGCGGAGCGTCCCGCCAACCTCACATTCTTCCTGCGCTCGCTGGTCGGCCGCCGCTGACCGCTCTCGGCAGCGCAGACCCCGCAATCCCCGACGCCCCCGACGATCGAAGGAGACAACGGCCATCATGGACGCCGTCACCCAGGTCCCCGTGCCGGTGAACGAGCCGGTGCACACCTACGCCCCCGGCACCCCGGAGCGCGCCCGCCTCGAGACCAAGCTCAAGGAGCTCGGCGAGAACCCCATCGACCTGCCGATGACCATCGGCGGCGTGAAGCGGATGGGAGCGGGGGAGCGCTTCGACGTCGTCCAGCCGCACAAGCACTCGGCCCGTCTGGGCACCTACGCCAACGCCACTCAAGCGGACGCCCAGGACGCGATCGACGCCGCCCTGGCCGCGGCCCCGGCGTGGCGCGCGCTCAGCTTCGACGACCGTGCCGCGGTCATCCTCAAGGCCGCCGATCTGCTCTCCGGCCCCTGGCGGGAGACGCTCGCCGCGTCCACGATGCTGGGCCAGTCGAAGACCGCGCAGCAGGCCGAGATCGACACCCCCTGTGAGCTGATCGACTTCTGGCGCTTCAATGTGCACTTCGCACGCCAGATCCTGGCCGAGCAGCCGGTGACCAACTCGCCCGGGGTCTGGAACCGCACCGACCACCGGCCGCTGGAGGGGTTCGTCTACGCGATCACCCCCTTCAACTTCTCCGCCATCGCGGGCAACCTTCCGACCGCCCCCGCCCTGATGGGCAATGTGGTGGTGTGGAAGCCGTCCCCGACCCAGACGCACGCCGCCGTGCTGCTGATGGAGCTGCTGGAGGAGGCCGGGCTGCCCAAGGGCGTGATCAACCTGGTCACGGGCGACGGCAAGGACGTCTCCGAGGTGGCGCTGGCCCACCCGGACCTCGCGGGCATCCACTTCACCGGTTCGACCCGGACCTTCCAGTACCTGTGGAAGACGGTCGGCAACAACATCGAGAACTACAAGACCTATCCGCGGCTGGTCGGTGAGACCGGCGGCAAGGACTTCATCGTCGCCCACCCCTCCGCCGACCCGGCGGTGCTGAAGACGGCGATGACCCGTGGCGCCTTCGAGTTCCAGGGCCAGAAGTGCTCCGCGGCCTCCCGCGCCTATGTGCCGCGCTCCCTGTGGGAGAACGGCCTCAAGGAGGAGTTCGCCACCGAGGTCAACGGGCTCACCATGGGCGATGTGGCCGACCTCGGCAACTTCATGGGCGCCGTCATCGACGAGCGCGCCTTCGCCAAGAACAAGGCGGCGATCGACCGGGCGAAGTCCGACCCGACGATCGAGGTCGTCGCGGGCGGCACCTACGACGACAGCGAGGGCTGGTTCGTCCGCCCGACCGTGCTGGTCTCCACCGACCCGGAGAACGAGATCTTCAGGGACGAGTACTTCGGCCCGATCCTCGGGGTGTTCGTCTACGAGGACGAGGAGTACGACGCGATGCTGCGGCAGATGGAGTCGGCCGCCCCGTACGGGCTGACCGGCGCCGTCATCGCCCAGGACCGCGCGGCGGCGGCCGCCGCCTGTGAGGCGCTGCGCTTCGCGGCCGGCAACTTCTACATCAACGACAAGCCGACCGGTGCCGTCGTCGGCCAGCAGCCCTTCGGCGGCGGCCGCGCGTCCGGCACCAACGACAAGGCGGGCGCCAAGCAGAACCTGATGCGCTGGACCTCCACCCGCTCCATCAAGGAGACGCTGGTCCCGCCGACCGACTACCGCTACCCGCACATGGGCTGACCTCCGGGCCCCGGCGACCCGCGCCCCCGGACCGCACTGGAGCGGTCCGGGGGCGCGGTGCTGTCCGGGGGCGCGTCGGGGGAAATCTGTGGACGCCCGATACGCGGCGGTGCTAGCGTCAAGCAGTCAAGTAGGCACTATTTACCGCAGTTTACGTGGGTAACCAGGCGCGGGATCGCCCACGGACGTGCGATCGGCCGCCGTTGGTCGAGGTCGGACGGGGGTCGGCCTCGATCATCGGCGCGACGCCGACAAGTGATCACCCTGGGTCAGTGGCCGATGTCACGCTGTTCGTGTCTCAGATAGTAGGACGTCCGACTAATTGTGCAGACACTGACGCTCCGCTGCCTTACTTTTGTGGAAGCCGAACGTCTCGCTGCATCCAGCGATGGCGGCCGCGGCCGGTGCACATCGCGCAGGCGACCCCTGCCGCACCCAGGCCCCCGCCCCTTCCGGCAGCCACCTTCTCGGGGAGCTTTCCTTCCTCCCGGGCGTCCACCGGGGTTCAGCAGAGGAGATGTGATCATGGCCGAGACGACTGTCCGCAGGATCCGCCGCAAGACCGACGACACCGACCGCAAGAAGGCCGCCGCCGCGCTTCAGCGCGCCCTCGACCGCCGGGACAACGGCGGCGCCACCGGTCACTGACGCCGGGGCCGGGTGACCTCGAAGCGGTCCACCCGCTCGCCCGACTCCGCCAGGGCCGTGACCGTGAGCCTGGGGCGGGGGCCCGGCTCGACCTCCACGGCGAGGAAGGAGAAGCCGGTGTAGCGGACCCGGGACCAGTCCGCGCTGTCCCGGTCCTTCTCGCCGTCCTGGCTCCAGTGGTAGGTCTTCACCTCGTCGAGGTCCTTGACGTGCCCCTCGTAGCTGTCGGGCACCGGGAACCCGTAGAGCTTCGCGCCCGCCCCGCCCGCCGTCACGTAGACGATCCCGTCGCGCACCGCGTCGGCGCTCCCCCGCACCGGGACCCGGCGGGCGACCTTGCCGCCCCGGAGGGCGTCGGTCCGCTCGTAGACGTGGTTGTGACCGTTGATGACCAGGTCCACCTGGTGCTTGTCGAACAGCGGCACCCACGCGTCGCGCACCCCGCCGTCCGAGGCGTGGGCGCTGGTGGTGGAGTAGGCGCAGTGGTGGAAGAAGACCACCAGGAAGTCGATGCCGGACCGCTTGCGCAGCTTCCCCAGGGTCCGGTCCAGCCAGCGGGTCTGCGCCCCGTCCGTGTACCCCTTGTTGGCGGGGATCTCGTACGACACGTCGTTGGCGTCCAGGGCGACCACGCCCACGTTCCCGTAGACGAACGAATAGACGCCGGGCGCCTTGCGCGGGTCCGGGCCGTTCGTGGGCAGCGACCAGCGGGCCAGCTGGCCGCCGTAGCCGTCGGGGGAGTACCACGCCTCCATGTCGTGGTTGCCGGTGGTCACCATCCACGGCACGCTCGCCGCGACCGAGTCGGTCTGGGCGAGGAAGGAGTCCCAGACCCGGGCGTCGTAGAGGTCGGACTTCTTTCCGTGGCCGGTGGTGTCGGCGTAGCACAGGTCCCCGGCGTGCAGATGGAACGACGGGTTCTGGCCGAGGATCAGCTGGTCGTTGGCGAGCGCGTCATAGCTCACCCCCTGGTCGCCGAAGGCGGTGAAGACGAACTTCCCGGGCCGGTCCGGCGCGGTGCGGAAGGTGCCCAGGGACGCGAAGTGGCGCGGCTGGGCCGGGTCGCGGTCCGCGTGCCCGACGCCGTAGTAGTAGGTGACCCCGGGGCGCAGGCCGTCCACCGCGGCGTGCAGATAGAACTGGTCGACCGCGGGCAGCTCGTCGCCCAGCGACGGGGTGTGCAGATGGCGGACCTCGGCCTCGACCTTGCGGGTGAGCTCCAGCGGGCTGGTGCCGATCCGCACGTACGGCTTCCGCACCGCGAACGGCACCTGCCAGGAGATCCGCATCTGCGTCCGCGGATCGGCGCCGAAGGCCAGGTGGCGGCCGAACGGGGCGACCAGCGCGCCGTCCACCGCGGCGGCCCCCGGCCTCGTGCTCGTGGCCGGTGCCGGCTTGGCACCGGCGGCGCACGCCGCCCCGCCCAGCAGCCCCGCGCCCGCGACCGTGCCCGCTGTGGCGGCGCCCCCGCGCAGCACCCGGCGGCGGGAGAGCCGGGCCCGCAGGTACTCGTGCTGCTCCGCCATGGTCATCCGCCGGGCGAGCCGCTCCGGTACGCCGAACCGTGGTGTGTCCATGGACCGGAATGTCCCCCGGGCGGTCAACGGCGCACCATACAGGGGGTGAACGGGTGATTGCCGCTGGGCGGCCGTCCGAATGGTGGAACGCCTATGTCAATCCATGGGACGAGCGGTAGGGTCCCGGTATGTCTCGCAGCATTCGCCTCGCAGTGATCCCCGGTGACGGTATCGGCCAGGAAGTCGTGGCCCAGGGCCTGAAGGTCCTCTCCGCCGCCCTCCCGCAGGACGTGAAGCTGGAGACCCGCGGTTACGACCTCGGCGCCCAGCGCTGGCACGCCACCGGCGACACCCTGCCGGACGCGGACCTGGAGTCGCTGAAGGACCACGACGCGATCCTGCTCGGCGCCATCGGCGACCCGTCGGTGCCCTCGGGCGTGCTCGAGCGAGGGCTGCTGCTCAAGCTGCGTTTCGCCTTCGACCACTACGTCAACCTGCGTCCGTCGAAGCTCTTCCCGAACACCCCGTCCCCGCTGGCCGGCCGCCCCGACATCGACTTCGTGGTCGTCCGCGAGGGCACCGAGGGCCCGTACGTGGGCAACGGCGGCTCGATGCGCACCGGCACCCCGGACGAGGTGGCCACCGAGGTCAGCCTCAACACCGCCCACGGTGTCGAGCGCGTGGTCCGGGACGCCTACGAGCGGGCCAACGCCCGGCCGCGCAAGAAGCTGACCCTCGTGCACAAGAACAACGTCCTGGTGCACGCCGGCCACCTGTGGAAGAACATCTTCGACCGGGTCGGCCAGGAGTACCCCGAGGTCACCACCGACTATCTGCACGTCGACGCCGCGACGATCTTCTTCGTCACCCAGCCGGAGCGGTTCGACGTGATCGTGACCGACAACCTCTTCGGTGACATCCTCACCGACCTCGCCGCCGCCGTCACCGGCGGCATCGGGCTAGCCGCGAGCGGCAACATCAACCCCTCCGGCGCCTTCCCGTCGATGTTCGAGCCGGTCCACGGCTCCGCGCCGGACATCGCGGGCACCGGCAAGGCCGACCCGACGGCGACCGTGCTGTCGGTGGCCCTGCTCCTGTCGCACCTCGGCTACGAGGGCGAGGCGGCCCGTATCGAGGCCGCCGTCGCCGCGGACCTCGCCGAGCGGGACGCGGCCGCGCCGCGCACCACCGACGAGATCGGCGACGCGCTCGCCGCCCGAGTATCCGGCTGACCCCAGCCTGTGCCAGCGCGCGGCTGGGTGCGACCATCGACCTTGGGCCGCGCGTTGCACAACGCTCCTTCCACGGCCTCACCTAGGAGATAATCCCCGGTGGGGCCGCTGTGTGAAGAAGAGCTTGGACGTCCTAGTACCGATTGCGGGCAGGATGGTGTGAGCGCGGTCCGCCACAACCGAAGGTGAAGGACTACCTGCCATGACGACGCCCACGATCGAGCTCAAGCCCTCCTCCCACCCCC
>NZ_JAEEAP010000432.1 GCF_016103465.1 Streptomyces sabulosicollis
GTCCGAGGGGCGGGGCGCTCGGGACGAGGAGCGGCGGGGCGATCCGGACGAGGAGCGGCTGGCTCGGGCGGCGCTCACCCGGCTGGTGGAGCCCGGCGATGAGGCGGTGGGGCGCTGGCTGCGCCGTATGGGGCCGGTGGCGCTGTGGCGGGCGCTCACCGGGAAGGGCAAACCGCCGCCCGGGGCGAGCGGGGAGCGACTGGCCGGATGCGCCCTCCGGGCGGCCGGGGTGGACCCGGCCGCCGACCTCGCGCTGATCGCCCGGTGCGGAGGACGGTTCATCTGCCCCGGGGACCTGGACTGGCCCGGTCAGCTCGACGATCTCGGTGATGCTCGCCCGGTCGGGTTATGGGTGCGCGGCCGGGCCGACCTGCGGATGTGGGCGCTGCGCTCGGTCGCCGTGGTGGGCGCGCGGGCCTGCAGCGACTATGGCGCGCATGTCGCGGCGTCCCTCGGCACCGGGCTCGCCGAGCGGGGCTGGGTGGTCGTCTCCGGAGCGGCCCACGGCGTGGACGGCGCGGCCCATCGGGGGGCGCTCGCCGCGGGCGGGGCCACCATCGCGGTGCTCGCCTCCGGTGTGAACGTCCCCTATCCGCGAGCGCACGCCGAGTTGATCGAGCGCATCGCGGAACAGGGCCTGGTGCTGGCCGAGTTGCCACCCGGAGCCCATCCGACGCGCCCCAGATTCGTGCTCCGCAACCGGGTCATCGCCGCCCTCACCCGCGGCACGGTCGTGGTCGAGGCCCAGTACCGCAGCGGATCGCTGGTCACCGCGCGCCGGGCACAACAGCTCGGGCGGTCCACCATGGGGGTGCCCGGACCGGTGACCAGCCGCCTGTCCGCCGGGGTGCATGAACTTCTGCGCGGCGAGGCCGTCCTGGTCACCGACGCCGCCGAAGTGGCCGAGCTCATCGGCGGCATCGGAGACCTCGCCCCGGAGCGACGGGGGCCGCTGGTCGAGCGGGACCTGCTCGATCCCGTGACGGCACGGGTGCTCGAAGCGTTGTCGGCACGGGGCGGCAACCACCTGCGGGATGTGGCCCGGGAATCCGGGACCGGCTGCGACGAGACCCTGGGCCGGCTCCATGAACTGCTCGCCCTGGGCTTCGTCGAACGCCATGGCGATCGATGGGAGTTGGTCCGTCCCGCGCGCCGGGGTGACGGCGCACGGCGAGGCAATCCCCCGAATCGGGGCAATCGGGTGAAAGGGTTGAGGCGATGACCGTATCCGCACACCGCCGAGCCGACGTCCTTCGCATACCGCGACGCCTTAGTCACGCTACGCTCACAAGGTTTCCGGCGGAAGCGTACGTCCTCACCCATGTCATGGCAGAACGGCTCAAGGCGACGAATGCCCCAGCACATCTCCGGGTCTGATAGCGCGGCGCCGCCCGCGGCCCGCGGCGCGGTGCACCCTGCCGCGCCCTCATCGCTCGACGAGCTGTGGCGGTCGTACAAGACCACGGGCGACGGCCGGCTGCGGGAGCAGCTGATCCTGCACTACTCACCACTGGTGAAATATGTGGCCGGCCGGGTCAGCGTCGGGCTGCCCTCCAATGTCGAGCAGGCGGACTTCGTCTCGTCCGGGGTCTTCGGACTCATCGACGCCATCGAGAAGTTCGACCCCGAGCGCGCCATCAAGTTCGAGACCTACGCGATCACCCGGATCCGCGGTGCGATGATCGACGAGCTGCGGGCCCTGGACTGGATCCCGCGGTCGGTCCGCCAGAAGGCCCGTGCCGTGGAGCGGGCGTACGCCACGCTGGAGGCCAAGCTGCGCCGCACCCCCTCGGAGGCCGAGGTGGCCGCCGAGATGGACATCAGCATCGAGGAACTGCACGGCGTCTTCAGCCAGTTGTCGCTCGCCAATGTGGTCGCCCTGGAGGAGCTGCTCCATGTCGGCGGCGAGGGCGGCGACCGGCTCAGCCTCATGGACACCCTCGAGGACACCGCCGCGGACAACCCCGTCGAGGTGGCCGAGGACCGGGAGCTTCGCCGGCTGCTCGCCCGAGCCATCAACACCCTCCCGGAGCGGGAGAAGACCGTGGTCACGCTCTACTACTACGAGGGGCTCACGCTCGCCGAGATCGGCCAGGTGCTCGGCGTCACCGAGAGCCGGGTCAGCCAGATCCACACCAAATCGGTGCTCCAGCTGCGGGCGAAACTCGCCGACGTCGGACGCTGAATCGTCCCTTCGGCATCGCCCTCCGGGCGGCCTCTTCCGTAGAGTGGTCGGGTGCCCAGGATTCGAGCGGCCTCAGTGGCCGAGCACCGGACGATGCAGCGCGCGGCCCTGCTGGAGGCCGCCCGCACCCTGCTGTCCGAGGGCGGCACGGAGGCGCTGACCTTCCCCGCCCTCGCCGAGCACACCGGACTCGCGCGGTCCTCCGTCTATGAGTACTTCCGCTCCCGCGCCGCCGTGGTCGAGGAGCTGTGCGCCGTGGACTTCCCGGTCTGGGCCGCCGAGGTCGAGGCCGCCATGGAGCGGGCCGACGGGCCCGAGGCGAAGATCGAGGCGTATGTCCGCCGGCAGCTCGCGCTCGTCGGTGACCGTCGGCACCGCGCGGTGGTGGCGATCTCCGCCGGTGAGCTGGAAGCGGGCGCGCGGGAGAAGATCCGCGCCGCCCATGGCGGGCTGATCGCCATGGTGGTCGAGGCCCTCGCGGAGCTCGGGCATGAGCAGCCCCGGCTCTCGGCCGTACTCCTCCAGGGCGTCGTGGACGCCGCGGTCCGGCGCATCGAGCTCGGCGCGGCCGAGGACCCCGAGCGGATCACCGAGGCGGCCGTGGCCATGGCCCTGCGTGGCGTCCGGGGCTGACCGCCCCGCCCTCACCAGCGCCCCACCGGTCCAGCGCCCCACCGGGCGGGCGGGGGCACGGTGGGGACGACCAGGTGCCCCGGACCGACTCGGGCGACCCAGCCGGATCCGGGCCCAGAGGGACGCCACCACCAGCGCCGCGGCCGTCGGCAGCCGGGTGTCCCCGGCGGGAGAGGTGAGTACGGAGAGCGTGGGCGCGTCGCGCACCCCGAACACCGGAAGCAGCCGGGACGGCCCGCCCCGCAGCATCGACGGCGGCAGCAGTGAGAGGGGATCGAGATAGCGGTCCGCGCGCCGCAGTCCCCAGTGCAGACAGCCCGGGCGGCAGTGGAAGGGACCCGGTGCCACCACGCCGACCACCTGCCCGGCGGTCACCCGCTCCCCCTTGGCCACTGTGGCGCGCACCGGCTCGTAGGTGGTGCGCAGGGGAGGAGAGCCAGTCCCGGATACCTCGATCACCAGCACGCCACGGCCCGCGACCGGACCCACGAAGCTCACTCGCCCCGGGCCCGCCGCCCGGACCCGAGCGCCGGGGCGCGCCGCGAGGTCGACCCCGCGGTGCCCTGCCGCCCAGGGCGCCGGAGGCGGTCGCCACCCCCTCAGCACCGCGGGTCGCACCGCGCCCGGCGCGACGTCGACCGGCCATGACCGCTCCCCGCTTGGCCTCGACCGCTCCCCGCTTGGCCTCGACCGCTCCCCGCTCGGTCTCGTCCCCGGCACCGGATCCAGGGCCGCGCGCGGAACGGGCGACGCGCGCGGATCCGCCGCCGCGGTCCGTGCCGCAGGAAGAGGTGACGCCGCAAGAGACGCCGTCGGCAGCGCGAGCACCGGCAGCACTGTCAGCACTGTCAGCACCGACGGCACCGACAGCACAAGAGTCATCAGGGCAAGAGCCCGCCCCACCACAAGCCTTCGCATGCCCCCACGATGGCCCGGTGGCCCGAAACGGGTGGATCATGGACGGAATCGGGGGACTACTCACGGGTTGTGGATAACGCCGTCACCCGGCACCGCACCGGTCCCGTACACTTCTTATGGCGATCCGGGTCACCGGATCGACTTCGCACGCCCCGCCACCGGTGCTCCGATCGCGCATCGGTCAGCTCGGTGGCCGCGCCCCTCGGTCCTCGGACGACCCCCGCAAGGGCCCCGTCCGTGGCAGGCGCGCCGGGACGTCAGGAGCGGCGGCCGCCCGGCCGCCGTGAAACCGAGTACCTCAAGGAGTACGGCCATGGCCGTCGTCACGATGCGGGAGCTGCTGGAGAGCGGCGTCCACTTCGGGCACCAGACCCGCCGCTGGAACCCGAAGATGAAGCGCTTCATCTTCACCGAGCGCAACGGCATCTACATCATCGACCTGCTCCAGTCGCTGTCGTACATCGACCGCGCCTACGAGTTCGTCAAGGAGACCGTTGCCCACGGCGGCTCCATCATGTTCGTCGGCACCAAGAAGCAGGCGCAGGAGGCCATCGCCGAGCAGGCGACCCGCGTCGGCATGCCGTACGTCAACCAGCGCTGGCTGGGCGGCATGCTCACCAACTTCTCGACCGTCTACAAGCGCCTGCAGCGCCTGAAGGAGCTCGAGCAGATCGACTTCGAGGATGTGGCCGCCTCCGGCCTCACCAAGAAGGAGCTCCTGGTCCTCTCCCGCGAGAAGGCCAAGCTGGAGAAGACCCTCGGCGGTATCCGCGAGATGCAGAAGGTGCCGAGCGCTGTCTGGATCGTGGACACCAAGAAGGAGCACATCGCCGTCGGTGAGGCGCGCAAGCTCCGGATCCCGGTCGTCGCGATCCTCGACACCAACTGCGACCCCGACGAGGTCGACTACAAGATCCCGGGCAACGACGACGCGATCCGCTCCGTCACCCTGCTCACCCGGGTGATCGCCGACGCCGTCGCCGAGGGCCTCATCGCCCGTTCCGGCGTCGCCACCGGTGACGAGAAGGCCGACAAGGCCGCGGGCGAGCCGCTCGCCGAGTGGGAGCGCGACCTGCTCGAGGGCGAGAAGAAGGCCGACGAGGCCGAGGCCAAGCCGGCCGAGACCGCTGAGGCCAAGCCGGCCGAGGCCGCCGCGGACAAGCCCGCCGAGGACGCCAAGCCCGTCGAGGCCCCCGCCGCGGGCACCGAGCAGGGCTGACCACTCAGACGTCACTCAGACGGTGTATGACGGCGGGGGACGGTGCCGATGGCGCCGCCCCCGCCGTTCACCCGTAGAGCTTTCGACTTTCGAGAAGAGATTCACAGATCATGGCGAACTTCACCGCCGCTGACGTCAAGAAGCTCCGTGAGCTGACCGGCGCCGGCATGATGGACTGCAAGAAGGCGCTGGACGAGGCCGAGGGCAACGTCGACAAGGCCGTCGAGATCCTGCGCGTCAAGGGCCAGAAGGGCGTGGCCAAGCGTGAGGGCCGCAGCGCCGAGAACGGTGCCGTCGTCTCCCTCATCGCGGACGACAAGTCCTCCGGCGTGCTGGTCGAGCTGAAGTGCGAGACCGACTTCGTGGCCAAGGGCGACAAGTTCGTGGCCGTCGCCGACGCCATCGCCGCCCACGTCGCCAAGACCTCCCCGGCCGACCTGGAGTCCCTGCTGGCCTCCGAGATCGAGGCGGGCAAGACCGTTCAGGCGTTCGTCGACGAGGCCAACGCGACCCTCGGCGAGAAGATCGTCCTGGACCGCTTCGCGCAGTTCTCCGGCGGCTACGTCGCGGCGTACATGCACCGCACCAGCCCGGACCTGCCGCCGCAGGTCGGCGTCCTGGTCGAGCTGGACAAGGAAGACGCCACGGTCGCCAAGGACGTCGCGCAGCACATCGCCGCCTTCGCCCCGAAGTTCCTCACCCGCGACGAGATCCCGGCCGAGACGGTCGAGAACGAGCGCCGGGTCGCCGAGGCCACCGCCCGCGAGGAGGGCAAGCCCGAGGCCGCCCTGCCGAAGATCATCGAGGGTCGCGTCACCGGCTTCTTCAAGGAGAACGTGCTGGTGGACCAGCCGTTCGCCAAGGACAACAAGAAGTCCGTCCAGAAGGTCCTGGACGAGGCCGGTGTCTCGCTCAAGCGCTTCGCCCGTTTCCGCGTCGGCGTCTGAGCCGAGCAGCGAATGACCGGCGACCCCGATAGGGTCGTAGGCAGCCAACCGTCGACCGGTCGGCCGCAGATGTGACGAGGAGGCCATTGCCGCAGAGGTCGTAACAGGACCCGTCCGGCAGTGGCCTTCTTCGTATGTGCACGAGGAGATCTCCAATGAATCACGGCGCGGACGCCAAACAGGCCGCCGATGACAAGAAGGCGCACGGCGCGGCCCCACACGGTCGCTTCCTGCTGAAGCTGTCCGGCGAGGCGTTCGCCGGGGGCGGGGGACTCGGTGTCGACCCCGATGTCGTGCACGCCATCGCCCGCGAGGTCGCCGCCGTGGTCAGGGACGGCGCCGAGATCGCCATCGTCATCGGCGGGGGTAACTTCTTCCGCGGTGCGGAGCTGCAGCAGCGCGGGATGGACCGGGCCCGCTCCGACTACATGGGCATGCTCGGGACCGTCATGAACTGTCTCGCCCTCCAGGACTTCCTGGAAAAGGAGGGCATCGACTCCCGCGTCCAGACCGCCATCACCATGGGCCAGGTCGCGGAGCCGTACATTCCGCTGCGTGCGGTGCGCCATCTGGAGAAGGGGCGTGTGGTCATCTTCGGCGCGGGTATGGGTATGCCGTACTTCTCCACGGACACCACCGCGGCCCAGCGAGCGCTGGAGATCGATGCGCAGGCCCTGCTCATGGGCAAGAACGGCGTGGACGGCGTCTATGACTCCGACCCCGCCCGCAACCCCGACGCGGTGAAGTTCGACGCCCTGGAGTACGGCGAGGTGATCACCCGGGACCTCAAGGTCGCCGACGCCACCGCGATCACCCTCTGCCGGGACAACAAGCTGCCCATCCTCGTCTTCGAGCTCCTGGCCGAAGGAAATATCGCGCGTGCGGTGAAGGGTGAGAAGATCGGCACGCTCGTGAGCGACCAGGGCTCACGGGCCTGACGGCTCGAACGGGGGATGGACAACGGCCTGCCGGTCGGACACCGTGCAGGAGAAGACGCACGCAGGGGCGAGGCTCTGCTTACTGATAACACCAGGAGCAAGTGGTGATCGAAGAGATCCTCCTCGAGGCCGAGGAGAAGATGGAGAAAGCCGTTGTGGTCGCCAAGGAGGACTTCGCCGCGATCCGCACCGGGCGTGCGCACCCGGCGATGTTCAACAAGATCGTGGCGGACTACTACGGTGCGCTGACGCCGATCAATCAGCTGGCGTCGTTCTCGGTGCCGGAGCCGCGGATGGCCGTGGTCACGCCGTTCGACAAGACCGCGCTCCGCAACATCGAGCAGGCGATCCGGGACTCCGACCTGGGCGTCAACCCGAGCAATGACGGCAACATCATCCGGGTGGTGTTCCCCGAGCTCACCGAGCAGCGCCGTAAGGAGTTCATCAAGGTCGCCAAGGGCAAGGGGGAGGACGCGAAGATCTCGATCCGCAGCGTCCGCCGCAAGGCCAAGGAGTCCATCGACAAGCTGATCAAGGACGGCGAGGTCGGCGAGGACGAGGGGCGCCGCGCCGAGAAGGAGCTCGACGACACCACGGCGAAGTATGTCGCGCAGGTGGATGAGCTGCTCAAGCACAAGGAAGCCGAGCTGCTCGAGGTCTGATGAACGACTCTTCCTGGGGGGCCCCACCAAGCGCCGGACTCCGGGGACCGGGCGATCAGGGCACCTCCCCCGGCTATGGCTGGGAGGTGCCCACTTCTTCGGCGGGTCCCGCGCACGAGGTGGGTGAGGCGGCGCAGACTCGCCCCATGCCCACCGTGCCCCACGCAGGCGGCGACTCCGGCGAGGCCGCCGACCGTGACCGGGGGGCCGCTCGGCTGAGCGGCCCCCTCTTCCGCGACGAGCGGGAGCCGCAGCCCGGCCCCCGGCAGCCCGCCGGGCCCCGGCC
>NZ_JAEEAP010000433.1 GCF_016103465.1 Streptomyces sabulosicollis
TCCACCACTTTAGCGGATTCCCCCGGATGCTCATAATCGAGTTCCCCGGTCCGAATTCCGGGCAAGCCGAAATCCATCCCGATGAGGGGCCGTGCAGAAGTGGTTTGCCGCCGGTGCGGCTCGAGTGGTTGTCGCGTTTCCCCGCAGGGCTCCGTGGCAACCCGGTGAACAGTACACGACGCCCCGAGGACCACCAAACCCATGGCCGGAGCCCCCGTCAGGGCGTACTGTCTCTGGCATGACGAGCGCATGTGTACACCCACGGTGGTGGGCCGCCTGACGGCGGCCGCCCCTATCAGCACATGCGCAACCACGGCCGCCGCTCCGGCGGCCGTTCGCGTATCTCCCTCCCGCGAAACCCGGCCGACCGGGTCGGCGGTCCCGACACAGCGGGAGACGCGGAGAGATGACAGAGACGAAGACGGCACTGCGCCGGATCTTCAGTGGGATCAAACCGAGCGGACATCTGACCCTCGGCAACTACCTGGGGGCGGTACGCGGGTGGGTCCAGGAGGACCAGCACCGCGCCGACGCGCTGTTCTGCGTCGTCGATCTGCACGCGCTCACGGTGGAGCACGATCCGGCGCGGGTGCGGCGGCTCACCCGGCAGGCCGCCACGCTGCTGCTGGCCTCGGGGCTCGACCCCGAGCGCTGCACGCTGTTCGTCCAGAGCCATGTGGATGAGCACGCGCGGCTCTCCTATCTCATGGAGTGCACGGCCACCGACGGCGAGATGCGGCGGATGATCCAGTACAAGGAGAAGTCGGCGCGGGAGCGGGCGAGAGGGGGGAGCGTACGGCTGTCACTGCTCACCTATCCGGCGCTGATGGCGGCCGACATCCTCGTCTACGGAACGCATGAGGTGCCGGTCGGCGACGACCAGACGCAGCACGTGGAGCTCGCCCGGGACCTGGCGCAGCGGTTCAACCAGCGGTACGGACCGGTCTTCACCGTGCCCCGGGCCACCAATCCGCGGGTCTCGGCCCGGGTGATGGATCTGCAGGACCCGAGCTCGAAGATGGGGAAGTCGCACGCGGAGACGGCGGGCATCGTCTATCTGCTCGACGAGCCGGACGTGGTGCGGAAGAAGATCATGCGGGCGGTCACGGACAGCGGCACCGCGGTGCGGTACGACCGGGCGGAGCAGCCGGGGGTGGCCAATCTGCTGGACGTCCTCGCCTCGTGCACCGATGGCAAGCCGGAGGTGCTGGCCGAGGAGTTCACCTCGTACGGGGCGCTGAAGGCGGCCACGGCGGAGGCGGTGCTGGAGGTGCTGCGTCCGCTCCAGGCCCGGCACGCGGAGCTGTGCGCCGACCCGTCGTATGTGGACGGGGTGCTGCGGGCCGGGGCCGAGCGGGCGCGTGGGCTGGCCCGGCCCCGGGTCGACGAGGCGTATGCGGCGGTCGGGCTGCTGCCACCCGCCTGAGCGAGGGAGCCCTCCGTCAGCTGTTGCCGGAGGCGAGCTCGCGGCTGCGGTCGCGGGCCGCCTCCAGCGCGGCGATCAGCGCGGCGCGCACCCCGTGGCTCTCCAGCTCGCGGATGGCGTTGATGGTGGTGCCCGCCGGGGAGGTCACGGCCTCGCGCAGCTTGACCGGGTGCTGATCACTGTCGCGCAGCATCACCGCGGCGCCGATGGCGGCCTGGACGATCAGGTCGTGGGCCTTGTCGCGGGGCAGGCCCAGCAGGATGCCCGCGTCGGTCATCGCCTCGACCAGGAAGTAGAAGTAGGCCGGGCCGGAGCCGGAGAGCGCGGTCGCGGCGTCCTGCTGGGACTCGGGGACGCGCAGCGTCTTGCCGACGCCGCCGAAGATCGCCTCGGTGTGGGCGAGGTGCTCCTCGGTGGCGTGGCTGCCCGCCGAGATGACGGACATGGCCTCGTCGACCAGCGCCGGGGTGTTGGTCATGACCCGGACGACCGGGGTGCCGGCGGCCAGGCGCGCCTCGAAGAAGGAGGTGGGGATGCCGGCGGCGCCGGAGACGACCAGCCGGTCGGCGGGGACGTGCGGGGCGAGCTCATCGAGCAGGGCGCCCATGTCCTGCGGTTTGACGGTGAGGATAAGGGTGTCGGCGGCCTTGGCGGCCTCGGCGTTGGAGACGGCCTCGACGCCGTAGCGCGACCGGAGCTCCTCGGCGCGCTCGGGGCGGCGGGCCGTGACCAGCAGGTCGGAGGGCGACCAGCCGCCTCGGATCATTCCGCTGAGAAGGGCTTCGCCGATCTTTCCCGTGCCGAGCACGGCGACCTTCTCCGTCATGGTGCGGCTCTCCTCATGCCTGTGCGGCTCGTGCGTGTGCTGCGTCGGTGTTCTCCGCCATCCTCGCACGGGTGGCCCATATCCCCTGGCTCTGATGAATTACTTATTCGTCGTTCGATGAATTAAATTTTGCACGCCATCCGGCGTGACCCGGAGGCCGGTTCGCGCCCGCGCCAACTGGGGCGCCCGGAACGAAACAGTCCTGTTCGATGACTCCAAGTTCACAAGTCGGTTACATATCGACTTGCAAATGGTCACAGTCTCATGGACACAATAGGGGCCGGTGTCTCTACGTACGGGAAGGGGGCGATGGTGAGGACGATCCGGCATACCGCTCACGCACTGGTAACGGCGGTTGCCGTGTTGCTTGCCCTCTTCATCGCGGCCGATTCCGCGTCCGCGCAGGTCATCCATCCCGAAACCGTCAGCGTCACCGCGTCAGCCGAGCCGCGGCCGACCACCGAATCATTGGTGTCCGCGCACGGCGACCACGGAACTGAAGATTGCAAGGGGCTCCGTGGACGGGCCCCGCTCACCGCTCCCACGCCGAGCGCCAAATACGGATGTGTGTGCGGTTGCGATGCCGGCGTTCCGGTGCCGCGTACCGCCATTTCCACATCGGTCACCGGACGGCAAGCCGTTCCGGTGTCGAGATCGGGCGAACTGCCCGTCATCCTCCAGATCTTCCGCTGCTGAGAGCTACACCGCCGTAGCCCGGCGGTCCGTCTCACGCACAGCTCAACGCTTTTCACGCGTCTCGCAGCAAGCGATCTCAACCGCCAGCGACCGATTCCATCGATCCCACTGACGTAACGCTATGCCGTGCCCCCGCCTGCCCATGAGCCGGTGACGGGGCGCACTGGAGGCAGCCCTCATGCGAAATCTCCTTGATCGTTTCCGTGGTGCCGGAGGCACCTCAGGCTCATCCGGCGCCGGAACCTTCCGCGCCGACTTCACCGCTTCTCTCGTGGTCTTCCTGGTGGCCGTCCCCCTGTGCGTGGGGGTGGCGGTCGCCTCCGGTGTGCCGGCCGAGCTCGGCCTCATCACCGGCATCGTCGGCGGGCTGGTCACCGGCTTCCTGCCGGGCAGCAGTCTGCAGGTATCCGGCCCGGCCGCCGGTCTGACCGTGCTGGTCTACGAGGCCGTGGAGCAATACGGCGTCGCCGCGCTCGGCGTCCTCGTCCTCATCTCCGGACTGCTCCAGCTGGCCATGGGCGCGCTCGGCCTCGGCCGCTGGTTCCGGGCGATCTCCGTCGCCGTGGTGCAGGGCATGCTCGCGGGCATCGGCCTGGTGCTGATCGCCGGACAGCTGTACGCGCTCGCCGACGCCAAGGCCCCGAGCAGCGGGCTCGACAAGATTTTCAACATTCCGCAGCTCATCGGCGACGTGGCCGGTTCCGCGGACGCCCTGAAGGCGGTCGCCGTGGGCGCCGGGACGATCGTCGTCCTGGTGCTGTGGCCGCGCTTCCGCCAGGGCGCCAAGGTGCTGCCCGGACCGCTGGCGGCCGTCGCGCTCGCCACGGCCGCGACCGCGATCTTCGACCTGCCGATCGCGCGGGTCGAGGTCAAGGGCCTGCTCGACGCCATCCAGCCGCCGGGCGGCAGCGAGTTCCAGGCCCTCGCCGAGGTGGGTGTCATCGGCACCGTGCTCGCGTTCACGCTGATCGCCTCCGCCGAGAGCCTGTTCAGCGCGGCCGCGGTGGACCGGCTGCACGACGGTCCGCGCACCGACTACGACAAGGAGCTGATGGCACAGGGCGCGGGCAACGCGGTGTGCGGTGTCCTCGGCGCGCTGCCGATGACCGCGGTGATCGTGCGGAGCTCGGCCAATGTGCAGGCCGGGGCGAAGACGAAGGCGTCGCGGGTGCTGCACGGTGTGTGGCTGCTGGTCTTCGCGGTGCTCTTCCCCTCGGCGCTGGGCATCATCCCGGTGGCGACGCTCGCCGGTGTGCTGGTGTACTCCGGCTGGAAGCTGATCCCGACCAAGGACCTGCTGCCGCTGTGGAAGGCCCACCGGGGTGAGGCGATCATCCTGATCGTCACCGCCGGCGCGATCGTGATCACCAATATGTTCGAGGGCGTGATCATCGGTCTGCTGATGGCCGTGGCCAAGACGGCCTGGGAGACCTCGCATGTGCATGTCGAGGTCAGCGGACGCGAGGACACGGACGGCGACAAGCCCCTGCACGTCCGGGTGCGCGGCAACGCGACCTTCCTGCGGCTGCCCAAGCTGCTGGACGAGCTGGAGGGGCTGCCCCGTGAGCGCGAGGTGGAGCTCGACCTGACCGGGCTGCGCCATGTGGACCACGCCTGCGAGATGGCGCTGGCCACCTGGACCGAGCGGCACAACGCCGTGATCAAGCGGGTCGCCGCCGTCGAGGAGCAGGTCCCGGCGTAACGGCACCCGGACAAGGGGGAGACCCCCTTCCGTCGCCCGGCCCCCGGCGCCGCCCTCGCGGTGCCGGGGGCCGGCCGCGCTCCGGGCCCGTGGATCAGCCGCAGGGAACGGTGACGAAGCCGTCGCTGCCGGTCCTCACATACGCGTCCGAGACGTACTGGCCCGGGGCGATGTTGTCCCAGATGTCCGAGGTGCCGTACGGCCCCGAGACCTTCTGGCCGTGCCGCTGGCAGCGGATGGGGACCCGGCTGTTGTACGGCAGCACCTTCACGAGCCGGTAGTTGGTGCCGGGTCCGCTGCGGACGTTGACCTGGTAGCCGGGCGCGACCGGATAGGTGATCGCTCCGGCGGTGGTCTCCACCGTGTCCGCGACGGTGTCCGTGGCATCGGTCGTGGTGACGGTTTCCGCCGTCTCTTCCATGGCCATGGCGGCCCCTCCCCCGTTGAACTTCTTTCCGAAGTTGTGCACATGTCGTGTGAAGTGACACGACATGCGGAGGCTAACAAGGCTCGCATGTGTCATCGACTAGGCTCGCCGAGTCGCGCATGCGGCCGAATTCACGGGGGTGGGGCATGCCGCCGGTGCACAGAGCCGGGACGGGCCCGGAAGCGGAGGATCCGGAGTACGCCGGGCAGTACCAGCTCGAGGCACGCCTCGGATCCGGTGGCATGGGCGTGGTCCATCTGGCCCGCTCGCCCTCGGGACGGCGCCTCGCAGTGAAGGTCGTCCATGCCGAACTGGCCGAAGACCCCGAGTTCCGGGCGCGGTTCCGGCAGGAGGTGGCGGCGGCCCGGCGGGTCAGCGGCGCGTTCACGGCGCCCGTGGTGGATGCCGACCCGGAGGGGCCGCGGCCCTGGATGGCCACCCTCTACATCCCCGGCCCGACCCTCGCCGAACACGTCAAGCGGAGCGGCCCGCTGCCGCCCGGCGAGAGCGTGCGACTGGCGGCGGGGCTCGCCGAGGCGCTGCGGGACATCCATCGGGCGGGCGTGGTGCACCGCGATCTCAAGCCGAGCAATGTACTGCTCGCCGCGGACGGCCCGAAGGTCATCGACTTCGGCATCTCCCGGCCGTCCGACAGCGAACTGCGCACCGAGACGGGGAAGTTGATCGGCACCCCGCCGTTCATGGCGCCGGAGCAGTTCCAGCGGCCGCGGGCGGTGGGCCCGGCGGCGGATGTGTTCGCGCTGGGCTCGGTGCTGGTGCACGCGGCCACCGGGCGGGGGCCGTTCGAGTCCGAGAGTCCGTACATCGTGGCGTACCAGGTGGTGCACGACGAGGCGGATCTGGCCGGGGTGCCGGATGAGCTGCTTCCGCTGGTCCAGCGGTGTCTGGCCAAGAACCCCGAGGAACGCCCCACGCCCGACGCCCTGATGACGGTCCTGCGCGCGGTCGGCGGGCCCCAGCCGCCGGTGCGGCGCGGACCCGTGCCACGGGTGCCGCAGCAGCGGACGCCGGAGCCGCACTCGCTGCCGGGCGGGCGCTGGGGGCAGGACGACGTCGCCACGGGTACGCAGGGGGAAGCGGCCCCTGCCGAAGCGGCGGCGCCCGAGCCCGTGGATCCCGATCCCGCGGATCCCGATCAGGTGGATCCCGATCAGGTGGATCCCGATCCTGCGGCCCTCGATCGGGTGGGTCCCGAGCCTGCGGCCCCCGATCGCGTGGATCCCGATCCCGCGGATCCCGATACGCATGTGAAGGCGGCTCCCGAGCGGGGACCGGCCGCGGACCAGGCCGCGTCGGGGGCGGACAAGCCCGCGGCGCGGCGCCCGGGGATCCGGCGGTGGGTCCTCGGGCTCGGGGCCGCCGTGCTGCTCGGCGCGGGCGCGGTCGTCGCACTGCGCCCGTTCGACGGCACGGACTCCTCCGGCGGCGGCCGACCGCGGATCAGCGCGGCGACCGCGGAGGCGTGGCGCCCCTGGACGACAGGTCTGGACGCCGGGAAGGCCGCGGGTCCGGGGGTGCGGCCCGCGTTCTGCTCGTACGGAGCGGGCGCGCTGTACTGCGCCCGGCGCGGCGTCGAAGCCGCCCGGGTCGACCCGGGCGACGGCCGTGTGGTCTGGTCGCGGCCGTCCCCGCCCGCGCGCCCCGGGGACGGCGGGACGATCTCCGCTCCCGTGGTCGCGGGCGGTGTGGTGCGGACGGTCTCCCCGGACGGCGGGCGGCTGCGGGCGCTCGACCCCACGACCCACCGCGTCCGCTGGAGCCGCGATGTCTCCCGCTACCAGGGCGGGGTCTACTCCTCGGGCGACACCGTGCTGCTGGTCGCGCCGGACGGCACGGTCACGGCGGTGAACGGGGCGACGAACGAGGAGCGTTGGAGCCACCGGCTGTCCGGCCACGCCCGGCCCGCCTTCTTCTCGTACGGCGACGGCCACACGGCGTACGCCGTGACCACCGCGGGCGACGGCTCGCACACGCTGGTCACGGCGGTGGACACGGTGCGCGGTACGACGCGCTGGCGCGCCTCGCTCAGCGGCAACCTCATCCCGGCCGGGAGCGGCCCCGATGGCGTGCTGCTGCTGACCGAGACGGACGCCGGGACCAGTACCACCGCCGTGGTCCGCTACGACCCGGAGCGGCGCGCGGCAAGGCGGGTCGCGCTGTCCGCGCCGGTGTCCGCGATCAGCGCCGTCACCAGCGGCGACCGGGTGTATGTCCTGGGCACGGACGGCGGGTTGGTGGCCGTCGACACCGCGCGCGAGGGCTCGGCGCGGGCGCGGCTCTGGCGCCTGGAGACCTCGGTCTCCAACGCCTCGTCCCTGGTGGCGGCGGACGGCCGGCTGTACTTCTCGGCGGCGGACGGCCGGCTGCTGGCCGTGGACGCCCGGCGGGGCGAGGTGCTCGGCGAGACCCGCTCGCGCGGGGGCGCGGCAGGTCAGGGCTTCCTGGATCTGATGCCCGCGCCGGTGGTGGCGGACGGCAAGGTGTTCGCGACGGCCCCGGACGGCACGCTCTTCGCCGTGGACGAGCGGAATCCGGCCGGTTGGTGAGCACCGGCCCGGCCCCCGGCGCGAGCCGGGCCTGGAGTGACCGCCGGATCGTGGGGGGGGGCTGTCTCTTATACACCTCT
>NZ_JAEEAP010000434.1 GCF_016103465.1 Streptomyces sabulosicollis
GAGCCCCAGCACCTCCACCGCCGCGAAGCCCTCCCCGCCCCGCTCCGCGAAGTACGGCGTCAGCGCCGCGTCCAGCTCCTCGAAGCCGAAGGCGTCCCCCTTCGCGTCCACTTTCGCCGCCACCCTCGGCCGCTCCAGGATCGCCACCATGCCGCCGTGCACCACGAACACCTGGCCGTTCACCTTCGCCGCGCCCGGTGAGGCGAGATAGCCGACCAGCGGGGCCACGTGTTCGGGGGCGAGGGCGTCGAGACGGCCGTCCTCCGGGAGCTCGAAGTCGGCGAAGACGTCCTCGGTCATCCGGGTGCGGGCGCGCGGGCAGATGGCGTTGGCCGTCACCCCGTACTTGGCGAGGGCCGCCGCCGTGGACGTGGTGAGCCCGACGATGCCGCCCTTCGCCGCCGCGTAGTTCGGCTGGCCCGGCGAACCGGCGAGGAACGCCTCGGAGGAGGTGTTGACGATCCGGCCGTGCACCGGGCCGCCGTCCGCCGCCTTGGACCGCTCGCGCCAGTGCGCGGCGGCGAAGCGGATGGTGTTGAAGTGCCCCTTGAGGTGGACCCGGATCACCGAGTCCCACTCGTCCTCGCTCATCGAGAAGACCATCCGGTCGCGCAGGATGCCCGCGTTGTTGACCAGGATGTCCAGCGCGCCGTAGGTGTCGACCGCGAGCCGGACCAGCTCGCCCGCCCGCGCGAAGTCGGCCACATCGCCCGCGTGGGCCGTGGCCCGGCCGCCGGCCGCGCGGATCTCCTCGGCGACCTGCTCGGCGGGGCCCGCCGATGCCTCGCCGGTGCCGTCGCGTCCGCCCTGTCCGTAGTCGTTGACGACGACGCTGGCGCCCAGCCGCGCCAGTTCCAGGGCCTCGGCCCGGCCGAGGCCGCGCCCGGCACCGGTGACGATCGCGGTCTTCCCGGTCAGCGGGCCGGTCACATCTCGATGCATGTGCGCAGCGCCTCCCCGGTCCGCATCTGGCCGATCGCGTCGTTGATCTCGCCGAGCCGCACCCGGTGGGTGATCAGCCCTTCGAGGTCGATCCGGCCCGCCCGCCACAGGTCGATGGTGCGCCGGTAGGAGCGGAGCACATCGCCGCCGCCGTACAGCGAGGGCAGGATCCGCTTCTCGTCGAAGAACAGCTCGAACATGTTGAACTGGAGGAAGTCGTCCAGCGCCCCGGCGCCGACCACGCACAGGGTGCCGCCGCGCCGGGTGATCTCGTAGGCCCGGCGGGCGGTGGCGGAGCGGCCCACGACCTCGAAGACGTAGTCGAAGCCCTCGCCCGCCGTGACGCCGGACTTCGCGGCGTCGAGGCCGTCCGGCGCCACCGCCTCGGTGGCGCCGAAGCGCAGCGCGGCCTCGCACCGCGACTCCACCGGATCGACGGCGACGATCTGCGCGGCGCCCGACGCCCTCGCCCCCTGGATGACGCTGATGCCCACCCCGCCGCAGCCGATGACCGCGACCGATGAACCCGCCTCCACCCGGGCGGTGTTGAAGACGGCCCCGAGCCCGGTGGTCACCCCGCAGCCGATGAGCGCCGCGATGTCGTACGGGACGTCGTCGGGGATCGGCACGGCGCAGGACGCGGGGAGGACGATCTCCTCGGCGAAGGTGCCGGTCCCGGACATGCCGAAGAGGTCCTCCGGACTACCGCCGGGGCGCCGGAAGTTGGGCGTCCCGGCGTTCATGAACCCGGTCAGGCACAGCTCGGTCTGACCGCGCTGACAGGACGGACAGCCGCCGCACGCGGGCAGCCAGCACACCAGCACCCGGTCACCGGCGCTCAGCCCGGTCACCCCGTCGCCCACGTCCAGGACCTCGCCCGCGCCCTCGTGGCCGGGGACGAACGGCGCGGGCTGCGGCAGCACCCCGGCCATCGCGGAGAGGTCGGAGTGGCACAGCCCGGTGGCCCTCAGCCGCAGCCGGACCTTGCCGGGGCCGAAGCCCACCGCCTCGATGTCGTCGAGGACCTCGAGCTTGTCCTGTCCCGTCTCGTGCAGTACGGCTGCGCGCACAGCGGCTCCTCATGATCTCGAGCGTGCGTGATCTCAGGCGTGCGGAGGTGCGTGGTCTCAAGCGTGTTCGACGATGGTGTCGGTGAGGACCGGCGCGTCGTCCCGCTCGACGGCGGTCGCCGTCACCTGGACGCGCCCCTCGTCCCGCCACATCCGGACGCGCAGGGTCTCGCCCGGGTAGGCCACCCCGGCGAAGCGGGTGGTGTACGAGCGCACCCGGGTCACCTCCCCGTCCAGCAGCGTGTCCACGACCGCCTTGAGCACCATCCCGTACGAGCACAGCCCGTGCAGGATGGGCTTCTCGAACCCCGCCACCTTGGCGAACTCGGGGTCGGCGTGGAGCGGGTTCCAGTCGCCGGAAAGCCGGTAGAGCAGCGCCTGGTCCTCGCGGATGGCCCGTTCCACGGTCCGGTCCGGCTCGCGGGCGGGCGGCTCCAGGCGGTCGGAGGGGCCGCGCTCACCGCCGAAGCCGCCCTCGCCCCGGACGAAGATCCGGGTGTCGCAGGTCCACAGCGGGCCGTCCGCGTCGGCCACGTCGGAGCGCAGCACGATGACCGCCGCCTTGCCCTTGTCGTGGACGGCGGCGACCTTCGAGGTCTGGGTGGCGTCCCCGCTGAGCGGGATGGGCCGGTGCAGTTCGACGGTCTGGCCGCCGTGCAGGACGGCGGCGAGGTCGACGTCGATACCGGGTGCGGCCATGCCCCCGGCGACCGCCATCCCGCCGCCCGCGACGGTCGCGAAGCTGGGGAGCACCTGGAGCTTGCTCTCCAGGGTGTAGCGGAGCTCCTGGGGGTCGGTGGCGGGGATTCCGGCGCCGATGCCCAGGTGGTAGAGCTGGATGTCCTTCTGTCCCCAGGTGAGGGCCGTGCTCCGGGGTTCGGCCGAGACGGCCTTCGCGACATCGATGGGCATGGGGCGACACCACTCCTTGGTCCGCTCGCTGGGCCACGGTCCGAAGACCCCGGCCCGCCCGTCCGCACCGTCGGCCGCGCCGGGGTCGTCGCTGGTCGGCAGGGTCGCGCGGTCCGCGTGGACATGTAGAACGCGTTCTAGCCGATGGCACCCTGTATAGCCCAAACGCCCCGAAGGGGGAAGGGTGCCGACGGCGGGCGCTGACGGGCCGTCAGGTGGCGGTGTCCGGTGTACCGAAGGCCCCTGGGACATATGTCACGGCCATCCCCCGACATCCGCATCTGCCCAGCTCATACGGGGATCCGTAAGGTCGGACGCATGTATGCCACCGCCGCGCGCATCGAGCGCCTCAAGCCGCCGGGCCGCCGGGCCTTCGTGCCCTGGCTCTTCATGCTCTCGGGGGACGTACAGGCGCTCTTCAAGGGGAAGGCCCCACTGCCCTGGCTCGGCGGCGCGGGCGTGGCGGCCTTCATCGCGCTCTACCTCACCACCGTCTTCACCGCCCTCGACGAGCGCCGCCGCCACACCAGGACCCCGGCCCTGGCGCTCGCCGGACTGGCGGCGGTCACCTACGCGCTGGGCATCGGCTACGCCGGGGACTGGCTGCTGTGCTTCCCGCTGCTGTCGCTGGCCTCCGGGATCGTGCTGCGCGGGGGGCGGCGGCAGTTGGGGCCCGTCATCCTCGTGCTGTCCGCCTCCGCGGGAGTCATCGCCGGGCTGCGCGGCGGCCCCTCGGACTCGCTCACGGTCAGTTACGGCACCCTGCTGTCCGGCCTGGTGACGGCGGCCATCCTGTCGCTCTTCGAGACCGTGGCCCAGCTCCGCGCGACCCGCCAGGAGCTGGCCCGTACGGCGGTGGAGAAGGAGCGGCTGCGGTTCTCCCGCGATCTGCACGATCTGCTGGGCCACACCATGTCGGTCGTCGTGGTCAAGGCGGAGGCGGTGCGCCGGCTCGCCCCGAAGAACCTGGAGGCCGCGCTGGGGCAGGCCGCGGACATCGAGGCGGTGGGGCGGCAGGCGCTCACCGAGATCCGCGAGGCCGTCACCGGCTATCGCGAGGGCAGCCTGGCCACCGAGCTGGACCGGGCCCGCTCGGCGCTGGACGCCGCCGGTATCGAGGCCGTCGTCCGCCGCGGGGGGCCGCCGCTGGCCCCGCAGGCCGAGGCGCTGCTGGGCTGGGTGGTCCGCGAGGGCGTCACCAATGTGGTGCGGCACAGCGGGGCGTCCCGCTGCGAGATCGAGGTGCGCGGCGGCATGGACCGGGTACGGCTGGAGATCACGGACGACGGGGGCGGCGTAGGCTCCCGTGCCACCGGTGCGCACGCGATGAGCGCGGCGAGCGCGGACGGCGCGATCGGCGGTACGGGGCTCAAGGGCCTGGCCGAGCGGCTGTCCGCGGCGGGCGGCTCGCTGGAGTCCGGCCCCGGCGGGCGCCGGGGCTTCCGGCTCGTCGCCGAACTGCCGGTGGACAGGGAGGATCCGATGGAGGCCGAGATCGAGGGGGCCCGGACGGCGTGAACGACGCGGAGGGCGCCGACGGCGCGGAGGGCGTGGAGGGCCCGACCGGCGCGGAGGGCGTGATCAAGCTCCTGCTCGCCGAGGACCAGGGGATGATGCGGGGGGCGCTCGCCCTGCTGCTCGGGCTCGAGGAGGACTTCGAGATCGTCGCGCAGCTCGGGAACGGGGACGAGATCGTGCCCCGGGCCCTGGAGACCCGGCCCGATGTGGCGCTGCTCGACATCGAGCTGCCCGGCCGCAGCGGTCTGGACGCGGCCGCCGCGCTGCGCGAGGCGCTGCCGGAGTGCCAGGTGCTGATCCTCACCACCTTCGGCCGCCCCGGCTATCTGCGCCGGGCGATGGAGGCGGGAGCGGCCGGGTTCCTGGTCAAGGACGGCCCGGTGGAGGAACTGGCCGTGGCGATCCGCCGGGTGCTGGCCGGTGAGCGCGTCATCGACCCGGGCCTGGCCGCCGCCGCCCTCAGCGCGGGCCCCAACCCGCTGACCCAGCGCGAGCGCGATGTGCTCTCGGCGGCGGTGGACGGGGCGACGGTCGCGGACATCGCGGCCAAGGTGCACCTCTCCCCCGCCACCGTGCGCAACTATCTCTCCTCGGCCATCGGCAAGACCCAGACCCGCAACCGCATGGAGGCCGTCCGCGCCGCCCGCCAGAACGGCTGGCTGTGAGCCGGCCCTGAGGCAGTAAGGCCATGCCGCCATGAGGCTATGAGGAGCTCCGGGTGGCAGTGGCCGTGGCAGTGGCCGCGGGCGTGCGCGGCAGCAGGACGGCCATCAGCACCACCGCCGCCGCGATGATCCCGGTGGCCACGACGAAGGCGTGGCCGTATCCGGCCGCGAGCGCCTCCGGTCCGGCCCCGCCGCGCGCCGTGATCCGCTCGGCCGCGACGGTGGCCAGCACGGTCAGGCCGAGCGCGCCGCCGATCTGCCGCGAGGTGTTGACCAGCCCCGAGACCAGGCCCGCCTCGGAGGGGGCGGCGGCGGAGGTGGCGGAGGCGGCGAGCGGGGTCATCATCAGCCCGGAGCCGAGTGACATGATGATCGCGGGCCCCAGGACCGTCCCCACGTAGGTGCCGTCGGCGTCCATCCGGCTCTGCCACGCGTAGCCGATGACGGCCAGCGAACCGCCCGCGATCGCCAGCAGTTTGCCGTCCACCCGGGCCATCAGCCGCGGCGCGAGCTTCGAACCGACCACGATCGACAGACTGTGCGGGAGGAAGGCGAGCCCGGCCTTCACCGGGCTGAAGTGGAGCACGTTCTGCAGATAGAGCGACATGAGGTACCACATGGCGAACATGCCGCCGCCGCACACCACCATCACCGTGTTCGCCGCCGAGACCGCCCGGACGCGGAACAGCCGCAGCGGCATCAGCGGCTCCTCCGTACGCGCCTCCACGGCCACGAAGACCGCGAGCAGGGCGGCCCCGGCGAGCAGCGGCAGCAGCGAGGCGGCGGCGGTCCAGCCGTGCGGTTCGGTCTGCACGATGCCGTACGCGAGCGCCGCGACGCCCGCCGTGACCAGCACCGCGCCCGGTATGTCGAGCCGCCGCGCCCGCCCCGAGCGGCCCTCGGTCAGCCACACCGCGGCGGCCACCAGCACCACGGCGCCCACCGGCACGTTGACCAGCAGCACCCAGCGCCAGGACAGGTACTCGGTGAGCACACCGCCGACCAGTCCGCCCGCCGCTCCCCCGCCGGCGCCGACCGCGGTCCAGGTGCCGATGGCCCGGGTGCGGGCCGCGCCGGTCGGGAAGGTGGTGGTGAGGATGGTGAGGGTGGCCGGGGAGAGCACGGCCGCGCCGATGCCCTGCAGCGCGCGGGCGGCGATCAGCTGCCAGGGCTCCTGGGCGGCGCCACCGGCGAGGCTGGCCGCGGTGAACAGCCCGAGCCCGGCGAGGAAGACCCGCTTGCGCCCGAAGAGGTCGGCGGCGCGCCCGCCGAGCAGCAGGAACCCGGCGAAGGTGAGCGCGTAGGCGTTCACCACCCACTGCAGCGCGGTCCCGCCGAGCCCCAGGTCCGTACGCATCGACGGCAGCGCGACGTTCACCACCGAGACGTCGAGCACCACCAGGAACTGCCCGGCGCAGGCGGCCAGCAGGACCGCCCAGACCGGGGGCGAGGAGCGCGGGGCGCGGGCGGTGGCTGCGGTTTCCGGGGGGAGGGGCGTCGGGCTGGCCATGACGGCGATGCTCGCATCCGGGGCCCGTCACCCGCATCGGCATTTCCGCGCATGTGAGGAGGGCGCCGGACCTGGTACCCAGCCGGTGGGCACCCGCCGCGCTTTGGGCACCGGTCGAGGGGCCCTGGCCCCCGAGCGCCGCGGGCCGGTGGCGGTGCGGCAGGATGAGCGGGTGACTCAGTCTGCTGCCGCCGCCGCGCCCACGGCCCCCGACCGCACCGTGCTCGACGCCTTCGAGGCGGCGAAGGGCTTCATGCCGCTGGACGAGGGGCTCGCCCTGTACGCCGCGGCCGCGCGGGCGGCGGCGCCGGGGCTGCCGCTGGTGGAGGTCGGCACGTACTGCGGGCGCTCCACCATCCTGCTGGCCGACGCCGCCCGCGCGGCGGGGACGGTCGCCGTGACCGTGGATCACCACCGGGGGTCGGAGGAGCAGCAGCCGGGCTGGGAGTACCACGACCCGGAGGTGGTCGACCCGGAGGTGGGGCGGATGGACACGCTGCCCACCTTCCGCCGCACCCTCCACCGGGCGGGCCTCGAGGACCATGTCATCGCCGTGGTCGGGCGGTCCCCGCAGGTCGCGGCGGTGTGGGGGCGGCCGGTCGGGCTGGTGTTCATCGACGGCGGGCACACCGACGAGCACGCGAGCGCGGACTTCGAGGGCTGGGCGCCGCATATCGCGCCGGGCGGGCTGCTGGTGATCCACGACGTCTTCCCCGACCCGGCGGACGGCGGGCAGGCGCCGTACCGGATCTACCGCCGCGCGCTCGCCTCCGGCGCGTTCACCGAGGTCTCCGCCACCCGCTCGCTCCGGGTCCTGCGCCGCACCGCGGCCACCACCGGCCCCGGGGCCTGAGGCACGGCCGCCCCGCCCGTCCGAGCCCGAGCGCACGGCCGGGCCGCTACCATCGCCCGCGTGTCCAACGGCAGCTTTCCTCCAGAGCCCGGTCGCCGCGGCGGCACCCTCGCCATCGTCCTGGTGGCGCTGATACCGAGCTGCTTCGTCGGCTGGTTGCTGTGGAGTTCCCTGGGCGGTTCCAAGGACGACGGCTGGCTCTTATACACATCT
>NZ_JAEEAP010000435.1 GCF_016103465.1 Streptomyces sabulosicollis
GACTAGTCGTCGGCAGCGTCAGATGGGTATAAGAGACAGGCGTAGAGCTGGCTCCCCCGCCCAGGCCCGGCTCGTTCCGCCTGGGGCCGTTTCCGGGCGGGGCGTGCGCGGTGACTTGCCCCGCGCCGCCCCGCCCGCCGGGCCCGTTACTCCGCCGGGCGGCGGACCTCGACCATCCGGAAGCGGCCGGCCACGAACGCCCCGTCGCACAGCGCGGCATTGGCCGACGGGTTGCCGCCCGTGCCGTGGAAGTCGGAGAAGGCCGCGGTCTGGTTCACATACACCCCGCCGGTCAGATTGAGCGACAGCTGGGCGCACTCCTCCAGACACGCCTCCTCGATCAGCCGCTCCGCCTCCGGTGAGGTGGTGTACGCCCCCACCGTCATGGCGCCCTTGTCCCGGGTGGTCCGGCGCAGCAGGGCCACCCCGTCCTCCGTGGAGTCGACGGCGACGGCGAAGGAGACCGGGCCGAAGCACTCGGCCAGATAGGGCGCGTCCGCGTCCGCACCCTCCCAGAACTTCCGCGCGCCGTCCGCCTTGACCATCAGCGGCGTGCGGACCGTGGCGCCCGGGAAGTCGGGGTGGGTCACCGTGCGGGAGGCCAGGGCGACCGCACCCAGACCCGGGGCGGCCTCCAGCCGCTCCTGGACCCGCGGGCCCACGATCGCCCCGAGCAGCGCGCTCGCCCGTGCGTCGTCGCCCAGCAGCCCGTCCACCGCCGCCGCGAGGTCGGCCACCACCTCGTCATAGGTCTTGGGACCGGCGTCGGTGGCGATGCCGTCGCGGGGGATCAGCAGGTTCTGCGGGGTGGTGCACATCTGGCCGCTGTAGAGGGACAGGGAGAACGCCAGATTGGCGAGCATGCCCTGGTAGTCGTCCGTGGAGTCGATCACCACGGTGTTGACCCCCGCCTTCTCGGTGAAGACCTGGGCCTGGCGGGCGTGGGTCTCCAGCCAGTCGCCGAAGGCGGTGGACCCCGTGTAGTCGATGATGCGGATCTCGGGGCGGACGGCGAGGACCTTGGCGATCCCCTCGTCCGGCCGCTCGGCGGCCAGCGTCACCAGGTCGGGGCTGAACCCCGCCTCCTTCAGCACCTCGCGCGCCGCCTGGACGGTCAGCGCCAGCGGCAGCACGGCCTGCGGGTGCGGCTTGACCAGCACGGGATTGCCGGTGGCGAGCGAGGCGAAGAGGCCCGGATAGCCGTTCCACGTCGGGAAGGTGTTGCAGCCGATCAGCAGGGCGATACCGCGCGGGACGGCCGTGAACGTCTTGCGCAGGCGCAGCGGGTCGCGCTTGCCCTGCGGCTTGGACCAGTCCGCGGCGCCCGGAGTGCGGGTCTGCTCGGCGAACGCGTACGCCACCGCCTCCAGGCCGCGGTCCTGGGCGTGGGGGCCGCCGGCCTGGAACGCCATCATGTACGCCTGGCCGCTGGTGTGCATGACGGCCTGGGCGAACTCGTGCGACCGGGCGCCGATCCGGGCCAGGATCTCCAGGCACACCATGGCCCGCGCCTCCGGACCGGCGTCCCGCCAGGCGGGCATTCCCGCCCGCATCGCCGGGAGCAGCACCTCGATGTCCGGGTGCGGATACTCCATGCCCATCTCCGCTCCGAACGGCGAGACCTCGGAGCCCGTCCAGCCGTCGGTGCCCGGCTGGTCCAGCTCGAAGCGCTTGCCGCGCAGCGCCTCGAACGCCGCCTGGCCCTCGGCGACGCTCAGGCTCGGGCGCCCGCCCTGGCCCTCGCCGCCATAAGCCTTCGGGTGCTCGGGGTGCGGGGACCAATAGGCGCGGGTACGGATCGCCTCCAGGGCCTGGTCGAGGGTGGGGCGGTGCTCTTGCGTCAACTGCGCGGTGGTGAGTGTGGCGGTCACGACTGACCAACTCCTCGTCGAGCTGGGGCTGGGCTGGAATGGGCGACAGAGTTAGAGTAACCGAACGATCGGTCGGGACAAGAGGGCCTGGCGAACCTGTGGACAACTTCGTCGAAAAGGATCTGCGGCATGACTGCGATCGACCGTGGGATCGACCGCGGCGGCCTCGTCGCCGTCGTCGGCACCGGCACGATGGGCCAGGGAATCGCCCAGGTCGCGCTGGCCGCGGGCCATCCCGTGCGGCTCTACGACGCCGCGCCCGGCCGGGCCTCCCGGGCCGCCGACGCCATCGCGGACCGGCTCGCCCGGCTGGTCGCCAAGGAACGCCTCACGGCCGCCGAGCGCGACGCCGCCCTCGGCCGGCTCGCCCCCGTCGCCGACCTCGCGGACCTGGCCGGGGCGGATCTGGTGGTCGAGGCGATCCTCGAGGAACTCGACGCCAAGCAGCAGCTGTTCACCGCCCTGGAGTCGGTGGTCTCCGACGGCTGTCTGCTCGCCACCAACACCTCCTCCCTCTCCGTCACCGCCGTCGCGGGCGTCCTGCGCCGCCCGGGCCGCCTCCTCGGTCTGCACTTCTTCAATCCGGCCCCGCTGATGCCGCTGGTGGAGGTGGTGCGCGGCGCCGCCACGGAAGAGTCCGCAGCCGACCGCGCCCACGCCACCGCCGCGGCCTGGGGCAAGACACCGGTGCGCTGCGCCGACACCCCCGGGTTCATCGTCAACCGGATCGCCCGCCCCTTCTACGCCGAGGCGTTCCGGGCGTACGAGGAGCGCGCCGCCGACCCCGCCACCCTGGACGCCGTGCTGCGCGAGTCCGGCGGCTTCAGGATGGGCCCCTTCGAACTCACCGACCTGATCGGCCAGGACGTGAACGAGGCCGTCACCCGATCCGTGTGGGAAGCACTGTTCCACGATCCGAAATTCACCCCGTCCCTCGCCCAGCGTCAGCTCGTGGCCTCCGGACGGCACGGACGCAAGACGGGCCACGGCTGGTACGACCACTCCGAGGACGCCGGGCGGCCCGCCCCGCACACCGCGGAGCCGTGCGAGCCGCCCGGCAAGGTCGCCGTCCACGGTGACCTGGGGCCCGCACAAGGGCTGGTCGGCCTGATCGAGGAGGCGGGTATCCCGGTGACCCGCGAGCCCGTCGGGGCCCATCTCACCCTGCCCGACGGCACCCGCCTGTCCCTGGCCGACGGCACGACCGCCACCGACGACCCCTTCGCCGCGTCGGTCCGCTTCGACCTGGCGCTGGACTACCGCACCGCCACCCGCGTCGCCCTGGCGGCGTCCGTAGCCGCCCCCGAGGAGTCCCTGCGGTCCGCGATCGGCCTGTTCCAGGCGCTCGGTAAGGAGGTCAGCGTGGTCCAGGACGTCCCCGGCATGGTCGTGGCCCGCACGGTCGCGATGCTCGTGGACTTCGCCGAGGACGCCGTCGCCCGCGGAGTGGCGAGCCCCGAGGACATCGACACCGCCATGCTGACCGGCGTCAACTACCCGCGCGGACCGCTGGCCTGGGGGCGAGCGCTCGGTGCCCGCTGGGTGCGCGACACCCTGCGCAACCTCCACCACGCCTGTCCGACCGGCCGCTACGCCCCTTCCCAGGCGTTGATCCGGCGTGCGGCCGCCGATGAGAAACTGCTCTAATCATGACCATGGCCAAGCGCGACACCTACACGCCCGAATCGCTGCTCGCGGTCGCCGTGGAGGTGTTCAACGAGCGCGGCTACGACGGCACCTCCATGGAGCACCTGTCCCGGGCCGCCGGGATCTCCAAGTCCTCCATCTACCACCATGTGAAGGGCAAGGAGGAGCTGCTCCGGCTGGCCATAAGCCGTGCCCTGGACGGGCTGTTCGGCATCCTCCAGGAGCCCGCCGCACGCGAGGGGCGGGCGATCGAGCGGCTGGAGCACGTTACCCGGCGCACCGCCGAGGTGCTGATGGACGAGCTGCCCTACGTCACGCTGCTGCTGCGCGTGCGGGGCAACACGGACACCGAGCGGTGGGCCATGGAGCGGCGCCGGGAGTTCGACCACCAGGTGGCCGAGCTGCTCAAGCGGGCGGCGGCCGACGGCGACCTGCGGTCCGACGTGGACGCCCGGCTGGCGACCCGGCTGCTCTTCGGAATGATCAACTCCATTGTGGAGTGGTACCGGCCGGGCCGGGGCGGGGCCGCGACCTCCCATGAGGTGGCCGAGGCCGTGGTCCGTACGGCCTTCGCGGGCCTGCGCACCCAGACCTGACCCGCGATGCCCGCGGGGCGGTACGCCCGCGCCCGGCCCCGGGCCCCGCTACGGCTCCGAGTCCAGGTCCGTCTCCTCGAAGACCAGCAGCGTCCGGGTGCTCAGCACCTCCGGTATGGCCTGGATCCGGGTGAGGACCAGCTCGCGCAGTGAGCGGTTGTCCTCGGTGTGCACCAGCAGCAGCACATCGAAGTCCCCGCTGACCAGGGCGATGTGGGTGGCCCCGGGGAGCTGCCGGAGCTGTTCGCGCACGGTGCGCCAGGAGTTCTGGACGATCTTCAGCGTGATGTACGCGGACGCGCCCTGCCCGGCCCGCTCCTGGTCCACCCGGGCGCTGAAGCCGCGGATCACTCCGTCGTCGATCAGGCGGTTGATCCGGGCGTAGGCGTTGGCGCGCGAGACGTGCACCTGCTCGGCCACGGAGCGTATGGAGGCTCGGCCGTCCATTTGGAGCAGACGCAGGATGTCGCGGTCGATGGCGTCCAGCGGGCGCGCCGGGGGTTTGCCGTCCGGATTGGCCATCTGTTCGCCCGGCATATCGTCCCGCCTCCCCTTCATGGACGTCCTGTCTTCATCTCAGGGGCTGCAGAACCGTTTGTCCACAGGCTTGGGTCGCCTGTAGCCAAAATGCGTCAACGACCGAACAATCGGTAGGGGAGGGCGATGCCGCCCGGCACGCCCCGCCCTCCCGCCGTACGCCACGCCCAGGAGGTCGCGTCATGACGGTCCTTGAGCAGCCCGGTGCCTACCGGCCCACTCCCCCGCCCGGCTGGCAGCCCCGCGTCGACGCCGCACCGCTGCTGCCCGACGCGGAGCCGTACCGCCTGCTGGGCACCGCCGCTGCCGCCGACATCTCCCCCGATCTGCTGACCCGGCTCCACCGCGAGCTGGTGCGCGGCCGCCGCTACAACGTCCAGGCCACCGCCCTCACCCGGCAGGGCCGGCTGGCCGTCTATCCGTCCTCCACCGGGCAGGAAGCGTGCCAGGTCGCGGCCGGGCTGGTGCTGGAGGACCGCGACTGGCTCTTCCCCAGCTACCGCGACACCCTGGCCGCCGTGGTCCGCGGGCTCGACCCCGTCGACGCCCTGACCCTGCTGCGCGGCGACTGGCACTCCGGCTATGACCCCCACACCCACCGCGTCGCCCCCCTGTGCACCCCGCTGGCCACCCAGCTGCCGCACGCCGTCGGCCTCGCCCACGCCGCCCGCCTCAAGGGCGACGACGTGGTGGCCCTCGCCCTGGTCGGCGACGGCGGCACCAGCGAGGGCGACTTCCACGAGGCCCTCAATTTCGCGGCCGTCTGGCACGCCCCGGTCGTCTTCCTCGTCCAGAACAACGGCTTCGCGATCTCCGTCCCGCTCGCCAAGCAGACCGCCGCGCCCTCCCTCGCCCACAAGGCGGTCGGATACGGGATGCCCGGCCGGCTCGTCGACGGCAATGACGCGGCCGCCGTCCACGAGGTCCTGGCGGAGGCGGTGCGCCGGGCCCGCGGCGGGGGCGGCCCCACCCTGGTGGAGGCGGTCACCTACCGCATCGACGCCCACACCAACGCCGACGACGCCACCCGCTACCGCGCCGACTCCGAGGTCGAGGCATGGCGCGCACACGACCCGATAGCGCTCCTGGAGGAGGCCATGCGGGACCGCCATCTGCTGGACGACGAGGGGATCCGGGCCGCGCGGGAGTCCGCGGAGCGGCTCGCCGCCGATCTGCGGACGCGGATGCACCAGGACCCGGTCCTCGACCCCATGGCGCTCTTCGAGCACGTCTACGCCGACCGGACCAGCCAGCTGCGCGAGCAGGCGGCCCAGCTGCGCGCCGAGCTCGACGCCGAGGCCGCGGACGCCGGGAAGGGGGAGTGATGACCACCGCCGTCGGGGCCGACACCGCCCGTAAGCCCGCCACCATGGCCCAGGCCCTCGGCCGCGCGCTGCGCGACGCCATGGCCGCCGACCCGTCCGTCCATGTCCTCGGCGAGGACGTCGGCACCCTGGGCGGCGTCTTCCGGATCACCGACGGGCTCGCCGAGGAGTTCGGCGGGGACCGCTGTACGGACACGCCGCTGGCCGAGGCGGGCATCCTCGGCACCGCCGTGGGCATGGCCATGTACGGGCTGCGGCCGGTGGTCGAAATGCAGTTCGACGCCTTCGCCTACCCGTCCTTCGAGCAGCTCATCAGCCATGTCTCGCGGATGCGCAACCGCACCCGGGGCACGATGCCGATGCCGATCACCGTGCGGGTGCCCTACGGGGGCGGCATCGGCGGTGTCGAGCACCACAGCGACTCCTCCGAGATCTACTACATGGCCACCCCCGGCCTCCATGTCGTCGTCCCGGCGACCGTCGCGGACGCCTACGGACTGCTGCGCTCCGCCATCGCCTCCGACGACCCCGTGATCTTCCTGGAGCCCAAGCGGCTGTACTGGTCCAAGGCCGACTGGTCGGCCGACGCCCCCGAGCAGGTGCCGCCCATCGGACGCGCGGTGGTCCGCGGGCCCGGCAGCGGAGGTCGGCGCAGCGCCACCTTGATCTCCTACGGCCCCTCCGTTCCGGTGTGCCTCGAAGCCGCCGAGGCGGCCCGGGCCGAGGGCTGGGACCTGGAAGTCGTCGATCTGCGCTCGCTCGTCCCCTTCGACGACGAGACCGTGTGCGCCTCCGTGCGCCACACCGGGCGCGCGGTCGTCGTCCATGAGTCCACGGGCTTCGGCGGGCCCGGCGGGGAGATCGCCGCCCGGGTCACCGAGCGCTGCTTCCACCATCTGGAGGCGCCCGTGCTGCGGGTCGCCGGATTCGACATCCCCTACCCGCCGCCCATGCTGGAGCGGCACCACCTGCCCGGAGTGGACCGGGTGCTGGACGCCGTCGCCCGGCTGCAGTGGGAGTCGGAGTGGACCGAGGGGAGCGCGGTCTGATGGCTGTCGTACGGGAGTTCACCCTGCCCGATCTGGGCGAGGGGCTGACCGGCGCCGAGATCGTGCGCTGGCTGGTCCAGGTCGGCGATGTGGTCGCGGTCGACCAGCCGGTGGTCGAGGTCGAGACGGCCAAGGCGATGGTGGATGTGCCGTGCCCCTACGGCGGTGTGGTGACGGCCCGTTACGGTGAGGAGGGCGCGGAGGTGCCGGTCGGGGCGCCGCTGATCACGGTCGCCGTGCCGGAGGGCTCGGACGACGGATCCGGTCGGCCGGTCACCGAGAGCGCGATGGACGGCGCGTCGGGCAATGTGCTGGTCGGCTATGGCACGACCGGGCCCGCCGCCCGCCGCCGCCGCGTTCGGCCCTCCCCCGGGCCGCTGCGCGAGACGCCCGCGGCGGCCCCCGGCGGACCGCTGCCCGGGACGGCGGCGGCCCCCGCCGCGTCCGTACGCCAGGCGGCGGCCCCCGACGCGCCCATGCGCCAGGCGGCGGCCCCCGACACGCCCGTGCGCGAGACGGTGGCGGCCCCCGCCGGGCCCCTTCCGGTGATCTCGCCCCTGGTCCGGCGGCTGGCCCGGGAGCATGACGTCGATCTGCGGCAGCTCAGGGGCTCGGGCCCCGAGGGGCTGATTCTGCGGGCGGACGTCGAACGAGCGGTCGCGGGCACGGCGCCCGCCCCCGC
>NZ_JAEEAP010000436.1 GCF_016103465.1 Streptomyces sabulosicollis
GCGCAGGCCGCCCCTCCGCCCCCGCATAGGCTCAGCGCCATGCCCGCCCGCGTTCCCCCGCCGTCCCGTCCGATCGGTTCGGCGACCCGCGGGACCACCAACCCCAACCGGCTGCGCCGGATGGACCGGTGGATCGCGGCGGCGCACGGGCCCGCGCTGCGCCGGGCCGGGGAGGCGCCGGTGGCCGTGGACCTGGGATACGGGGCGGCCCCGTGGACCGCCGTCGAGCTGCTGGACCGGCTGCGGACCGTACGGGCCGGGGCCCGCGTCGTGGGCGTCGAGATCGACCCCGGGCGCGTGCTGGCCGCGCGCCCGTACGAGCGCGAGGGGCTCACCTTCGCGCACGGCGGCTTCGAAGTGCCGCTGCCCGGCGGGGCCCGCCCGGCGCTCATCCGGGCGGCCAATGTGCTGCGGCAGTACGAGGAGGGCGAGGTCGCCGCCGTGTGGCGGCGGCTGTGCGCCCGGCTGGCCCCCGGCGGGCTGCTGGTGGAGGGCACCTGCGACGAGATCGGGCGGCGGCACGTGTGGGTCGCGCTCGACGCGGCGGGCCCGCGCACCGTGACCTTCGCGGCCCGCCTCGGCTCCCTGGAACGCCCCTCCGACCTGGCCGAACGGCTCCCCAAGGCGCTGATCCACCGCAATGTGCCGGGCGAGCCGGTGCACACCTTCCTGCGCGACTTCGACCGCGCCTGGGCGGCCGCGGCCCCGTACGCGCCGCTCAGCGCGCGTCAGCGCTGGATACGCAGCGCCCAGACGCTGCGCGCGGAGGGCTGGCCGCTCACCGACGGCCCGCGGCGCTGGCGCCAGGGCGAGGTCACGGTGCGGTGGGAGGCGGTGGCGCCCCGGGGCTGACGGCACCGTCCGGGCCGTCCGCGCCGTCCACCGTGCCGCCCGCGGCGTGCGCCGGACCCCGGGCGCCGCCCTCCGTATCGGGGTCGGCCCCCGCCGCGTACTCCTCGCTGATCTCCTTCGGGCCGAACGGCCACACCTTCTCCACCCGCGCCCACAGCACGAACGCCACACCCCCCGCCGCGACCCAGGCGAGCGACCATTCGATGGGGTGCCGCCCGGGGGAGTTCTTGTCCGCGTAGCCGTAGATCACCAGCCAGCCCACCAGCGCCACCACGCTCGGCAGCGGATAGAGCCACATCCGGTACGGCCGCCGCAGCCCGGGCTGGCGGCGGCGCAGCACCGTGACGGCGACGACCTGTGCCAGGGCCTGCACGATCACCATGACCGTGGTCAGCAGCTGGATGAGCGTGGCCAGATCGGTGTGGCGGCCGATCAGGAAGCCGATCGCCGTCACGACGCCCATCGTGGCCAGGCCCAGTACGGGGAAGCGGTGGCGCGGGTGGAGCGTGCCGTACGGCCGGAAGAAGACCCGGTCGCGGGCGGCGTCGTACGGCACCCGGGAGCCGCCCAGCAGCCCGGCGAAGACGGACGCGAAGGCCGTGATGAGGATGAGCACGGTGACGACGTCGGCCGCGCCCTTCCCCCAGGTCTCCTCCAGCACCGCCGAGGCCACGGACTGGGAGGCCACCGAGTCGGGGTCGGTCATCTCGTGCCAGTCGACGACGCCGAGGGTGCCGATCTGCAGCAGCAGATAGATCCCCATGATCCCGGCGATCGAGGTGACGATCGCGCGCGGCAGGGTGCGGCCGGGGTCCTTGATCTCGGCGCCCATGTACGCGGCGGTGTTGTACCCGAGGTAGTCGTAGATGCCGATGGTCAGGCCCGCCGCGAACCCGGTCCAGAAGTGACCGCTGGTCAGCTCGAAGGCATGGTCCGGATAGGTGAACGCCTGCCCCGCGTCGAAGTGGCTGAAGGCCGCCACGATGACCAGGACCACGGAGGCGATCATCACGCACCACATGACCGCCGTGATCCGGGCGATGTGCTCGACGCCCCGCCACAGCAGCCCGATGACCAGGACGATGACACCGAGTCCGACCAGATCGCCCTGAGTCCGGGTCATATCGGGCCACAGATAGCCCAGATACTGCACCAGACCGACCACACCCGTGGACATGATCAGCGGGATGAACAGCATCGCCGTCCAGACGAACAGGAACGGCATCAGCTTGCCGCTGCGGTACTGGAACGCCTGGCGCAGATACACATAGCTGCCCCCGGCCCCGGGCAGCGAGGCGCCCAGCTCGGCCCAGATCAGCCCGTCGGCGAGCGCGAGCACCGCGCCCGCGACGAAGCCGATGACGGCCTGCGGCCCGCCGAAGGCGGCGACCATGAGGGGGATGGTGACGAACGGCCCGATGCCGCACATCTGGCTCATGTTGATGGCGGTCGACTGGAACAGGCCGATACGGCGGACGAATCCGCCCTCGGTGCCGGACATCCGGACCTCCATTGCCCTCTCGCGCCACTGGCGCCACCGTGGGAGGGAATGAAAGTAAGGAAAGTTTCCAGTCGCGTCAAGGAGGTGGACCGCGGCAAGTGCGGGGGGCGGGACGAGGCCGGACGGCGAGGGACGGGACGGCGAGGGGAGCCCGGCCACCGCCTCATCGGCGACCTCGGCCCAGTTCGGGTGGATCTCCCTCAGCCGGGGGTCGAGGAAGACCAGCAGCGGGCCGTTGCGCCGCTCCTCGGGGATCGCGGCGTAGTCGATGCCGAGCCGGGTGCCGAGGGTGTTCCAGGCCAGGATGTCCATCGCCGGTCCGTAGACACAGGCCGGGACCATGCCGGCCATCGCGTTCAGCAGCTGCTGGATCTCCGGCCGCACCCGCGGCCGCGGGTCGGGGTCGGGCTCCCCGGCGCGCCGCCGGGGCAGGGTGATGTTGCGCAGATAGGTGTGCTCGGCCGGGGTCAGCCGCAGCGCCCGCGCCAGTCCGTCGACCACTGAGTCCGAGACCCTCGGTGATCATCGGTCCGCGCACCATGGAGCAGCTGGAGGATCTGCTCGCCGGGTCCGAGGTGGAGCTGAGCGAGGACGTCCTGGACCGGATCGACGAGATCGTCCCGCCGGGCACCGACCTCAACCGGGCGGACAGCTACTACGTGCCGCCGGCGCTCGAGGACAAGAGCCTGCGCCGCCGCTGAGCGCCGACGCCGAGCACCATCCGTCGAGCACCATCCGCCGAGCACCCTCGGCCGAGCGGGCACCGGGGGCGGTTCAGGACGGCCGCAGGGCGTGCAGCAGCGCGTCGATCAGCGTCCGGTCGTGGTCGTAGCTGAGGCGGAGGCGGGCCGCGTCCGGGGGCAGCCAGATCAGGCGGTCGACCTCACGGTTGGGCACGAAGGTCTCGTCGTCGTCGACCGCCTCCGCCGCCCAGTAGCGGACCTGCTTCGGGCGGCCCTTGGCCATGTAGTGGAGGGTGGGCAGCGCCGCCCCCGGAGCGCAGCCCATACCGGTCTCCTCGGCGACCTCGCGCACGGCGCCGTGCAGCGCGTCCTCGCCGTGCTTGAGCTTGCCCTTGGGATGGGACCAGTCGTCGTAACGGGGGCGGTGGACGAGGGCGACCTCGAGCCCGCCGCCGTGCGGGGACCGTCGCCACAGCACACAGCCCGCGGCCAGAACCGTCCCGGTGTCCGCTTCCCCGTCACCACGGGAATTCCGCCGGTTCATCCGCCGTCTCTCCCTCCCCGGTCTTCCGCTGTCCTCCGCGTTGCGCCCTTCGGTCCTTCGGGGCCGCCGCCCGCCGCGTCCGCCGTCCGCCGTCCGCCGTCAGGAGGCTCTGGGCGCGGACACCCGCCGCCAGATCCGGCCGAACGCGAAGCGGGCCGCCTCGACCTCGTGCCGCTGATCGGCGTGGAGCACCCCGAGCGCGTACGCCGTCGCCGGGGCGATCCGGGGCGTACGGGCGGCTGCCGCCGCCGCGGCGGCGGCCTCGGCCGCGTCGCGGTGGCGCTCCAGCGCCTGTCCCGCGGCCAGCAGCCGCACCGACAGCGGTGGCTCGGCGTCCACGGGGCCGGAACCGCCCGGACCGGAACCGCCGGGCCCGGAGCCGTGGGGCCCGGATCCATTGGGCCCGCTCGCCCCGTCCGGCTGCTGGTGCCACGCCTGGTCGAGCACCTCCAGCGCGTACCGCCGCAGCCGCAGCAGATGGCGGACCTGGTGCCAGGGGGCGTCCTGGCGCTCGCTGGCGGGCGGGGCGTCCGCCGCCGGGGTCGCCGCCAGGCCGTGGACCAGCGCCTCCGCGTTGTACGGATGCCCGGCGCGGACCAGCGGCAGCGCCTCCACCGCCTCGGCCAGCCGCCGGTTCGCCAGTTCGGCGAGCGGCGGCAGCACCTGCCCGGCGGGGCGGGCGGCGTTGGCCTCGTCGAGCGGGGCCTCGGAGGCGAGCAGGGCGACGGTGTCGGCGACCGCGTGGAAGCGGGAGGAGCCGAGCGCCTCCAGGGCGGCGGTGTGAGCCCGGGTCCTGGCCAGGGTGAGCTGGCGTTCCAGCAGCGCTCCGGCGCGGGCCGCGCCCACGGTCAGCGCCCCGCCGCGGGCCTCCTCCTCGGCACCGGCCCGCTGGTGGGCCGCGCCCGGCTGGCCGGACCGCTCGCCCTTGTCGCCCCTGGCGCCCCGGCCGCTCTTGTCACCGCGCTCGCCGCGGCGCCGTCCGGCCGCCCGCCCCTCGTCCCTCTCCCGGTCCCTCTCCCGGTCCCGGTCCCTCGACGCTCCGGCCGTGCCCTCGGCGCCGCCGCCGCCCGTGTCGGCCGGACCGGGCCGCGCACCCTGCCCTCCGACAGGGTCTGCGGCCCCGCCTCCCGGCGCACCGGCGGCCAGGGAGACGCTGCGGCGGGAGGCGCGGGTGGAGCGGGGGATCGGGCCCGCGGTACCGGTGGGGCCGCCCGCGCCGTCGACCGCGACCGTGACCCCGCCGCGCGCGGTGCGCGCGGCGCTCGCGGCATGCGCCGCGTTCACCGTGTGGGGGTCGGAGGGTCGCTCGCCCGGGCTCGCGGCCTCGGCGGCCGTCCCCTCGCCCTGCGGCGCCCGGTCCGAGGGGGCGCCCGCGCCCGAGAGCCGGTACAGGGCGCCGCGCAGCCGGTCCAGCCGCTCCGCGTAGGCGTGCTCCCGCGCCAGCGTGCCGGACAGCCAGGCCAGCTCGGTCCGCAGCTCATCGGACCAGGCCGTGTCGGTGATCGGCCGGTAGACGTAGAGCGCTCCGCTGATCCGCCGCGCGGCGCGGCGCAGCAGCCGGGCGGCCTCGGCCGCCTCCTGGACGTCGGATCCGCTCTCACGGTGCAGCCGCAGGCTGCGCAGGAAGTCCCCGGCCTGGGCGTGCAGATACGCCGACAGCACCTCCCCGGCCGTCGCCGACTCCCACGAAGGCGCACCCGAAGGCGCCCCCGAAGCCGCACCCGAAAGCGATCCCGAAGGCGCCCCCGAAGCCGCCACGGAAGGAGCCGCCGAAGCCCCCGCCGCGGAAGGCGCCGCCGCCGCGGCCTCCGCCGCCCGGTCCGTCACGCCGTCGGCCCCCGGGCGGGACGGGTCGGCGGCCGGGTCCGCGGCGCCCGTCATCCCGGCCGGCGGCAGGTCATGTCGTTGCACCACGCCGTCGCCTCCGGGCGTCGATGAGCATCTCCTGAACGTTCCGCAGCGGCTGGCCGTCCGCGTCCGTGGCGTGCCGGGTCCACTCGCCGTCCGGGCCCAGGTGCCAGGAGGAGGTGGCGTCGGACATCCCGGTCTCCAGCAGCCGGTTGAGGGCGGCGCGGTGGCCGGGGTCGGTGACCCGCACCAGCGCCTCGATCCGGCGGTCGAGGTTGCGGTGCATCATGTCGGCGCTGCCGATCCACACCTCCGGCTCGCCGCCGTTCCCGAACGCGAACACCCGCGAATGCTCCAGGAAGCGTCCGAGGACCGAGCGGACCCGGATGTTCTCCGAGAGCCCGGGGACGCCCGGCCGCAGCGCGCAGATGCCGCGCACCCACACATCGACCGGCACCCCGGCCCGCGAGGCCCGGTAGAGGGCGTCGACGACGGCCTCGTCGACCATCGAATTGACCTTGATCTTGACCGAGGCCGGGCGCCCCGCCCGATGGTGGGTGATCTCCTTGTTGATCCGGGTGATCAGCCCGCCGCGCAGCGACTTGGGGGCGACCAGCAGCCGCCGGTAGTTCTCCCGCCGGGAGTAGCCGCTCAGCCGGTTGAAGAGGTCGGAGAGGTCCGCGCCGACCTGGGAGCTCGCCGTCAGCAGCCCCAGGTCCTCGTACAGCCGGGCGGTCTTGGGGTGGTAGTTGCCGGTGCCCACGTGTGAGTAGCGGGTCAGGGTGTCGCCCTCCTGGCGGACCACCAGCGACAGCTTGCAGTGGGTCTTCAGGCCCAGCAGGCCGTAGACGACGTGGCAGCCCGCCTCCTCCAGCTTGCGCGCCCACTTGATGTTGGCGTGCTCGTCGAACCGGGCCTTGATCTCGACCAGCACCAGCACCTGCTTGCCGGATTCGGCCGCGTCGATGAGCGCGTCGACGATCGGCGACTTGCCGGAGGTGCGGTAGAGCGTCTGCTTGATCGCCAGGACGTCCGGATCGGCGGCCGCCTGCTCCAGAAACGCCTGCACGGAGGTGGAGAACGAGTCGTACGGGTGGTGGAGGAGGACGTCCCGCTCGCGCAGCGCCGCGAAGATGTCGGGCGGGGAGGCGGACTCCACCTCGGCGAGATCCCGGTGGGTGCCCGCCACGAACTTGGGGTACTTCAGCTCCGGCCGGTCCAGCGCGGCTATGCCGAACAGACCGGTGAGGTCGAGCGGCCCGGGCAGCGGATAGACCTCCGCGTCCGAGATCTTCAGCTCGCGCACCAGCAGGTCCAGCACGTACGGGTCGATGGACTCCTCGACCTCCAGCCGCACCGGGGGCCCGAAGCGGCGGCGCAGCAGCTCCTTCTCCAGGGCCTGCAGGAGGTTCTCGGCGTCGTCCTCCTCGACCTCGAGGTCCTCGTTGCGGGTCACCCGGAACATGTGGTGCGCGAGCACCTCCATCCCCGGGAAGAGCGCCTCCAGATGCGCCGCGATCACGTCCTCCAGCGGCACGTACCGCTGCGGCGACGCCTCCAGGAACCGGGAGAGCGACGGCGGGACCTTCACACGTGCGAAGTGATCATGCCCGCTGACGGGGTTGCGCACCACGACCGCGAGGTTGAGCGACAGCCCCGAGATATACGGGAAGGGGTGTGCCGGGTCCACGGCGAGCGGGGTCAGCACGGGGAAGATCTGCTGCCGGAAGAGGGTGAAGAGGCGGGACTGTTCCTTCTCGGTGAGGTCCGGCCAGCGGACCAGGTGGATGCCCTCCTCCGCGAGCGCCGGGGCGACGTCCTGCTGATAGCAGGCGGCGTGCCGGGCCATGAGCTCACGGGACCGGTTCCAGATCAGCTCCAGCACCTCGCGCGGCTGCAGCCCGGAGGCCGAGCGGGTGGCGACCCCGGTGGCGATGCGCCGCTTGAGGCCGGCGACCCGCACCATGAAGAACTCGTCCAGGTTGCTGGCGAAGATCGCCAGGAAGTTGGCCCGCTCCAGCAGCGGGGTGGACGGGTCCTCGGCCAGCTCCAGCACCCGCTCGTTGAACGCGAGCCAGCTGCGCTCCCGGTCCAGGAACCGCCCCTGCGGCAGCTCCCCGCCCTCCGCGCCGGGCCCGGTGCCCTCCTCGTACGAGTCCAGGTCGGCGTCCAGGTCGGGGTCGAGCGACCGCACCGGTGGCACGGCGACAGCATGCGGCCGGTGGGCCGCGATGGACCCGACCGAAGGCTGGGGGTGGGGC
>NZ_JAEEAP010000437.1 GCF_016103465.1 Streptomyces sabulosicollis
AGATGTGTATAAGCGACAGGTTCCGCACGCCCCGTACGGGCCGGTGGACCGCTACTCCGCGCGCCCGGTGCGGAAGGCCCAGGCCGCGATCTCGACCCTGTTGCGCAGGCCCAGCTTCGCCTGGACCGACCCCAGATGGGTCTTGACCGTACTGGGCGCGATGTACAGCTCGGCGGCGATCTCCGGGTTGGTCAGTCCGCGGGCGATGCCCTGGATGACCTCCTCCTCGCGGTCGGTCAGCGGCTCGGCCGGTTCGTGTGCGGCGCGCCGCCGGGCCTTGGTGAAGTGCTGCAGCAGACGGAGGGTGATCTGCGGGGCGACCATGGCGTCCCCGCGGACGGCCGCCCGGACGGCCTCGGTCAGCAGCGCCGGACCGGCGTCCTTCAGGAGGAACCCCGACGCTCCGTTCGACAGCGCCATGTACACGTACTCATCGAGGTCGAAGGTGGTGACCACGACCACCTTCGGTGCTCCGGCCCGTCCGCCCCCGGCCAGCCGGCGGGTGACCTCCAGGCCGTCGGGCGGGGGCATCCGGATGTCCACGAGGCACACGTCCGGCCGGGTCTCGCGGGCCAGCGACAGGGCCGACGCCCCGTCGGCGGCCTCGGCCACCACCTCCATGTCGGGCTCGGCCGACAGCACCATGCGGAATCCGGCCCGCACCAGATGCTGATCGTCCGCGACCAGGATGCGTATGGTCATGCCGTCCTGCCCTCCCGTAGCCGCAACCCGGATCGTACGGCGTGCCGCCCGCGCGCCCGCGGGGTGCGCGCGGCCTCGTCCGGACGCAGCGGTACGGAGGCGCGGACCCGCCATCCGCCCTCGGCGCGGTGGCCCGCCTCGAAGGCTCCGCCCAGCAGCTCGATCCGCTCCCGCATGCCCATGACGCCGAAGCCGCCGCCGAGCCGGCCGAGGCCGCCGCGGTGGCCGGACGGGGAGCCGTGTCCGTCGTCCTCCACGACCAGTTCGGCGTGGTGTGCCGCCACCCGGGCGGACACATCCACCGACCGCGCTCCGCGCGCATAGCGCCGGGCGTTGGTCAGGGCCTCCTGCAGGACGCGGCTCAGCCCTCCGGTGACCTCGGCCGGCACGTCCTCCGGCAGGTCCCGCCCGAGGTCCAGCCGGATCGGCAGCCCGGTCGTCCGTGCCTCGTCCACGACGCGGGTGAGAACCTCGCCGAGGTTCTCCGGATGCCGCGGGGTCTCGTCACCGCGCATCGAGCCGACCAGGCGCCGCATCGACGTCAGGGCCTCGCCGCCCGCGTGCTCGACGGCCTCGAGCATCTCGTTCAGCGCCCGCGGGTCGGGGGTGCCCCGCCCGGCGACATGGCGCACGGCCTGCAGCTGCACCACGATCGCGGTCACCTGGTGGGCCACGGTGTCATGCAGGTCCCGGGCCAGCGCGAGCCGTTCCTCCTGCCGCACCAGCTGTCCGGTGCGCTCCTGGTGGGCGTCGTGGAGACGGAGCACCAGCCCGCAGACGAAGGCCAGCGCCAGCAACAGCGCGGTGTTGTCGGAGAAGTCACCGGGATCGGAGTCCCGCAGGAGCGGGATGGAGAACACGCCGACGCTCATCGCCGCCACGGACACCAGGGCCCACCAGGGCGTGCAGCGGCGCACCGCCACGGCGAGGAGGAACAGCAGGCCCATGAGTTCGGTGCCACTGCTCTCGCTGGTCACCATGTTCACCGGCATCAGGTGGTAGGCCACCGTGGCGGCGAAGGTACCGGCACACGCCACCAGCGCGGCCCTCGGGACCCATCGGACATCGCGCATGACGGCCAGCACGGCCATCGCCCCGGCCAGGGCTCCGGAACCGATCGGCACCCAGTCCCCGGCGAACGCCTCCGTGTCGACGTCGGGGTCGAGGACGAGCCGTTCCCGCACGTCCTGGTAGACGGAGAAGAGGAACCACAGCGCCAGCGCGGTGATCACGGTCCGCCCCGGCCAACGACGATAACCGGCGCGCCGGCCGGAGGACACAGCTATTCGCACCCGCGCCACATTACGCACCTACGGCGGCGATCGCCGCCCGCCCGCGGTACCCGGACCCGCGCCCGGTCCCGCGTCCGGTCCGGCGTCCGGACCCCGGCGCGGGTCGGTGGGCATGGGCGCGGGCCGTGCGTCGCGCACCCGCTCCGGTGTCCAGTACGAGGGGTCCGGCGGGTCCGCCCGGTGGGTGCGCGGGGTGTCCGGGGCGGGGGGATCGCCGGTGTCGTCGCCCCGGGCGGTGACGGCGAGGGCCGCGACGATGCCGGTTCCCACGACCGCCGCGGTGACGAGGACTGCGGTGAGCGGGCGCATGACGTTTTCTCCCGGTGGTGGGACTCTGCCGATGCCGGAGGCCGGGGCCCCTGGGTGCGGGGCCCCGGCCGGGTGCGGTGGGTGGCGCTCAGCCGTTGGCGGTGTTGTCGTAGATCGTCTGGATCTTGTTGTCGAAGTAGGGGCTGTCGATGTAGGCGGGCGGATCGGTCCGGGTGCTGGTGACCCCGATCTCGGTCCCCAGGCCCGTGGTCTCGTTGTAGTCCCGCAGCCAGGGGCCGCCGCTGGCGCCCTCGACCATGGTGCACCCGTTCTGCACCCGGGAGCCGTCCTGCCACGTGGGGATGTTCTGGCACACGTAGGGCACCTCGCCGTCGTAGCCGAAGGCGGCCGGATAGCCCCAGACGGTCACGGAGTTGGAGTACCCGTAGTTGTAGCCGAGCCCCATGCCGCCGACGGTGTTGACCAGCTTGCCGGCGCCGTTGTCCCAGACGTTGACCACGCCGATGTCGTAGTTCAGGTCGCTGTTGTTGATCCAGCCGTTGAACGTGGTCAGCGTCTTGGCGGACCAGGTTCCGTACGGCCGCGAGCCGTTGTAGTAGGCGGGCACGAACACCCAGTTGGTGGCCCAGGTGCCGCCGGCGCCACCGTGGACGCAGTGCCCCGCGGTGAACACCATGTTCTTCGTGGGGTTGTTGACCGCCGCGGCGGAGCAGGCGTAGTCGCCGCCGTTGGTCGGGTTGTGGAAGAAGACCTTGCCCTGCACGATCGAGGTGGCGATCCGCACCCCGCGCGCCTTCTTCGACGTGGCCTTCTGCGGTTTCGCGAGCTGAGCGGGTTCGGCCGCCGCGTCGGTGGCCGCCTTCCGGGACGCCTTGGCGTCGGCGGGCGTGTCGGCCTCGACGGCTCTGCGCATGCGCTGCGGGGTCCAGTATTCATCGGCCGACTCCGCGGATGAGCGGGACGCGGCACTCTTGTGCGTGGACACCGCGGTGTCCGCGCCGTGTGTGACGGTGCTGTGCGAATCGGCGGACGCGGCCGCCGGAATCGTCAGGGCGAACGCGAGAACCGCTCCGCTCGCCGCTAAAACGACCTTGCGTATCTGCACCAGTCCCCCCAATTTTCGATATGGGACAGGGGGCGGATGCCCCCGGTGAAATCCCGGCCGCACCGTATCGCGTGATGAAGTGTGCACGCCAAGATCCCACAGATGGACGGAACGGTATCCGGCCAGACATGACGCCCCGGTGCGGTACGGAAATTCGGCTCGCGACTACTGGACTGCCCTTTTCGGCAAAAGCGGAATGGGGCGCTTGCCGCATTGAACGGGGAATTCCGACGCGTCAACGCGCGTCAACGGCCGCCCCTTCCACGCGGCGACCGCCACCCGATCCCCCACCGTGTCCGGAACCCGCGATCGCATTTCCCGCGTCGCATTCACGGGAGCATTCACACATGCGCGGAAGCCCCGCACAACGCGATGGGCCCGCCTGCCGCAGCGGATGCTGTTAGCCTCCCGGCATCCCCGCAGGCCCGCCGCTCCGAGGAAGACCATTGGTGACGAACCTCCAGGACGACCAGGACGCCCAGAACAGCCAGGGCAGCCAGGACAGACCGGCCCCGCGCCACGCGCCGGACGCGCCGCCCCCGGGCTGCCCCGCCCATGCCGCGCGGCTGTACGGGCCGGACTTCCGGCGCCGCCCGGACGAGACCTACCAGCGGATACGACAGGACAGCGGACAGGTCGCCCCGGTCCTGCTCGAAGGCGACATCGACGCCTGGTTCGTCCTCGGCTACCGCGAGACCCGTCAAGTGCTGTCCGACACCGAGACGTTCGGCCGGGACCCGCGCCGCTGGAACGGGTGGGACGGCGTGCCGCCGGACTGGCCGCTGATGCCGTGGGTGGCGTACAGCCCGATGATGACCTTCACGGAGGGCGAGGAGCACCGGAGACGCGCCACGGCCGCGAGCGAGGCCCTCGCCACGATCGACCCCTTCGAACTGCGCGGGCACTGCGAGCGGTTCGCCGACCAGCTGATCGACAAGTTCGCCGCGAGCGGCAGGGCGGACCTGGTGTACGACTACATCTACTCGGTGCCCACCCTCGCCACGGCCGAGCTGTTCGGCCTGTCCGAGGACGAGGCCGGGCTGGAGGCCCTGGCGGCGGGGCTGACCACGTCGTTCCTCTCCACCGACGAGGCCATCGCCGGTCAGCAGCGGGTGGCCGCCTATGTGACGGAGCTGGTGAGGGCCAAGCGCGAGGATCCGGGCCCCGACCTCACCTCGCGGTTCATCCTGAACACCCCGGATCTCACCGAGGAGCAGCACACCGCGGACATCATGGTGCTGATGGCGGCGGCGCTGCCGCTCACCTCGTACTGGATCGGCAACACCCTGCGGCTGATGCTCACCGACGAGCGCTTCGCCATGACCCTCTCGGGCAACCGCCGCAGCATCGGCGAGGCCATGAACGAGGTGCTGTGGGCGGACTCCCCGCTGCAGAACCTCATCGGGCGGTACGCCACCCGCGACACCGACCTCGGCGGCCGCCGCGTCCACGCCGGCGACCTCGTCGTCCTCGGCCTGGCCGCGGCCAACGCCGATCCGCTGCTGTGGCCCGACACCCCGGTCGGCCACGCCGGGAACCATTCCCATGTCGCGTTCAGCGGCGGCGACTACGGCTGTCCGGCGGGCGGTCCGGAGACGGCCCGGGTCATCGCGGAGACGGCGATCGAGGTGCTGCTGGACCGGGTTCCGGACCTGACGCTGGCGGTCGCGCCCGACGAGCTGAGGTGGGTGGACTCGTTCTGGTACCGCTGCCTGGATTCGCTGCCCGTCACCTTCAGTCCCGCCCCGGTCACGGCGCGCTAGCGCGCGGGGTACCGGAATAGACAGGGAAGGCCCTCCGTTGAGATAGTTCAATAATCAACCACTTCGGAGGAGGATGAGTCCGGTGCAGTTCGGGATCTTCACGGTCGGGGATGTGACGGAGGACCCGACCACGGGCACGACGCCCAGCGAGCACGAGCGGATCAAGGCCATGGTCCGCATCGCGCTGAAGACGGAGGAGGTGGGTCTCGACGTCTTCGCGACCGGCGAGCACCACAACCCGCCGTTCGTGCCGTCCTCCCCCACCACCATGCTCGGCTATGTCGCGGCGCGCACCGAGCGGCTGATCCTCTCGACCTCCACCACGCTGATCACCACCAATGACCCGGTGAAGATCGCCGAGGACTTCGCCATGCTGCAGCACCTGGCGGACGGCCGGGTCGATCTGATGATGGGGCGCGGAAACACCGGTCCGGTCTATCCGTGGTTCGGACAGGACATCCGCCAGGGCATTCCGCTCGCCATCGAGAACTACGCCCTGCTGCACCGGCTGTGGCGTGAGGACGCGGTGGACTGGGAGGGGCGGTTCCGCACCCCGCTGCAGGGCTTCACCTCCACGCCGCGACCCCTGGACGGGGTGCCGCCGTTCGTCTGGCACGGCTCGATCCGCTCACCGGAGATCGCCGAACAGGCCGCCTACTACGGCGACGGCTTCTTCGCCAACAACATCTTCTGGCCCAAGGAGCACTTCCAGCGGCTGATCGACCTCTACCGGCGGCGCTACGCCCACTACGGCCACGGCACGCCCGAGCAGGCGATCGTCGGGCTCGGTGGCCAGGTGTTCATCCGCCCCAACTCCCAGGACGCCGTGCGTGAGTTCCGCCCGTACTTCGACAACGCGCCGGTCTACGGCCACGGTCCGTCCCTGGAGGAGTTCACCCGCGACACCCCGCTGACCGTCGGCAGCCCGCAGGAGGTCATCGAGAAGACCCTGGCCTTCCGTGACTCCTTCGGCGACTACCAGCGCCAGCTGTTCCTCATGGACCATGCCGGGCTGCCGCTGAAGACCGTCCTGGAGCAGCTGGACCACCTCGGCGAGGTCGTCCGGGTCCTGCGCGCCGAGTTCGCCGAAGGCCGCCCCGCCACCGTGCCCGACGCCCCGGCCCACGCCTCCCTCGTCGCCCAGCGCGACGCGGAGGCCGCGCGGACCAGCGCCGGTCTGCAGGAGGTCCGGCCCGAGTAGCCCGGCGCCCCGGGGCAGGACCGGCGTCCCCCCGGAGGAGGGACGCCGGGGCCTCGGGGGTCCGTGGGCCGGGTACCGGGGGCCGGTGGTGTCAGTGGCCGGGTGGCTGCTGGAGCATGGCGAGGGTCAGGACGTTGCCGCCGATGCCCCAGCCGCCGTCGGTGACCTCCTCGACCAGGACCATGGTGGTGGCACGGGCGCGCTCACCGTAGATGTCGACGTACAGCTCGGTGGCACGGGTGACGATCTCCTCCTTCTGCTTCTCGTCGAGGGATCCGGCAGGGACCTTGAAGTTCGCGAAGGGCATGGTCGTTCTCTCTCGTTCGGGGGATTCCGGTGTGTTCGAGCGTGCGATCCGGGTGTGCTTACAGAGAGCTGCCCGTGGTGAGCAGATCGTCCAGCCCGGCCCGGCGGAAGAACTCGGCGCGGACGCGGTCGGCGACCGCGGAGACGACTTCGCTGCCGTCGCGGCTGGGGTCTGTGTGGGTGCGCAGCGGGCGGGCGCCGGACGGCAGGGCCACCAGCCGTACGACGGCGTCGGCCACCTGCGCGGCGTCCGCGTCCGGCGGGATCAGCGCGGCGAGTCGCTGGTCGAGATCGGCCAGCAGGGTGCCGTAGCGCTCGTCGTAGGCGGCGGCGCGGTCGGTGTCGGCGGGCGCGCCCGCGTGGCGGAAGTGGTTGGTGCCCGAGGTGAAGGCGCCGGGCACGACGATCGCGGTGTCGATGCCGAAGCGGAGCACCTCCGCGGCGTAGCTGACGGCCAGGGCGTCCATGGCGGCCTTCGCGGCGAAGTACGGCCCGATGAAGGGCGGACAGCCGCCTCGGGTGCTGGAGCTGCCGATCCACACCAGCAGCCCCTCGCCCTGGGCCCGCAGCCGCGGCAGCGCGGCGCGGTTGACGCGCTGGGTGCCCAGGACGTTGACGTCGTACAGGTGGGCCAGCTGCTCAGGGGTGAACGCCTCCGCCGGGCCGGTGGCCATGTGTCCGGCGTTGTGGACGATCACGTCCAGCCGGTTCCGGTCGGCCAGGACGCGGTCGATGGCGGCGTCGGCGGAGTCCTGCGAGGTGACGTCGAGCTCCACGGCCCGCAGGTCGACGCCGTGGTCGGTGGCGTAGCGGGTCAGCTCGGCCACCGCGGGGGCGTTGCGGGTGGAGGGCTGCCGGATCCCGGCGTAGACGGTGTGGCCGGCGCGGGCCAGGGCGCGTGCGGTCAGCGCCCCGAAGCCGCTGGAGGCCCCGGTGACCAGGATGGTCGCGGGTGTGCCGGGGGG
>NZ_JAEEAP010000438.1 GCF_016103465.1 Streptomyces sabulosicollis
CCACCGCCGAACCGTCGGCCACCGGGACGGCGGCGGCCGAGACGCGCCCGTCCCTGCTGAGCACCGCCGTGCGCAGCCACGCCGCGCGCAAGCTGGCGGTGCTCGTGGTGATCGCCGCCGTGCTGGTGCCCCTCGCGCACGCCAAGTGGGCGAGCGGCAGCTGGCCGGACGCGCTGACCGTCGATGTCTCCGAGCCGCTCGGCAAGGCCAGCGACTGGATCATCGACAACCGCGACAGCCACTGGATCTTCCTCTACTTCTTCGGCCACATCAGTAACGCGGTCATCATCTGCGTGCGCGCCGTCTACGTCGTCCTGCTCACTCTCGGCTGGGCCGGGGTGACCGCCGCCTCGACCCTGGTGGCCTGGCGGGTCGCCGGGGTGCGGGTCGCGGTCACGACCCTGGTCTCCTTCGCCGTGTGCGGGCTGCTGGGCATGTGGGTGCCGACGATGCAGACGCTCGCGCTGATGGCGGTGGCCGTCACCGCGTCCGTCGTCATCGGCGGGCTGCTGGGCCTGGCCGGCGGACTCTCGGAACGGGCGTTCCGGGCGCTGCGCCCGATTCTGGACACCATGCAGGTGCTGCCCGCGTTCGCCTATCTGCTCCCCGTCGTGCTGGTCTTCGGCATCGGTGTACCGGGCGCGGTGCTGGCCACCGTGATCTACGCGGCGCCTCCGATGGCCCGGCTCACCGCCCTCGGTCTGCGCGGCGCGAACGCCGGAGTGCTGGAGGCGGTGACCTCGCTCGGCGCCACCTGGCGGCAGCGGCTGCTGTCGGCCCGGCTGCCGCTGGCCCGCAAGGAGCTGCTGCTGGGCGTCAACCAGGCGATCATGATGGCGCTGTCCATGGCCGTCATCGCCTCCGTCATCGGCGGCGGCGGTCTCGGTGACCGCGTCTACCAGGCGCTGTCCAGCGTGGACGTCGGCAAGGCACTCGCCGCGGGCCTCCCGATCGTGCTGCTCGCCGTCGTGATGGACCGCACCACGGCATCGGCGGGTGAGCGCCTCGGCGAGCCCCCGGCCGAGGGCGGGCCCCGGCTGCTGCGCGGCTGGCCCGCCTGGGCGGGCGTCGGGGTGATCACCGCGGTGGTGACCCTCGTCGGACGGCTGGCCGGGTCCCAGACCTGGCCGACCGGCTGGACCGTCGCCATCGAGGAGCCCGTCAACCAGTTCAAGGACTGGATGGTCGACCACCTCTACACGGGTGTGCCGGTCGTCGGCGGCACCGCCGAATGGGCCTCGGACTACGTCAAGTGGATCCTGGACCCGCTGCGCGAGGGGCTCCAGGGCCTCCCGTGGTACGCGGTGCTGCTGATCGTCGCGACACTGGCCTGGCTGATCGGCACGTGGGCCACTGCCCTGACCGCCACCGCGGCCATGGCCGCGATCGGCGTGCTCGGGGTGTGGGAGCCGTCCATGGACACCCTCTCCCAGGTGCTGGCGGCCGTCTTCGTCACACTGGTGCTCGGCTTCGCGATCGGCATCGCGGCCGCGCGGTCCACCCGGCTGGAGCGGCTGCTGCGGCCGGTGCTGGACGTGTGTCAGACCATGCCGCAGTTCGTGTATCTGATCCCGGTGGTCGCGCTGTTCGGTGTCGGCCGTGCCCCGGCGGCGGCCGCGGCCATCGTCTACGCGCTGCCCGCCGTCATCCGCATCACCACCCAGGGGCTGCGGAACGTGGATCCGGCGGCGCTGGAGTCGGCGCGTTCGCTCGGCGCCACCCAGGGGCAGCAGCTGCGCCAGGTCCAGCTCCCGCTGGCCCGCCCGGCGCTGCTGCTCGCCGTCAACCAGGGCGTGGTGCTGGTGCTCGCCGTGGTGATCATCGGCGGTCTGGTCGGCTCGGGCGCCCTCGGTTACGACGTGGTGTTCGGCCTGGCCCAGGGCGATCTGGCCACCGGTCTGGTGGCCGGCGCGGCGATCGTCTGCCTGGGGCTGATGCTGGACCGGGTCACCCAGCCGACCTCGCGCCGCGACAGGAAGGGGGCCTGAGATGGCTCGCACCCGCACTCAGCTGTTCATGGCCGCCGCCGGGGTCGCGGCCGTGTTCACCGCGACCGGCTGCGGCGCGGCGGACATGACCAAGCAGACCTCGCCGTACGCCAATGTGGGCGGGGCGAAGAGCGTCACGCTCTCCGTCCAGTCGTGGGTCGGCGCCCAGTCCAATGTGGCGGTCGCGCAGTATCTGCTGGAGCACGAGCTGGGCTATCGCGTCGACACCGTCCAGGTGGACGAGGTCCCGGCGTGGGACGCGCTCAGTCAGGACCGGGTGGACGCCATCCTGGAGGACTGGGGCCACCCGGACCAGGAGCAGCGCTACGTCAAGGACAAGAAGACGATCGTGCCCGGCGGCGGGCTCGGCGTGACCGGCCATATCGGCTGGTGGGTGCCGAAGTACTTCGCCGAGAAACATCCGGACGTCCTGGACTGGAAGAACCTCAACAAGTACGCGAAGACCTTCAAGACCGCGGAGAGCGGCGGCAAGGGCCAGCTGCTGGACGGTTCACCGTCCTATGTCACCAATGACAAGGCGCTGGTGAAGAACCTGAAGCTGAACTACCAGATCGTCTTCTCGGGTTCGGAGGCGGCGCAGATCACCCAGATCAAGCAGTTCGCCAAGGCCAAGAAGCCGTTCCTGACGTACTGGTACGAGCCGCAGTGGCTGTTCAACCAGGTGCCGATGGTCGAGGTCAAACTGCCCAAGTACACGGACGAGTGCGCTGATGAGGGCACCAAGGACCCCGACTCCATCGACTGCGCCTACCCGACCACACCGCTGCAGAAGTACCTGAACGCGGACTTCGCGAAGAAGGGCGGCAAGGCGGCGGCGTTCCTGAAGAAGTTCCACTGGACCAAGAAGGACCAGAACGAGGTGTCCGAGTTGATCGCCTCGAAGGGGATGTCGGCGCAGGACGCCGCGAAGAAATGGGTCGAGGCGCATCCGGACGTCTGGAAGAAGTGGCTGCCCTGAGCCGGGATCGCGCTCAGGGCAGCCCGCGCGACCGGATTACTTGAGGAAGCCCGCGGTGTCCAGTTCGAGGCCGAGCGGTTCGGGGAGCGTCACCGGCTCCCCGAACGCCGCTCGGTGCTCATCCCGGTAGCGGCCCTTCCCGTCCGGTGCGGAGTACACGGTCGTGGAGCCCTCGTCGTCGTGCGGGTCGATGAGCAGATAGATCGGCACGTTGGAGTGGGCGTAGCTCTTGACCTTGGCCTGGAGATCTCGCGCTCGGGTTGAGGGCGATGTGATCTCGGCGACGAGCAGGACGTCCTCCGCCTGGACCTGCCACTCCTCCCTGCTCTTCAGCGCTTCCGACTCGCAGATGAGCAGGTCCGGAATGAACCTCTCTTCCGTCGCGGGGAGGAAGACTGTTGTGGTGTTCGTGATGCGCCATTGAGTCGGTACTTCGCGGACGAGCTGGAGGTTCAGCTCGCTGAAGATCCAGTTGTGGAAATTCGCAGGCGTCGGTGAGATGACGATCTCCCCCCCGATGAGTTCTGCCCGCATTCCATCCGGCAGCTCCAGCTGGGCATGGATGTCGAGCAGATTTACGAACTCTTGGTCGGGCAGTGGCGCCGTCATCACGAGACCTCCCATTGGTGGGTCCCCCTTCTGGCTGTGTTGCCTTCGTGCCGTACTGCCTTGCGGGGGCCTGTCACCATCATGCGTTACGCGATGGCTCCGACGTCGGACAACTGCCCCCGTCGTCCTCAACGACGACGGGGGCAGATGGTCACACGGTCGGCTTGTAGGCGCCGGGGGTCATGCGGGTGGTCACACCGATCCGGTTCCAGGCGTTGATGGTGAAGATCAGGGCGATGAGCTGGGCCAGCTCCCCCTCCTCGAAGTGCTTGGCGGCCCGCTCGTAGACCTCGTCCGGGACGAAGCCGTCGGTCAGGACGGTGACGGCCTCGGTCAGGGCGAGGGCGGCCTGCTCCTGCTCGGTGTAGAGGTGGACGGCATCCTCCCAGGCGTTGAGGAGGTAGAGGCGCTCCTCGGACTCGCCCGCCGCGCGGGCGTCCTTGGTGTGCATGTCGATGCAGAAGGCACAGTGGTTGAGCTGTGAGGCACGGACCTTGACCAGCTCGGCCAGGGCCGGGTCGACACCCTTCCGGGCGGCCGCGTCCAGGTTGACCATGGCCTTGTAGACCTCCGGGGCGGCCTTGGCGAACTGCATCCGGGGGCCGTGCGTGTGGGAAGTTCCCGTCGTCATGCCTCCACGCTAGAGGCCATGCGGCCCAGGGGTATGGTCCATTTCCATGGCGGATCCATGGGCCACTTCGAGGGTTGAACCCGGACAGCGGACGGGCGGCCGGGCCGGGCCGGGAGCGGATCTCCACCTGGATCTGCCGCGGGGCGGCGGGGCCGGGGTGCGGGACGCGCTCATCCGTGCCCTGCGTGACGCCGTCCGCACCGGACGGCTCGCCCCGGGCACCCGGCTGCCCTCCTCCCGCTCCCTCGCCGCCGACCTCGGCATGGCCCGGAACACCGTGGCCGACGCCTATGGGGAACTGGTGGCCGAGGGCTGGCTGACCGCCCGGCAGGGCTCGGGCACCCGGGTCGCCGAACGCGTCGTACCGCCCGAGCCCGCGCCGCCGCGCACACCCCCGGCCGCCGCCGTGCCCGCCACCCGGCCCACCTACGATCTGCGGCCCGGCCAGCCCGATGTCTCGGCCTTTCCCCGGTCCGCCTGGCTCTCCGCGGCCCGGCGCGCCCTGACCGCCGCGCCGAACGACGCCTTCGGCTACGGAGACCCCGCCGGACGGCCCGAGCTGCGGCGGGCCCTGGCCGGATATCTCGCGCGCGCCCGCGGGGTGCGGGCCGCGCCCGAACGGATCGTGGTCTGCGCGGGGTTCGTCCAGGGGCTGGCCCTGCTCAGCAGGGTGCGGGCGAAGGCCGGACACCATGCGGTGGGCGTGGAGTCCTACGGGCTCAACGTCCACTGGAACGTGATCCGCGGGGCCGGGCTGCGCACCGTGCCGCTGCCGGTCGACCAGCGGGGCGCGCGGACGGCGGAGCTGGACCGGCTGCCCGGGCTGCGAACGGTCCTGCTCACCCCGGCGCACCAGTTCCCCACCGGGGTTTCGCTGGATCCCGACCGGCGCGCCGCCGTGGTCGACTGGGCGTCGCGGGTGGGCGGACTGGTGCTGGAGGACGACTATGACGGGGAGTTCCGCTATGACCGCCAGCCGGTCGGGGCGCTGCAGGGGCTCGACCCCGAGCACGTGGTCTATCTGGGCACCGCGAGCAAGAGCCTGGCCCCCGCGCTGCGGCTGGCCTGGATGGTGGTGCCGGACCATCTGATGGACGACCTCCTGGCGGTCAAGGGAACGGGGGAGTGGCAGTCGGGCGCGCTGGACCAGCTGACGCTCGCCGAGTTCATCGACTCGGGGGCGTACGACCGCCATGTGCGCGGGATGCGGATGCGCTACCGGCGCCGCCGCGACCAGCTGGTGGCGGCGCTCGCCGAACGCGCCCCGCGGGTGCGGGTCACGGGCATCGCGGCGGGACTGCACGCGGTGCTCCGACTGCCGCCGGGCACCGAGCGGTCCGTGGTGCAGGGCGCGGCCTGGCAGAACCTGGCCCTGGAGGGGCTGTCCCGCTACCGCTACCGCGAGCGGCGGGAGCCGGACGGGCCCGGACCGGCGCAGGGGGAGGAGCCGGACGTGCTGCCGGACGCGCTGGTCTTCGCCTATGGCACCCCACCCGACCACGCCTTCACGGGCGCCCTGGAGGCGCTGTGCCGGGTGCTGCCATGAAGGCCACGCTCACGTTGCCCTAAGGTGGGCGGTCGCGGTCCCGGGGAGAGGACGGCCTCGGGCGGGACGACGGCCTCGGGGGAGGCGACGGCCCCGGGGGAGAGGAACGGGGGAGACGGGGATGGAACGGAAGACGACGCGGCGGCTGCGGTCGAGCACGGTGATCCTGGGCGGTATGGGCGCGCTGGCGGCGGCGCTCACCTCCTGTGGTTCGGAACCGGACAAGCGCTGTGTGGACCGGAACAGCTATGACGCGGTGAACGGCTACCGGGTCGTCGACTCCAGCGCCTGCAAGGGCTCTTCGTCCACCACGGGCGGCAAGGGCAAGAAGAGCCGGGGCACATCGCGGGTCGACGGCGAGTGGTACTACGACTCCGACGTCAGCGGCCGCTGGGCGGACTACGGCACCTTCGACAAGAGCAAGGCGGCCGACCGGGGCGGCTTCGGCTGCTCGGGCTCCGGCGGCGGCTGAGCGGGCCGGCCCACGATGAAACGTCACACCATCGACCCCCGCCCCGACTGGCAGTCCACGGTGGAGGAGCAGGGGGTCATCTATCCGCTGACCCGCTACCCGGACGGCTCGCTGCGCCCCTATTGGGACGAGAGCGCCTACTACGCCTTCTCGCTGCCCGAGGTCGAGGCGCTGGAGGAGGTCGTCGAGGAGCTGCACCGGATGTCGCTGGCTGCGGCCGACCACATCGTGGAGACCGGCCGCTTCGCCGACCTCGGCATCCACGATCCGCGGCTGGCCGGGCTGATCGCCGAGTCCTGGCGCCGCCGGGCCGAACAGCCCAGCGTCTACGGCCGGTTCGATCTGCGCTACGACGGTGAGTCGGGCCCGGCGAAGCTGCTGGAGTACAACGCCGACACACCCACCTCGCTGGTGGAGGCGGCGAGCGCCCAGTGGTTCTGGATGGAGGACCGCTTCCCGGGCGCCGACCAGTGGAACTCCCTCCATGAACGGCTGGTGGACGCCTGGCGCACCCAGGCGGCGCTGCTGCCGCCGGGGACGCCCCTGTACTTCGCCCATTCGGCCGGGGACGAACTCGGCGAGGACCTGATGACGGTGGCCTATCTCCGCGAGACGGCCGACCAGGCCGGGCTGAGAACCGAGGCGATCTCCATGGAGGACATCGGCTGGGAACGGCTGTCGGGGCGCTTCGTCGACAAGCGGTTCCGCTTCATCCGGAGCTGCTTCAAGCTCTACCCCTGGGAGTGGCTGGCCACCGACCGCTTCGGCCCGCATGTGCTGGACACGCTGGACAACGGGGGCGGCACCGGATCCACCCTGTGGATCGAACCGGCCTGGAAGATGATGCTGTCCAACAAGGCGCTGCTGGCCGTGTTGTGGGAGCTCTTCCCGGGCCACCCCCATCTGCTGCCCGCCTACCTCGACGGCCCCCGGGAACTGGCCCGCACCACCGGCTATGTGGCCAAACCGCTGCTCGGCCGCGAGGGCGCGGGGGTCACCGTGCATCCACCGGGCGAGGAGCCGGCCCTCCGCGACGAGCCGTGCTGCTACCAGGAACTGGCGCCGCTGCCCGACTTCGACGGCAACCGCGTGGTGCTCGGCACCTGGGTCGTCGAGGGCGAGGCGGCCGGGCTCGGCATCCGGGAGTCGGCGGGGCTGGTGACGGATGAGTACGCGCGCTTCGTCCCCCATGTGATCCTCTGACCCGCGCGGGGTCACGGAGCCGCGCGGGACCACTGAGCGATACCGGATCATTCGGCCAGCACCGCCCTCAGCTGATCCAGCGCCCACTCCAGATCCTCCTCGCCGATCACCAGGGGCGGGGCGATCCGGATCGTGGCGCCATGGGTGTCCTTGACCAGCACTCCGCGGTCCATCAGCCGCTCGGAGATCTGCCGCCCGGTGCCCCGCGACGGATCGATGTCCACCCCCGCC
>NZ_JAEEAP010000439.1 GCF_016103465.1 Streptomyces sabulosicollis
CCTCCAACCCCCGGCGCGCGGACGCCCCGGTCCGGTCCGCCCCTGACCCCGCTTTGACCCCGCTTCCCAACAGCGCGCGACCACACCCCCGCACAAAGCCTTCCGCACCTCGACACGCTGACCGATACACTCGGTTCACTCGATTCGGCCGTCACCACCTGCGACGACGGATTTTCCCGATACCGGAGTCGGCGGAAACCGAGCGGGCCGGGCCGCCGCGTGCGACGCTGTCGCTGACGCTCAGGGTCAGGGGAGGGGATCCGGTGGGCCCGATGGGCTGTGCCGCCGAGGGGGTGTACTTCAGCGAGGGCCCCGGTGCCGTCAGGTGCCGGGGCCCCGCTTCCCCATGTCCCCCCGCTGGGCCCCGGGTCGTACGGACCGCGCGAACGCGGCCGGTGCGACCCGGGGCCCTGGTGACCCGGAGCCCCGAGCTCCCAGGGTCGTCCCCCGCGGACTCCCTTCCCCGAGCAGTCCGCCTCCCGCTAGCTGTCTCCCCAGGGCGCAGACGATCAATCCCCGCGCATGGTCACTCGAACGAGGGGTGTTGGACGGCAATGCCCCGTGTTCGAATATGAGTTCGATACTGTGAGGGTGTTCGAGAGAGGGCTGGAGGTGCCAGACCACATGGTGCGACGCATCGAAGTGAGCGGGGCCGGCGGCGTGCGGCTCGCCGCCTGGGAGTTCACCGATCCGCCCAAGGCAGGCGCTGGCCGCGAGGGAGCGCGGGGCCCCGGAGTGCTGTTGCTCCATGGGCTGCTGGGCCGCGCCGCCCACTGGGCGGAGACGGCCCGCTGGCTCTCCACCCGCTATCGGGCGGTCGCCCTCGACCAGCGCGGCCACGGCCGCAGCGAGAAGCCGGCCGAGGGGCCGTTCGACCGCTCCACCTATGTGGACGACGCCGAGGCGGCCGTGGAACAGCTCGGCCTCGCCCCCGTCACCCTGATCGGCCATGCCATGGGGGCCCTCACCGCCTGGCAGTTGGCCGCCCGCCGCCCCGATCTGGTCCGGGCGCTGGTCATCTGCGATATGCGGGCCTCGGCCCTCGGCGCCGCCTCGCAGCGCGAGTGGGCCGAGTGGTTCCGCTCCTGGCCGGTGCCGTTCGCCACCCTCGCCGATGTGCGCAAGTGGTTCGGTGAGGACGACCCGACGCTGGAGCGGCCGAACCCGCCCCGGGGCGACTTCTTCGCCGAGGTCATGGCCGAGCGCTCGGACGGCTGGCGTCCGGCGTTCTCCTGCCGCCAGATGCTGAAGGTCCGTGACACCTGGGTCCATGACGCCCATTGGGAGGAGCTCGCGCTGGTCGAGTGCCCCACCCTGGTCGTGCGCGGGCTGGACGGTGAGCTGGGTCGCGCGGAGGCGCAGGAGATGGTGCGCGTCCTGCCCCGCGGCCAGTATGCGGAGGTGGTGGACGCGGGCCATCTCGTCCACTACGACCAGCCGGACGGCTGGCGCCGCGCCGTGGAGCCCTTCCTGGCCTCCGTCCTGCCCGTCTGACGGCACCGCGGGGGACACGACCCCGGTTATCCGGCGCCCGGTTCGGAACGCCCGGTTCGGAACGTCCCGTTCAGCTCGTCCCGTTCAGCTCGTCCCGTTCAGCTCGTCCGGTTCAGCTCGTCCCGTTCAGCTCGTCCAATTGGTTCGTCCGTTCAGTGCGGCCGTTCAGAACGTCCAGACGAAGGGCTCGCCGCCGATCTCCGTCCACATGACCTCGACCGACCTGGCCCGCGCGGGAATCAGGAAGGTGGCGCAGAGCAGATGGCTCTGTCCGCTCCTCCAGTTCTCGATCTCGTCCGGGTCCGCGCACCCCTTGGGCCGTCCGGCGGCGCCGGTGACCTTCGCTCCCCGCCGCCCGTCCGCGTACACCTCCGCGTAGTCCCCGACCCGCGGATACTCCTTCACCGTGGCCCCGCGCAGATGGGTGTACTGCACATAGGCCACCGCGGGCACTTTGCCCTCGGCGTCCGCCGGGTCCGACACCAGCGTTTTGGCCTCGGCCGCCGTGCCGATGTCGACTTTCTGTGCCGCGATCCGGTAGGTGGGCTCGACCCCGGTGTCCTCTTTGAACGCACGCGTACCGGACTGGCCCGGCCGGAGCGGCGGCTCACCGTCCGATCGCATACCCACCTTCTGCGCACCGCTCCGGTGACCATCGGTGACGACCGAGTGCGCAGTGTGCCGTGCGTTCTCGGATGTATCGCCTCTTTCGCCGAATGGTCCGCACGCGGTCAGGGCGAGAGCCAGTACGGCAACGGGCGCGCCGGCACGCGGCCACGTTGTCTTGGTCAGCGGCAAGGGGAACTCCAATACGGGGACTGTCCTCATCGCGTTCCGGTGTGCTCCCCTGAACGCGATCGACGGTTCGTTGATCCTACGAGTTCTCTACTCCCCTCCAGCAATGGGAAATTGACCAGTAGTGAGCAGGTGAAGGGAAGCGCATGATCGGTGGCGACATCACGGAACCGGAACCCGGCAGGGACTGGGCGGCATTTCAGTACGAGATCTATCTGAACGGGATGACCGGCGCCGTTCCGCGGCTTCCCGCCGATCTCACCCGGCTCGAGGAGATGGCCGAGGCGCGGCTGGGGCCCGGTCCGGTGGGCTATGTGGCGGGCAGCGCGGGCAGCGGCAGCACCGAGCGGGCCAACCGGGCGGCGCTGGACCGGCATCGGATCGTGCCGCGGATGCTCCGTGACACCCGGCGGCGGAACCTGTCGGTCGAGCTGTTCGGTACGCGGCTGCCCGCGCCGCTCGCACTCGCGCCGATCGGGGTGCTGTCGATCATGCACCCGGAGGCGGAGTGCGCGGCGGCGCGGGCCGCCGCGGCGCAGGGCGTGCCGTTCGTCCTGTCCTCCGCGTCCAGTACGCCGATGGAGCGGGTGGCGGAGGCGATGGGCGACGGTGAGCGGTGGTTCCAGCTCTACTGGGGCAAGGACCGCGAGGTCACCAGGAGCTTTCTGAGCCGGGCCAGGTCCTGTGGTTTCACGGCCCTGGTGGTCACCCTCGACACCCCGCTGCTGGCCTGGCGGCCGCGCGATCTCGACCAGGCGTACCTGCCGTTCCTGCGCGGTGTGGGCACCGCCAACTACTTCACCGATCCGGCGTTCCAGGCCGGGCTCGCCAAGCCGGTCCACGAGGACCGGGACGCCGCCGTGCTGCACTTCGTGCGGCTGTTCGGCGACCCCGGCAAGACCTGGGAGGACCTGGCGTTCCTGCGCGAGCACTGGGACGGCCCGATCGTGCTGAAGGGGGTGCTGCACCCCGAGGACGCCCGGCGCGCGGCGGACGCGGGGATGGACGGCGTCGTCGTGTCCAACCACGGCGGCCGCCAGGTGGGCGGCTCCATCGGGGCGGCGGACGCGCTGCCGGGGGTGGTGGAGGCGGTCGGCGACCGGCTGGCGGTGCTCTTCGACAGCGGAGTGCGCACCGGTGACGATGTGTTCAAGGCGCTCGCGCTCGGCGCCCGCGCGGTGCTGCTGGGGCGGCCGTACGCCTATGGGCTCGGGCTGGACGGGCAGTCGGGTGTGGAGCATGTGATCCGCGCCCTGCTGGCCGAGTTCGAGCTGACCCTGGCGCTGTCGGGTCATACCGATGCCGCGCTGCTCACCCCGGAGGCGCTCGGCTGACAATTCCCTTCGGCTTTCAACTTGTCAGCGACACCGGTCCATCGGCGACTCGCCGAGCGGCCGTCGGGGTTTTACCGGGTCCTCAGCTTCCCGGATTGCCGGGTGCTACGCTCATCCGCGCGCAATGAATGTACTGATCATGGGGGGTGGTCGCGTGAAGATCAAACGTAAAGCCTCGATGGTCGTGCTCTCGGCGGCGCTGATGCTGGGCGGTTCCGTCGCCCTGGCGCCAACGGCGTCGGCGGTGGGGTCATCGGCGTGTCAGTTCAATTCCCCGGACGTCAATTTCAAGGTATCGACCAGTGGCGCGAGATTCCGCACCGGACCGGGAAAGCGGTACCGCGCTATAGGGACGCTTTACCGAGGGGATTCCTTCCGGTACTTCTGCCGCACTCGCGGCTTTGAGAAAAGCTGGTCCTACGGAAAGATCCTCAAGCGGACCACGACCGGAATTCGCGCCGGGACCAGAGGCTGGGTGTACAGCAAGTACCTCGACTAGCCGGAACGTTACGGCAGTGACGACGGCCGGGCGCACAGGCCGCGTACGAGGGCGGCGGGGCCGGGGCCACCCCCGGCCCCGCCGCCCTCGCCGGTGCCCTCCGCCCCCGTCGCCGGTGCCCGCGTCCTCAGCCCTTGCTGACCGCCGCCAGGATCTCCGGCAGCCGCGTCGCGACCCGCGGCGCCGCCACCCGCAAACCGGTCTCCGCGATCGCCGTGCCGTACACCGCGCCCAGCGGGAACACCACCCACAGCCAGCCGTGCGCCCCGGAGACATGCAGCCAGATCGTCAGGCCCAGCACCGGCGCGCACAGCACGGAGCCCGCGACCATCCCGCCGAGGATGCTGATCCAGGCGATCCCGGCCTGTGCCGGGACCACGTTCTTGTAGCCGCTGTCCTGCGGAATGGAGTACGGGGCCAGCACCGAGGTCAGGGCGCCGGTCGCCAGCATCGAGCCGAGCAGCGCCAGGGCGATCCCGAGCGCCTCCGGGGCGGCCGACCAGTTCTTCAGGACGGCGGCGCAGCCGAGCACCGCCACCGCCACGTACGGCACCGCCACGAGGAGCAGCGCCAGCGCACGGCCGCGCAGCTCCAGATAGGCGTCACGGGTCGAGGAGATCGTCTGCGCGACCATCCAGAAGGCGGAGGTGTCCTGGCCGAACTGGTTGTACATCAGCATGCCGAGCATCCCCGACGCCCAGCAGGCCCAGTAGATCGAGCCGTTGCCCTGGGCCGCGGTGATGAAGGGCAGCAGCAGGCCGACGCCCAGCGAGGTGACCCACGCCGACTTGGTCTTCGGGTCCCGCACGGCATAGCGCAGCGTCCGCAGCAGCACGGTGCCGGTGCGGCCGGAGGGCAGCAGCCGGGCGAACGGGCCCGCGGCGTCCGGGGTGTCGGCCGCGCCGGGGCCCCGCTTCTCGCGCGGGGCCGCCGCCTGGAGCGTGGAGGCGTCCGGCGTGGTCATCAGATGGGTGAGGGTGCCCCGCCACCACCACATCAGCAGCGCCAGCGCGGCCACCGTCAGCGCGAACTGGGCCGCGGCGACCCCGTACGCGCCGTCGCTCACGCCCTGGACGGCGTCCACCGCCGCCGCGGGCGGCACCCAGCGCAGCACCGCGGCGGCCGGTTCCAGCACGGACAGTCCGTTCTCGCCACCAAGCTGCTGGGCCCCGAGGTTCACGAACTGCGCGCCGATCGCCACGAACAGACCGCTGAGCACCGCCATGTCGCGGCCCTTACGGCTGGTGAGGAGGCGGGTGTTGGCCGTGGCGACGGCGCGGGCCAGCGCCACGCACACCAGCACCGTCAGCACCACGGCCAGAACGCCCGCCGCCGCGGCCGCCGCACCGTGCGCGACGGCGATCGCCGAACCGGCCGCCAGGGTCAGGGTGAACAGCGGGCCGATGCCGATCAGCGAGGAGACCAGCAGCGCGGTGATCAGCGGGCGCGGCCGCAGCGGCAGCATCACCAGCCGCGTCGGGTCGAGGGTTTCGTCGCCGCCGGGGAAGAACAGCGGCATCACCGCCCAGCCGAGGGCGAGCACCGCCGTCAACAGCGTGACCAGCGCGTCGACGTGGTGCGTACCGCGCAGCAGCACCAGGCCGAGCAGCTGCAACACGGCGAACAGCATGGCCATCACCAGCGAGGTGAGGTACGCGGCCCGCCGACCGCTGGACTGGCGCAGCCCGTTGCGGAGCAGCGCCAGCTTCAGGGAGACGAAGACGGGGGTGGGGGAACCGGTGGGGACGGCGGGCGGTACGGGCGCCGCGGTGCCGAGCGGGCCCTTGGCGTCGAGCGGGTCGGTGAGCGTCATCGGGCGCCGCCGCCCAGCCAGTCGAGGCTCTGACCCGCCTCGCGCCGGTTGGCGCCGACCAGTTCCAGGAAGGCGTCCTGAAGGGAGGGCGCGTCGCCCCGCACCTCGGCCAGCGGGCCGTGGGCCCGGATCCGCCCGTTCGCGATCACCGCCACCCAGTCGCACAGCGACTCCACGAGCTCCATGACATGGCTGGAGAAGACGACGGTCGCGCCGGAGCGGGTGTAGCGCTCCAGGACGCCGCGGATGGTCTGGGCGGAGACCGGGTCGACCCCCTCGAAGGGCTCGTCGAGGAAGAGGACTTCGGGGTTGTGGAGCAGCGCGGCGGCCAGCCCGATCTTCTTCCGCATACCGGTGGAGTAGTCGATGACCAGCTTGCTCTGGGAGCCCGCGAGATCAAGCACGTCCAGCAGCTGGGTGGCGCGCCGGTCGACCTCCGCACCGGGCAGCCCGCGCAGCCGCCCGGTGTAGGTGAGCAGCTCCCGGCCGGAGAGCCGCTCGAACATCCGCAGCCCCTCCGGCAGTACCCCGATCCGCGCCTTGACCTCGACCGGGTCCCGCCAGACGTCATGACCGCCGATCTCCACGGTGCCCTTGTCGGGGCGCAGCAGGCCGGTGATCATCGAGAGCGTGGTCGTCTTACCGGCGCCGTTGGGGCCGACGAGTCCGATGAACTGCCCGGCGGGCAGCTCCAGATCGATCCCGGCGACCGCGATCTGCTCCCCGTAACGCTTCCACAGGCCGCTCACCCGCACGGCGGCGGCTCGGGACGACTGTGGCTGTGTGCTGTCTGCTGCTCGCTCCTGCGGCACCGGCTTACCCCGTTTTCCTGTGGGACGTGTCCCACTGACGTATCACGCGGGGGCCGGTCGTGACGCCCCGCCCGTCGCTCCACGATAGGGGCGGGCCCGGGGAGCCCTCCTGAGGGTCAGCGGCGCTCGCGGCCGCAGGCGTAGGCCAGGGCGCTCACCAGTTCCTCCGCGTCGGGCAGCCAGCGGTTGGCGGCGGTGGGCCGCCGGGCCCACTGGATGGGGCCGCGCAGGCCCACCCGGGTCGGTGGCGCGACCACGTAGTCGCCCTCGCCGCGGGCGGTCAGGTCGATCGCGTTCGGCGGCCAGCCCAGCTTCCGCACCAGGTCGGGGACCTTGGCGGCGGCGCCCGGGAGGACGAAGAAGAGCATCCGGCGCCCGGGGGTGCAGGTGACCGGGCCCAGCTCGACCCTGCGGCGCTCCATGCGGGCGAGCGCCAGACAGCCCGCGGACTCCGGGACGTCGAGCGCGTCGAAGGTGCGGCCGGTGGGCAGCAGGATGGCGGCGCGCGGCGTCCTGGCCCACATGCGGCGGATCACGACCGCGCTGCCGGTGGCCTGGTTCACCCAGTCCCGGCCGGTCGGATGGGCGCCGGGGGCCGGGCAGTCGGGGGTTCCGCAGGAGCAGCGCTCCACCCCGTCCACGGCCTCGAGCCAGGCGCCGGAGAGCACGTCCCAATGCCGCTCCTCGGCGTACCGCACCGCCGCGTCGCGCAGCCGCTCCCCGCGCTGCTGAGGGATCTGCGAGGTTCCCGCGGCGCACCGCGATGGTCCTGTCACGTCCATGGTCTCTTCCACGCACAGGACAACTTCCGCCGTCAACGAGGGTTACGGCCGGGCCCCCGCACGGGCGGTGCCGTCGGGGGCCCGGGGTGCGCGGTGACGGCACGGCGGGGCGCATGGGTGCACGGG
>NZ_JAEEAP010000043.1 GCF_016103465.1 Streptomyces sabulosicollis
CCCCATCCCCCCGTAGCCATGCCGCTCCCCGTTCACTTCCGGCCAGCTGGTGTGTGTCCTGTGGTGCCGGGCGCAGTGTAGTGGCACATCAGGCCACAGAGACCGCTGGTGGGCCATATCGGCTCCCGCCACCGCGCGCCACCACCCGGCGGCCCGGTCGAACCATGTCCGGGCGTTCCGTGCCCATCGGATTGACCTTCCAGCCCTGGGCACCCGGGCCCGGGAGTCCGTGCGGTTCCGGCGTGGCGCCGCTGTTCAAGAGGCGTCCCGGGCGGAGCGGGCCGCCGGGCTTGTGAGCCGCCGGGCTTGTGACCTGGCCCTCGCGCACCCTCTGAGTTGGCAGCCCGCGGGTCTTCCACCTGTACCGTTGCCAGGTAGTCGCGGGCTGCCTGACCAGAACGCGGCGTGGACAAGCCTCCGGGTGTGTGACGCGCTCGATCGGCGCTGTGCGGCCGATGAGCTTTCCCAAGGTCCCGGTCGGACGGTCGGATCAGCGCAGTCCAGCGAAGAGATCATTCTCGGGTACGGCCGCGCCAGTGGCGTCCTTGACACGTACGAAGGTCTCCATGCCCATCAACTCGCCGAACCGCTCCTTGCCCATCTTGAGAAAGAAGATGTTCTCGCCCTGACTGGCATGCGCGGCCAGCGCATCGAACTTCTGACCGCTGAACGCGGTGGTGTCCACCCACGTGGTGATCTCGTCGTCGGGGAGACCGATCTCGGCCATCGCGGCAGCCTCGGCGGGATCCGGCTCCGGCATGTCCTCATGAAACTCGCGCATGGTCTCCCCGAACCGCTGCATCATCGAGCGGGGCATCGTCGTCCAGTACACCTTCGGTGCCAGTGCGGTCATCTCCAACGCCGCCATCGTGATGCGGTGGGCCTGGATGTGGTCGGGGTGGCCGTAGAAGCCGTTCTCGTCATAGGTGACGACCACATCGGGCCGGTAGTGCCGCATGAGTTCCGCGAGTCGGGCGGCGCCTTCCTCCACGGGGGTCTGCCAGAAGGATCCAGGAGCATCGTTGCTCGGCCAGCCCGTCATCCCGGAGTCGGCATAGTCCAGCATCACCAGATCGCTGACCTTCAGGACGTCACAGCTTGCCTGGAGTTCTTGACGGCGCATCAAGGCGACGGCCGCCGGATCGTGCCCGGGATCGCCTGGCTTGACACCCCCCGGTCCGTCACCGCAACCGCCGTCGGTACACGTCACGAGAACCGTGCGGATGCCTTCCGCCGCGTACCGCGCGAGGACCCCTCCGGTCCCGGTGGCCTCGTCGTCGGGGTGGGCATGCACTGCCATGAGCGTCAAGGGCCGGTCAGTCATGAAACAGTCCTCCAGCGGAAATGCGTCTTGGTCCGGGTGCGCGGCGGACATGCCACGATCCCCGGGGCCCGGATCCTGTCGGGGCGGATGACCTTGTTCACACCCGTGCGACGCCGGTCCCTCGGTCGATGCAACAGTGCTGGCCGGACCAGTTGTTCCCGGCGCGGCCGCTTGGCCTTCCCAGGCGTCGGCTTGAGAACTCGAACGCGGTACAGACGCAGCGTGCAGCGCCTTCCGGGATCCGGTCCGCCTTGGGCCAGCCAGGAACAGACCGTCGACCGTGACCGGCACCTAGCCAGGCCGCCATGCGGGGGCCGCACCGACCTGCCGTCGGCCGTAGGTGGGCACCTTGCCCTGCGCCGCGGTCCGGGCTCGGCGAGCGCGCCGGAGGTGGATCACGTTGTCGCGGTGCTCGCACTCGCCGCGGTGTCCGGGCGGATCCCGTCGTCGCACCGCATGTGCGAGCAGGCCGACGGCCGCACCAGGCCCTGCCGGAACGGAAGCGTGGCTGAGCGACTGGACGTCATCACCCAGGCCCCGGCGTGCGGCCGTGCTTGAGCGCCGTCGCGCTGGGGCCGTGTGGAAGGCCCCCGGAGTCTGCCGCGCGGCACCTATTCGTCCGGGTGCTCGGACTCGTCAGCCGCGCCGGGCAGTTGGGTCAGGTGCCGGTGCAGGACGGCCCGGATGGTGTCCGGACTCAGGCGGTCGGGGTGGAGCGTCGCGCCAAGGGCGAGTCCGTCGAGTACTGCGGCGAGATGCTCCGCCGCCACCGGATCGTCCACGCCCAGACGGTGCAGCAGACGCCCGGCGACGTCCCGCAGCCCGTCGTGGAGTTCGGCGGCGATCTCGCCCAGGGCGGGGTCGGTGCGGGCAGCCGCGACGAAGTCCAGCCAGACCGCGGTCTCGTCGGCGCGCGCCGCGTCGAGTGGCAGGAACTGTCCCATCACCTCCTGCGCCACCAGGTGCGGGTCGTCCCCGGGGTGCCGCCGCTCCCGCTGGGCCGCCACTCGCAGATCCACCCGGCGCACCATCTCGCGGGCCGCGGCCATCAGGAGCTCGCGGTGGCTGGCGAAGTAGTGCCGTACGGACCCGACGGCGAGGCCGGCCTCGGCGGCGACGTTCCGGAGAGTGGCCTGCTGGATGCCGCCGCGGGCCACGACCCGGAAGACGGCGTCCACGACGTCGCGGCGGCGCTGCTCAGGATCCACCATCTTCGGCACCCGGCTTTTATAGCACGACCGTGCTACGGTTTTTTAGCACGGTCGTGCTAAATAAATGGGACCGCCGCCACAGCTCGCCGTCCCGGTGACCAGGACCAAGGAGAAGCCATGGACCCGTCGGAGCCGACATCATCGCGTTCAGTACCGCAGTCGGCCCGGCCGCCGGCGCCCGCGCGCCCGCGCCGCCTCGGCCGCCTGGCCCGCTTGGCCCTCGACCTGGGCATCTCGCCCCTTGCGTACTACGGCTGCCTCCTCGCGGGTGTGGCCACGCTCCCCGCGCTCCTGACCGCGACCGCAGTGGCGGCCCTTTGGCTCGCCGCCACCGTCCTGCACGACCGGCGTGCCGACGGCCTGGCCCTTGCCATGCTCCTCATGTACGGATTGTCGGCCGCCTTCGCCGCCGTGACCTCCGAACCCCGGCCGCTGCTCCTGCGTGACCCGCTGGTCAGCGCCCTCGCCGGATTGGTGTTCCTCACAAGCTGCCTCACCGCCACGCCCGCCACCGCCTATCTGGCCGACAGGCTGCACGGTCAGCCGTTGCACGAGCCGATCCTGCTCCGCGCGCACCGCACCGAGACGCTGGTGTGCGGCGCCGGACTCATGGCAGAGGCCGTGGCGCGTGTGCTGCTCGTACTGACCCTGCCGGTGTCCACGGCCGCCTCGCTCACGCCACCGCTGGAATTCGCCGTCCTCATCCCGCTCGTCGTGTGGATGATCCGCCACCGCCAGAATGCGCGCACCCGTATCACCACTCACGTGCCTTCGCGGACGCGGGACCCAGAGCCTGCGCCGCCGTCGGTCGCCTCCGTCCTCGAACACCATCGCGGGGGTGCACGATGAGGACCGTGGACAGCACGCCCGCCGCGGACGGCTTCCGCATGCCGGCGGAATGGGAGCCGCACGACGGATGCTGGATGACGTGGCCGCAGAACGGTTACGTCTGGCGCGACGGAGCCCGCCCCGCGCAGCGCGCCCTCGCCGCGCTCGCCAACGCCGTCGCGGACACGGGGGAGGCAGTCACCGTCACGGTCACCGGCGACCAGTACGCACACGCCCGCTCCCGCCTCGACTCCCGCGTCCGGGTGGTGGAGACGACCAGTTGGCTGGGCTGGGCCCGGGACATCGCCCCCACCTTCGTGGTCGACGGCACCGGGCGGCGCCGCGGCGTGGACTTCGCCTTCAACGGCTACGGCAACCGCTACCCGTACTGGGCCACCGACGACCAGTACGCCCAAAGGGTGCTCGACCTCACCGCCACCGACCGCTACCGCGCCCCGCTCGTGCTGGAGGGCGGCTCCTTCCACGTCGACGGGCAGGGAACCGCCCTCGTCACGGCCGAGGCCCTGCTCGACCCCGCCCGCAACGACGCCCCCTCACGCACCGCCATGCATCACCTCATGGCCGCCTACCTCGGAGTGACCCGCACCGTGTGGATCGAGTGGGGCCTCGCTCACGACGGCACGCGCGGCCACGTGGACAACATGGCGTGCTTCGCCGCCCCCGGGGTGGTCTGTCTGACCTGGACCGACGACACGAGCGACCCCCAGTACGAGCGCAGCGCACGCGCCCTGGAAGATCTGGGAAACGTCCAGGACGCCAGAGGCCGAACCCTCCGGGTGGAGAAACTGCCGCTGCCCGGCCCGCTGTACGCAACCGACGTCGAGCTTCGAGGCATCGACCATCACGGCGTCCCGACCCCCGGCACCGTGCCACGCCCCCGGCTCGCCGCCTCCTACACCAACTTCTACACCACGCGAGACCACCTCTTCGTCCCCCTGCTCGACCCCGAACACGACGACGAAGCCCTCGCCCGCCTGGCCAGGATCCACCCGCACCACACGGTCGTCGGCCTCCCTACCCGCGAACTCCTCCTCGGCGGCGGCAACATCCACTGCGCCACCCAGCAGATACCGAGCAGCGGTGCGGTCGCGACGGGTCCTCGTTCCCTGGCTCAATCTTCGCGCTGCTCGGCATGCCCGTAGGGAACACCGGTTCTGACCTCTGACAAGCGCGACCCCGTGGGGCGGGCAAGTTCACCGGCACTCCACGGCCGATCCGGCCAGGTGGGTGTCCGCGGCGACGTCGCGCCCGCCCAGCGGGCACCGCTTTCGCACCGCGCGGCCCTATGGATAAGGCCGTGCACATGCTGCGTGACAGTCAGCCACTCACACCTCACACCACATGCCCCGTGCGGAAGGGTCACCCTTCCTGTTCCACGCCAACTCGCCATCATCCGCTCGCCGAGGGCGATGCGGGGCGGCCTGCGGCTGACATCCAGGTGAACACGCGACCCGGACAAACCCCTCTCCTGCCACAGCCGCGTAACAGCGGCCGCACCAGGGACAACTCCCGCCCCACCCCGCCGGTCGAACCCGGTGCGTCGCACACCTGCGCTGCGGCGGAACCGGTGCCGCCCGGCGCGACTCCTGCAGTCCCGACAGAAGTTGGAGTTGACCCGTGCCCAGGAAGTCTCTGCCGACGCGGCTTGCCGCCACCGCCGCGCTCCTGCTCGCCGCAGGCGCCCTGTCCACGCCCGCCGCCTCGGCGAAGCCCTCGGACGCCTCCCCCGGCGACGCCTACGTGCTGACCGTGAGCACCAACCCGACCAGCACCGACTTCGACAACCGCAACGTCGACGTCACCGGCACCGTCACCAAGGCCGACGGCACCCCGGCGCCCAACATCCCCGTCACCATCCAGGAAGTCGTCCTCTTCACCACCTGGAATCCGTGGGGCGACCCGATCGACCCCCACTACTACGAGCCGCGCGACCTGGGCACGCCGGTCACCGACGCCAACGGGAAATTCACCATCCCCGACGTCGACATCGACCACGTGAGCGGCAGCAGCCTGCTCAATGTCCAGCACCGGGTGCAGATCACGGCCCTCTACGACGAGGACGGCGACCCCAACACCCCGCAGGACGGCTACTACGCGGACACCACCGTGGCTGCCAGCGCCAAGCCCAGCTCCGTCAGTTACCAGGTCAACAAGAAGAAGGTGAAGGCGGGCGACATCCTCACCGTGCAGGGCAAGGTCAGCCTCCCCGAAGGGGTCGAGCCCCAGGGCACCGAGGTCTTCCTTCAGACCTACTGGGAGAACGAGTACCGTGTGAAGACCACCGCCGAGGACGACGGCTTCTTCGTGCTGTCCGTGCGCGTCTCGCGTGAGGACGACACGTTCAAGCTGCGCACGGCTCCGACGGACCTTTATGTGGCGGGCGCGGACCAGCCGCTCCCGATCACCAACACCTCGCTCCCCCGCACGTAGCCTTCCGGACGACGGAGCTTCGGCCCCAAGAGGGCAGTAGCCCCGGGGGAAGGAACCCCTGGGTCCCAGCGACGGTCACCCTCGCGCGAGCGGGGGTGACCCTTGTGCTTTCTCGCGGCCCGCGGGGCTGCGCGGTCAGGGCGACGGAGGCACCGCCGAGACCGCGGCGACGTACGGGAAGCCCGCCCCGCCGGGCTGCACACCCGGCAGCTGGTCGCCGCGACCCGACTGAACACGTGGCAGATCACCCGAGGAATCCGGCGCCCCTGTGGGAATCAATGACCCGAGACTTCAGTCGTTCACCTTCGTCTCAACATCCGCTCGGACACCAGGACCCACACCACATGCAGGGAAGAGGACGATCTCCATGAAAGCCATTGTGGTAACCGACCAGGCCGCGGGAACGGCCGGGATGACACCGACGGAGCGGCCCGAGCCGCCCGCAGCGATCAACGACGTCATCGTCCAGATTCATGCATCGGGCTTCGTCCCGACTGAGCTGGAGTGGCCATCGACCTGGACCGATCGCGCCGGCCGTGACAAGACACCGTCGATCCCCGGCCACGAGCTGGCCGGAGTGGTCACCGCCCTCGGCTACGGCACGACGGGGCTGTCGGTCGGGCAGCGGGTGTTCGGTCTCGCCGACTGGCACCGCGACGGCTCCCTGGCGGAGTACGTGGCGATCGAAGCACGCAACCTCGCGCCGCTGCCCGGCGACGTCGACTTCACAGTAGGCGCGTCCCTGCCAATCTCAGGTCTGACCGCGTGGCAGGGGCTGTTCCAGCACGGCCGCCTTCAGGCCGGCCAGACCGTCCTCGCCCATGGCGCGGCCGGGGCAGTCGGGACGATGGTGACCCAGCTCGCACGTGAGGCCGGCGCTTACGTCATCGGCACCGGACGCGCCGCCGACCGTGAGAAGGCGCTCGACTTCGGCGCGCAGGAGTTCGTCGATCTCGAGAACGACGCGCTGCAAGACGTCGGCGGCGTCGATCTGGTCTTCGATGTCATCGGTGGCGACGTTCAGAGGCGGTCCGCCGCCCTGATCAAGGCCGGAGGAACGCTGGTGTCCGTCGTCGGCCCGGCCGAGGCGCGGCCCGCTGACGGCCTGGCGGTGGACTTCGTTGTCGAGGCCGATCGTGCCGGACTGGGCGAGATCGTGCAGCGGGTCCGGGACGGACGGCTGCGGACAAACATCGGTGACGTCGCGAGCTTCGATGATGCCGTTGGTGCCCTCAACCCGACCACGCGACGCAACGGGAAGACAATCATCCGCGTACGCCCGTAGGGAGCGACGGCCACAGTCCGGCCGGCGGGCGAGGTGCGCGGCAAGGTCTTCATGCCCATGACCGACATGCCGGGGCGCCCCGTCGTGATCCTCAAAGCTCATCCGGACGACGCCGCAGCCTGCGTAAGCGGTACGCAGACGTTACCCCGGCTATCACCTGAACAAGAGGCACTGGATCACGGTGGCAGCCGGGGGCACCATCGACGAGAAGCTGGTGAAGGAGCTCGTGATCGACTCCTACCGTCTCGTGGTCGGCGGGCTTCCCCAGTCCGAGCAGCCCGCGGATCCGCGCGCCTACGGCCGCCGCGCCTGACCTTCGTCATGCCATCAGCGGCGAGAAGCTCCAGGACAGAGCGCTCGACACCGCACTGGCGCCGCCCGGGGTCAGCCACGGGCGCCCGTGTGCTGAAGAGCGGCGACCCGGCGATCAACGTGGAAATACCAGACCTTCCGGCCGGCGCATGTGCGAAGCGACCGCAACCGAGAAGACCGGCAGCCCATACGTACCATTTATATGGCTGGATAGTGGACGTATGCTCTCATACCACACCAGTAGCAGCGGCAGCGGCCCCGGTGTCGTCGAAGCAGCCAGAACGGCCGAGGCGGCCGGATACAGCAGTTTGTGGACGTACGAACGGCTGCTCTTCCCGGCGCCCTATGCCCTGATGCAGCTCGGTGTGCGTACCGAACGGCGACGCCTCATTGCCGTGCGCGCCGAACCTGGGAGAGCGATGCAGCGCAGATCACCTTTGCAGACGACTGGGGCACCGAGCGGATGGCGGGGCTACCGATGGGTGGCCCTGTGGTCCGTGCTGATCGTGGCGATTCCGGTGGCCGACTGGTTCCTGCCGCCGGACATCCACCTCGCCCATCTGCTGGTCATCCCGCTCGCACTCGCCGCCACCTTCGCCGATACCCGCCGTACTGCCGTCACCGCTCTGCTCGCCCTGGCGGCGCTGGTCGTCGCGGGGGCCGAACGACGCGCGCTGACCACCGAGAACGTACTCGTGCAGATGCTGTCCCTGGTGCTGTTCTCGGCGCTGCTCCTGATCGCCACCCGTCTGCGCGAGCAACATCTGCGCCACCTGGCCAGGGCGCGCCAGGTCTCGGAAGCCGCGCAGTCCGTGCTGCTGCGGCCACTGCCGCGACGCGCGGGAGCGGTGTCCCTGGCGTCGACGTACGTGGCCGCCGAGACCGAAGCCCGTATCGGTGGAGACCTGTACGCACTGGTCCGCGGGCCCGGCCCGACCCGGCTGATCATCGGGGACGCGCGCGGCAAGGGGCTCGGGGCCATCGGGGACATCGAGACCGTCCTCGGCGCCTTCCGCTTCACCGCGCACCGGCACTCCACACTGTCCGGGCTCGCGTCCGCCCTGGAATCCGATGTGCGGTGGGACCTGGGTCAGTCGCACCACGGGGATCCTGACGAATGGGCCAGTGAACACTTCATCACGGCGGCCGTGCTGGAGATCCCGGACAACCAGTTCTGTGCCCATCTGATCAGTTTCGGCCATCTGCCGCCGCTTCTGCTGCACGAGGGGCAGGTCACGCCCCTGGAAGTCACTGCTCCCGCTCCCCCGCTGGGTCTTGGCACCCTGACGGAGACCGAGTACGCCCCATTGACCTTCCGTTTCGCCCCGGGTGACCGGCTGGTGCTGTACACGGACGGAGTCACCGAGGCCCGGGACAGCATGGGCAGCTTCTACCCCCTCGTGGAGCGGGTGACGGCTTGGGCCGATCAGCGTCCGGATGAGCTCGTGCACAGCATCGGCGCGGACCTGCGGGCACATACGGGCGGGCCGCTCGCCGACGACGTGGCCCTGATCGTGCTCCAGCGCGAGGGGGGCGCGCGTCCGGGCCCGGATCCCCGAGAACCGGTGGGTTTCGTGACGAAGGTGCGGCCCGCTTGAGGCGGGCCGCCCGCGCCCCGGGCCCGCCCGCTGTCCTGGTGCGGTTATGTTCGTCAAGGGCGTCGATGCGACGCGTCGATGCGGGCCCTGGGCCAGGTGCGGGGCGTGCGTTCGTGCTCGTAGACGGCGAGGAGGAAGCACCAGATCTCGCTGACCGTCGGGAAGCAGGCGATCGCGTGCCGCAGACGCTTGAGCGGGACTTCGCCGACGACCGCGACGGTGGCCGCGTTGACACGGACCTTGCGCGGAAGCAGCTCCCAGGCCAGGCCGCGGGTCATCGAGCGCACCGCCGCTTTGCCGGCCGCGTACGCACTGAGCATCGGAAGCCCCAGCACGTTCACCACGGAGGTGGTGAACACCACGCCGCCGCCCTCCGCCAGCAGCGGAGCGAGCTTCTGCACCGTGAAGTACGGGCCCTTGGCGTTGATGGCCAGCAGCTGGTCGAAGAGTTCCTCGCTGGTCGCCTCGAACGGTGCGAACCCGTCGACGCCCGCGTTGGCGAACAGGGCGTCGACCATGCCGAACTCGGAATTCACCCGGGTCGGCCAGCAGTGGCTCCCCCTGTACCGGAAGCCCTCCCCGGTCAGGTACCGGGTGACCTCGGCCAGCAGCACCCTGGACCAGACCGACTCGGTGGACTTGCCCCCTCGGGCGCCTGGATGGTGACCGGCTCGCGGAGCTTGTGCGGCTGGTTCTTGCCGTCGAGGAACGTCAGCGTCGCCTCGGTGGCGTCCCACCGGCATTCGACCTTTACCTTCTTCGGGATCTTCGGGTCGCTGCGCTTCTTCGGCTTCGGCTTCGCCGCCTGGGCGGCGCGGACCTCGCTCGCCGGCTGCGCCTCGTGGGCCTTCCACGCCGACTTCGTGCCGGGCACCTTGCCTTCGGCGAGGAAGGCGAGCATCGCTGCCTCCGGGCATCGGGCCCTGACCCTCGTGTAGTCGGCGGGGTGGGTGAAGGTGGTGCCGCTGTCGGTGGCGTCCTCCAGTGCCATCACCTGCTTGGGGGCGAGCCGCAGGTTCCACTCGATCGACAGCGTTTTGGGGTTGACCCGCTTCACCTGGTACCACGAGCCGCGGCACATCGCGAAGTCGCCGGGTGCGAAGTCGCTGGCCTCCCAGAGCTTCACGCCGTCCACCTTGGCCTGCGCGACGATGCCCTCCCAGTAGGCGATCTCCTCGGTCAGGTCCTCGATCCGGCGCTCGTCCCGGCTCGCGTCGTAGACCCCGCGGCTGCTGCCCTGCGCGCTTCGGGGGTCTCCTGCCAGACCTTGATGTCGGTGAGCGCACCCTCGTGCCTGAACTGCTTGGCGATGGTTGCGGCGGCCTCTTGCGGCGTCAGCTTCTCCTCTCCGTTGTTGAGGTAGGTGGTGTTGGACTCGCGGCCGTCGCGCGCCCACCAGGCTTCGGCCGGGGCGGTATAACCTCGTTACACCGGTTGATTTGGACAAGAAATCGGCATGTGTACCCAGGTCATCGGCCATCGAGGGTGGAGAGGGTGCGTACCAGGCCCCAGCCCTCGAACCGGTGGTTCGAGACGGCCCGCTGGTATTCCGCCCGATGCTCGGGCCGGATCTCGCCCTGGTCGTCGGTGAACGCCGCGGTGGCGCGGTCGAATCGCTCGACTAGCTCGGTGGCCTGTTTCAGCGAGGTCGTCGAGGTCGCGCTGCCGCTTGTGCTCGGGACGCGGGTCGCTGTCGACATCGACGGGTGATCCTCAAAGCCCGCAAGGCCCTTTCAACTCTTCACGAGCCCGTACCCATGCGTTGGACGTGCGACTTGTCGTTGTCTCGGCTGCCGAGTTGCAGTGGGGTCATGACCACGCGACCCTGAAATTACAGCCATACGTACCAGGCGAGTCGGGGGGCGGGGCCCGAAGCTGTCAGGTGGACGGCGCGTGTGACCCACCTATTGGCCGTTGACTGTGTCACAGTCGCAAGGGCGCGCCGCTCTGAAAGGACTGCTACATGACTGCCCTCGCCGTCCTTCAAGGCATCGGTGCCACCGCAAGCATAATTTCAGGAGCGAAGAATATATTCGATCCAGCCCACGATAGAATTGAAGAAGCGCTGGACAGCGCCCTCACCGCCCTTCATCAATTGTGGCGACAGATTGCAACCGCATCAGCAGATATCCTCGAAGCGATCGAGGGTGTTCGGCGTGCGCTTGATGAGGACGTAGCTCTCGATGCCATTACTCTCGCGGATACCGCACTCTTCAACGACTTGGGCGTCTTCAACGACAAACAGGCCGCTATCACCCATTCCTTGGAAGCCTCTCATCGCCTCTACCAGGAAACCGATGAGGTCTTCGTGAGCTCTTTTGTCTGACTGGAACAGTAAAGGGCAACGAGGTGTGGACCTACCGGCCGTATAGGCGCCTTCGACTCGGACTTCTCACCCTTCCCGCGCTGCGACAAAACCTCAATGATCAATTGAGTGAATTCGTCAAACAAGATCGCACCATTCAAGACTCTCTCGTAGAGGTGAAATATCTAGCGAACTCGCTGAAAACCATCCAAGTCGAACTAAGGCGAACGGCAGAGGCAGTCGTTGATCTTCATGAAGAAGTCAATCGCACCGGTGTCTCATGGTCCGAAATCAATGAGAGGATCACCGAGCTACAGGGTGACCCCCAGATGGTGCGGTTGGCGCGAGCCCAGCTGCGACTTCACGATGGCCCAATGGGCTACTTGCGCTATATCTTCGATACGCTGCGAAAGGACCACGAAAGGATTAGCAAGCTCGTTGATATCGTCGCCGAGGCAAACGGTGAGATGTCTCTCACTGATCTCGCTATCCGGATTGGAGAAAAATTCCCCGGAGATTCCACAGAGCCCGGAGCTCAGCCATTTCTCATATGCCTCGTAAGTGGACTGACGTGTGCGGTGGTCATCATTGTAATCATCGTGCTAGAAGGCGAAGCAGGAGGTGATCAGGGGGGGCATGGTGAGCCGGGTGACTTCCCCGAGGGGCCCGCGGTTGCATGATCTGCGCCTGATGTGCCCATGCTGGCTCTCCAGGTGCCCGCCCGCCTCACCGGGCAGGTTCAGCGAAGCCAGCACGGTCGGCCGCGCCTCTGCTCCCACACCTCACCGGCCAGCAGCTTCGCCTGCGGGTCACCCACTCGGAGGAGTTTTTGGCGAACACCTGCTTGCTCCGCAGCATCCGGTGCAGCTACTCCAGGACGCAGAACTGTACGCCTTCCAGTCCACCGTGCCGGCTCCAGGTGCGGTGCCGCCAGCACCAGGCGCCGCCACGACCCGGTCAGCAGGCCGGTGTCGATCTCGGCCGGGCCGACCTTCTTGCGCCCCATCAGTTCTGGCAGCGACCGCAGCGCGTTCAGCAGACCCGCCTCTCATGGCGTTCGGCGCAATGAGCGTGTGACAAACGATGACGAAGACGGAACCCCGTTTCCTGCCACAGGGTTTGTTGTAGGCATGCTGGTAGGCGTCCCGATGGGGTCGTGCTCGGCCTGTCCGTCTTCGACAATATGGCGATCGGCCTGGTGCTCGGCAGCGGCGTGGGCGGAGTCCTCGGCATCACTTTCCCGGTGGCTCGGCGTTCGCGGCGACAGTCCCTTTGAACTCGTCCGCAAGCCGGTTCGCTCGGGAGCGCTGTGATCAGGTTGCCTGTGCCGACGAGGGCGGCGCCGTCGGCTTCACCTGACGTCGCCGTGTGAGGCGCCTGGAGGCTCGTGGATGGTCACAGTCGGGCGTCGAAACGGCCCCGTGCGCTCTCGATGTGACCGAGGTGCTGGTGGGTCCAGCCGCATATGACATCGACCGCGGTGCGCAGGCCCTGGCCCGGCTCGGTGAGGGTGTACTCCACCCGCGGCGGCACGGTGGGGTGCACCTTCCGGTCGACCAGGCCATTGCGCTCCAGCATGCGCAGGTTCTGGGTGAGCATCTTGTGGCTGACGCCCTCGACCTCGTTCCGCAGCTCGCTGAAGCGCAGGGTGCGTTCACCGAGCGCCTCGATGATCAGGAGCGCCCACTTGTTGGCGACGTCCGAGAAGATCTCTCGCGCCAGGGAGTCCGCGCGCCGCAGGTCAGCGTCCTCAGGCAGGCCCTTGAGCAGATGCTTGGTCACCATCAGGTTCCTCAGTCACCGAAAAGTGCGTTCTTCCAGGTCAGGCATCACTCTCCTACAGTTTCCGAGTAACCACAAGAGAGCAGACCAGAAGGGCGAGCACCATGACCACCATTGATGTCTTCACCTACGACGTACCGGCCGAGAGCGACTTCGGCTACTCGCAGGCGATCAAGTCCGGTGAGCTGATCCACGTCTCTGGACAGCTCTCGTTCGACGAGGCAGGCGAGTTCCTCTACGCGGGCGACTTCGACGCCCAGCTCAAGCAGACCTACGCCAACATGGACAGGGTCCTGGACCACTACGGCGCCACCCGGAACCAGGTCGTCTCGCAGACCCTGTACGTGGTGAACCTGCGGGAGAACGCCGCGGCGACGGCGGCGGGCAACCGGGCGTACTTCGGCGACCACCGCCCGGTCAGCACGGTCTTGGGCATCGCCGAACTGACCTTGCCCGGCCAGGTCATCGAGATCAGCTTCGTCATCGACATGAAGCTGCCCGCTTGAGACCTCCCCCTCGCACCTCCCGCAGCCCTCTGAGGTCTTCAGCCGACCCGGGGAGGTTCCGGGCGGGCAGCGCGGCCCTCGGCGCTCCGCCACCGCGCGGTGCTCCTTTGGGCATTGCCCGAATGCTCCAGGCTGCAAGAAGCCGGATGAGGGGCCTACGCGCCAGCAAAATACGACGGAGTGGCTGCGGCCGGCGATGATCGTGGTGCTGCGGCAGCTGAGCGGGCACCGCTCCGCCGACGAGTCAGCCCTCGCAACTCGCCGAGCACCCGCCGAGCACCGGACCGGCTGCCCGGGAGCGGTTTGCGCGGAATCTGCCCCGACCGCCCGACCGGGCACTGCCCGACGATGTCCGCACAGCCAGCACCAGCGCCGGCAGGAGATCCACGCCAGCCTTCCGCGTGGAGCTTGGCGGGCCGTCGCCTGCGCGGGCCGCGACGGGAGCGGATCGGCGGGATTCCGCGCACGAGCGGCTCGAGCGCCTGGCTGTCGTGGAGATTCGCGGATGCCGATGGAGAGGGGTAACCCTGTCCGCTCGATGATCAAGTGGATCTTCGAGTCCTTCTTGCCCCGGTCGACAGGATTCGGACCTGTCAGTTCCGCCTTTCACGGCTCGCATGTTCACCGAGTCGATCGCACAGCGCGACCAACCCAGGTCTCCGCGCGAACCCAGTTCGTCGAGGATGATGCGGTGGAGCTTGGCCCAGACCCGGGCAGCGGTCCACTCGGTGAAGCGATGAGGACGATCAACTCGTCGGCCAACTTCTCCGCGTGGCCCGCCGACCATCTCATGACGGCGGAGGCCGCCGGGATCAACGCCACCGTCGCCCTCGTCCAGCAAACCCGCGGTCGTGGCGGCCTGCGAGGCCGTGAACCGGGCTGGTGAGACCTCCCTCCGCGGGGGCGTGTTCCTGGAAGCCACTTCTCCCACGGCCTGTTCAATCCGGATAGATGTCGACGGAGTGGAGCCAGGATGCTCCTGGCTCCACTCCGTGGTGCGGGCGTGTCACTGGAACTGTGCGAAGAACCTCCAGATCTCTGCTTTGGTCCAGGTGGTGACGCCGCTTTCGCCAGAGGAGCCGTCGACCGGACCGGGTATGTGGCCTCCGTCGAACGCGGCCCACTGGACCGGGTATCCGGCACGGCAGCCCGAGTAGGCGGTGGTGATGTGCGTTCGGCTGCCCGGCGCGGGCTCGCGCGGGCTCTGGGGGGTGCAGCCGTTGTTGCTGACGAATCTGTCGCGCAGGGACCGTCCTTGCCCGATGTTGAGGACGGAGTCGCTGACGCCGTGGATTCCGAAGTAGGCGATGGGCTGGGTGCCGCCACTGCACCCGCTGATCTGAGCCCCGGAGATGACCGCGACGGCCCTGAAGACGTTCGCCCGGCTGCATGCGAGTGCGTAGCTCATACCGCCGCCCCAGCTGAATCCCGTGGCGAAACGCTGTGCCGTGTTGACACAGAGGCCGCCCTCGATGCGCCGGATCATGTCGTCGACGAAGGTGATGTCCTCACCGCCCGAGTTGGCCCAGCCGTTGCCGAGGCCCTGGGGGGCGACGAGGATCGCGCTGTTGTTCGACTGTTCCTGTTGGCCGTAGTAGGACCAGGCGTTCCCGCTCGTGCCGCCCGAGGCGACGTCGGCGGCGGTTCCGCCCCGCCAGTGGAACGCGAAGATCAGCCGGTAGCGGTGGCTGTTGTCGTAGTTGGCGGGAACCCGGAGGATGAAGCTGCGGCTCTTGCCGCCGCTCTGAATCGTGTGCGTACCGCTCGTCAGAGTCGGGGCGCTGCCGCATCTACCACCGCCACCGCCATCGGACGACAGCTTGATCATCTGCCACTGCTGGTTGGCGCCGCCCCAGTCGGTGTACTGGACGACGTTGCCGCCGTCGGCGGTGGAGGCGCCCTGTACCTCCACCGCCTTGCTGCTGGTGCGGTTGATCAGCCGGACGTGGCCCGCGTCGGAGTCGGCCAAGCGGAACTGCTGGTTGGCTCCCTTGTGGTCGGCCCACTGCTGGATTGCGGCGCCGTCTGCGGTCGAGGCGCCGGCCACGTCGAGAACCTTGTCCGAATGCCGGGCCTTGAGGCGGTAGAAGCCGTCGCCGGAGTCCACGAACTGCCACTGCTGGTTGGCTCCGTCGTTGCGCGTCCACTGGCTGACCCGGGCGCCGTCGGCGGTGGACGTGCCAGAGACGTCCAGCGCCTTGCCGCTGTTGCGATTGACCAGGACGTACCACGCATTGGTGTCCACCGTCGCCGCCTCGGCGGGCGCCGGATTCACCGCGGCGAGCATGCCGATCGCGAGGGTCGCCGCCACCACGGCGGCGACCCGGGACCACCAGCGATGTCTGCGTGGAGGGGCGGGGGAAGCCGCACCGTAGGTCTTCATCGATTCACCCTTTCGTTCGTGGCAGGTCCCTTCAGGTGCGGGTCCAGCGTTGGTTGCTGCCATTCGAGCAGGAGTAGAGCTGGATCAGGGTGCCGTTGGCGGTGCCGCCTGCGACGGCGTCGAGGCAGAGGCCGGACTGGACGCCGACGATGGATCCGTCGGAGTTGAGGCGCCATTGCTGGTTGTCGCCACCCCAGCAGCTGTAGATCTGGACCTTGGTGCCATTGCCGGTGCCGGCGGCGTCCAGGCACTTGTTGCCGTAGATCCTGAGCTCGCCGGCGGCGGTGTACGTCCACTGCTGGTTGGTGCCGTTGTGGCAGTCCCACAGGTTGAGCTGGGTGCCGTCGGTGGTACTGGTGTCGGGCACGTCCAGGCACCGGCCCGAACCGACGCCCTTGATCTGTCCGGAATCCGCAGGGGGTGTGGTGGAACCGCCGTTGAGTGCGTTGAGTACGGCGGTGTAGGCGGGCTTCTTGCTGCCGTCGCGGTTGAACAGCAGCGGCGTGTGCTCCGGTCGCCAGGAGTCGGAGTCGCGCACACCCCAGACGGTGATGCCGAGGCAGCGCGGGACGGCCAGGCAGTCGTTGGTCACGTTGGCGTAGGTCGAGGCCGGGGCGCCCTGGATGTCGAGTTCGGTGATGGCCACGTCGACGCCGAGGGCGGCGAAGTTCTGCAGGGTGGTGCGGAAGTTGCTGTTGTAGGGGCTGCCGCTGTTGAAGTGCGACTGGAAGCCGACGCAGTCGATCGGCACGCCGCGCTGCTTGAAGTCTCGGACCATGGCGTACATGGCCTGGGTTTTGGCCCAGGTCCAGTTCTCGACGTTGTAGTCGTTGTAGCAGAGCTTGGCGGCCGGGTCGGCGGCGCGCGCGGTGCGGAAGGCGACCTCGATCCAGTCGTTGCCGGTGCGCTGCAGGTTGGAGTCGCGCCGGGCCCCCGAACTGCCGTCGGCGAATGCCTCGTTCACGACGTCCCACTGGGTGATCTTGCCCTTGTAGTGGGCCATCACGCCCTTGATGTGGTCGATCATCGCCTGGCGCAGCGTGCTGCCGCTGAGGCTCTGCATCCAGCCGGGCTGCTGGGAGTGCCAGGCCAGGGTGTGGCCGCGCACCTGCTTGCCGTTCTGCACCGCCCAGTTGTAGACGCGGTCACCGGCGGTGAAGTTGAACTGGCCTCGCTGCGGTTCGGTGGCGTCGATCTTCATCTCGTTCTCGGCCGTCACCGAGTTGAACTCACGGCCCGCGATCGTCGTGTACGCCGAGTCGCCCAGCCTGCCCGAGGCGATGGCGGCACCGAAGTAGCGGCCGCTCTGCGCCGCCGCGGCGCCAAGCGTGTTCTCGGCGGCGTGTGCGGTCGGCGGCGCGACCAGTGCGGCGACCGCACCGAGGACGCCGACGACCAGCGCTAACAGCAGGCCGCGGATCTTCCGGCGGATAACGGGTCTGGGAAGGGCATACGAGCCCATGACTGTGCCTCCAAGGTAGAAATCACGGAAGGACTGAAGCGCGGGGGAATGCGTCGTCCGCTCCCACTCGGCAGCCGGACGGGGCGGGCCGGAACCCGGGCAGCACGGAATCACCGGACACCGCGGTCATGGAACCGGGAGGACCTCGACCGGCACGGACGGCATCCGGTCGGCCGTCGGGTGACGTACGGCGGGCGGCGGCGGTGTTTCGACACAGGCATGGGGGTACTCCATCGCGGCTCAGCCGGGGGACCGCCACGCGGCGTCGCGTACCTCTCCAACTGCGCGAAGAGCCAGGATGCGCTGGTGCGAACCTCACCGGAACGAAACGGGGTGGCACAGGTGCTCTGGTGCGCGGATCTGTCGTGCAGCTGTGCGCGGATCTGTCGTGCAGCACAGATTGCCCAGGACCAATGTGGTTCGATATCTCGAACCACGGCCGGTTTCTCAGGCAGGGAGATTGAAGGATTGACGATGAATCGTCAATACTCCCCGCAGAAGAAGTTTCCGTTCCTCACCCGAAACTTTCCGGAATCCCGGCGAGCCGGACGGCGAACCCCCGGCCTCCGGAGCGTTCCGATCGACGCGACAGCTTGTCAAGCCCAAAAGGGGAGGCGCTGTTTGTGGACAGATCGGCGACAGGACCTTGACCAGAGGGCCCCGCATTCCTAGCTTGTGGCATCAAAGCTTCCGGGAGTTCTCCGAAACGTTTTCGAGATTGACCTACCCCCGGCACGTCCGGTCCGCGGTTCATCGGGGTCACCTCACCCCCGCCCTCCAAAGGAGGCCCTCTGATGTGGTTTCGCCACCCGTCCCCGGTCCGTCTGAGACGCTTACTCGCCGTCCTCGCGCCCTTGCTGCTCCTGGCCACCTTCCTCGGTGCCCAGCCCGCCGGCGCGGCGACCGTAGACCCCAACGCCTCGTATGTGCTGATCAACCGCAACAGCGGCAAGGCCCTGGATGTCTACAACATGGCGACCAACGACGGCGCCCGCATCACCCAGTGGACCAGGAACGATCAGAACCAGCAGCAGTGGCAGTTCGTCGATTCCGGGGGCGGCTACTACCGCATCAAGTCCCGCCACTCCGGCAAGGTCCTGGACGTCCACAACTGGTCCACCGCGAACGGCGGCTCGATCGTCCAGTGGACCGACCTGAACGCCACCAACCAGCAGTGGCGGCTGGCCGACAGCTCGGACGGCTACGTGCGGCTCATCTCGCGCCACAGCAACAAGGCCCTCGAAGTACAAGGCGCCTCCACCGCCGACAACGCGAACGTCGTCCAGTACGACGACTGGGGCGGCACCAACCAGCAGTGGCAGCTCGTCAAGGCCGGCGGCGACAACCCCGGCCCGTGCGATCTTCCGTCGACATACCGCTGGACGTCAACGGGCGCGCTGGCGCAGCCCAAGCCGGGGTGGGTCTCGCTCAAGGACTTCACCGTCGCCCCCTACAACGGCAGGCAACTCGTCTATGCGACGACGCATGATACGGGGACGACATGGGGTTCGATGAACTTCGGCCTGTTCACCAACTGGTCGGAGATGGCCTCGGCCAGCCAGAACACGATGTCGGCTTCCACTGTGGCGCCCACGCTCTTCTACTTCGCACCGAAGAACATCTGGGTACTCGCCTACCAGTGGGGCGGGACCGCCTTCTCCTACCGGACATCGAGCGACCCCACCAACCCGAATGGCTGGTCATCCCAGCAGGTGCTCTTCTCCGGAAGCATCTCCGACTCCGGAACAGGACCCATCGACCAGACGCTCATCGGTGACGGGACGAACATGTACCTGTTCTTCGCCGGTGACAACGGCAAGATCTACCGGGCCAGTATGCCGATCGGGAACTTCCCGGGCAGCTTCGGCACGACCTCGACAGTGGTCATGAGCGATACGAGGAACAACCTGTTCGAAGCCCCGCAGGTCTACAAGCTGCAGGGACAGAACCGCTACCTCATGATCGTCGAGGCGATCGGCGCGCAGGGCCACCGCTACTTCCGCTCGTTCACGGCCACCAGTCTGAACGGCTCATGGACACCCCAGGCCACGACCGAGAGCAATCCCTTCGCCGGCAAGGCCAACAGTGGCGCCACCTGGACCAACGACATCAGCCATGGCGAACTGATCCGCACCAGCCCCGATCAGACCATGACCGTCGATCCCTGCAATCTGCAGTTGCTCTACCAGGGGCGCAGCCCCAACTCCGGCGGCGACTACGGCCTCCTGCCCTACCGTCCGGGTCTGCTGACACTGCGGCGCTGATGGCGTGACATGAGTCCGGCTCCGGTATGGAGCCGGCGTGGCGGGCTCGGCGGAAGGCCGAGCCCGCCCGGGTCACGCGACAACATCAGTGCTTTCGGCGTTGGTGGTGCAGGGCCGCTGGTAGGCCCATTCGTCGGACGTGGCCCAGTTCACCGGGGCGGTCGTGTTCGTAGCCGCGGATCACGGCGCCGGTCGGCCGGTCCAGCCAGGCCGAGGGGTTGAGACCGTGGCGGGTCAGGACGCGGTGCATGGTGGAGGCGGACAGGCCCAGCACCGGGCCGATGCGTGCCAGGCCGAGCTTTCGGTCCCGCCGCAGTTGGCACACCCGGTCCTCCACCGTTTCCGGGATGCGGTGTGTCGTCCGGTGCGGCCTGCTGGAACGGTCGAGAAGCCCGGCCTCGCCTGCACGGCGCCAGCGGCGGATCCACTTGGGGACACGTTCGACGAGCAGCCGCCTGCCGTGAACGGTCACGTGAACGGTCAGCCGGGCATTACGGTGGGACACGAAGACCTCCGTGTGGTGCGTTCCTAGCCCGGTTGATGCCCAGCCGGCCTACAGCGCCTCGAAGGCGGCGGTGAGCAACCTCGTGCACAACTGGGCCCGGCAGTCACGGGAGCGCCTATTCCGGGTCAACGTGCTCAGCCCGGGTCCCACGCGGACCCCTGGCCTGCTGGGCGCCGCGGGGCCGGCCGCCGATCAGTTCGCCGAGGCCCCCGTGCCACTGGGGCGGCTGGCTGACGCCGAGGAAATCGCCGAGGCCGCCCTCTTCCTGGCTTCGGACGCCTCGTCGTTCGTCACCGGCGCCGAACTCTTCGCCGACGGCGGCTACACCCGGGCCTGAACGACGGCCGGTGGTGCGCATCCGGTTCCCGCGAAGCGATGGGGCGCACTCCCGGCCGCACGTGTGCGTCGTACGAGGCCAGTGCGCCCGAAGCAACGAGATCGTGGCCGCGGCCTCTTGGGATGACGTCGGCCGCCACCCCGACTGCCGCTCCGGCAACGCCAGCCTCCGCTGGATGCTCATCCATCTCGCCGAGGAGACCGGACGGCACGCGGGGCATGCGGACATCGTGAGGGAGCTGCTTGACGGGGCGAAGGGGGACGACCAGGTCTCTCCGGTGGGTCGCGACCGGAGCCAAAGCCGGATCGAGGCAACGGTGACGGTGCCGTGGAAGACGTAGGCGCGTTTGTCGAACCTCGTCGCCACAGCCCGGAAGCTCTTGAGGGCACTGATCGTCCGCTCCACCTCGTTCCTGCGCTTGTAGATCGTCCTGTCGAAGCCAGCGGGCCGACCGCCCCTGCTGCCCTTGTGCTGTCTGTTGGCCCGCTGGTTCTTCGGTTCGGGGATCGTGTGCTTGATCTGGCGTCGCCGCAGGTAGCGGCGGTTGCGACGGGATGAGTAAGCCTTGTCTCCACCGAGGTGGCCAGGCCGAGTCCGCGGTCGCCCGCCATCCCGGCGGGCGACACGGACACGCTCCATGACCGGGATGAGCTGCGGAGCGTCGCCCCACTGCCCCGGGCTGATCAACAAGGCGAGTGGGCGGCGTCCGCCCTCACCGGCACGGTGGATCTTGCAGGTCAGGCCGCCCCGTGAACGTCCCAGGCCCTCATCAGGGCGGTGCTGCAGGGGCGTGTGCCTTCCCCCGGAAACCGCGGGGGTTTCTTACGTGCTCCCGCGGCGTGTTGGTGGGCCCGGCAGGAGGTGGAGTCCAGGCTCACCATGGACCAGTCGACGCGGCCTTCCGCGTCAGCATCGGCGAGGACAGCCTCGAAGAGCTTGTCCCATGTGCCATCTGCCGACCAGCGCCGATGCCGCTCGTACACGGTCTTCCACCGACCGAAACGCGCAGGCAGATCCCGCCACGGTACCCCGGTGCGATGCCGGAACCCAATCAGTTGATCACCCTGCGATGACTCTCCCAACGGCCCCCGCGCTGACCGGACTTCGGTAGATGCGGCTTCAGCCTGGCCCATTCTTCATTTGTGAGATCTCCGCGCCCCATGAGCATGCCAACGAACCAAGGCTGGGGTAGTCACAAGATCCGCCGGACACGGCCTGGACAGCTCCACACCGGAGGTCTTCGCCCTGATCAAGCCGACCAGTGTCTAAGACCGTGTCCTATATGGTGAGGCGGACGTGGACCCGGTATGGGGCGGGGAACGTGGAGCTGGATCGTGCCGGACGGCTTGTGGGAGATTGCCGAGCCGCTGATTCCGGAGCAACGGGTACGGCCGCACGGCGGCGGGACGGCCAACGCCCCTGATGAGACGCTGTTCGCGGCCATCATCTACGTGCTGGTCAGTGGCTGTGCCTGGCGAGCGTTGCCACCCCACGTCGTCGATGGAAGGCGTCGGACGCAGGCCGGCGGCCAGTGCCCGGCCGGTCATCGGGTTGCCGAAGCCCATCTTCCATTCGACGTCCGGGCTGATCAAGATCGACCCGCCCGCGTCGGCGCTCATCCGCAGCTCTTCGTCGCTGATGCCGCTGACGTGCACGAACGTCGTCGTGTCCCGCACCAGACCGTGCTCGCGCAACTCGGCGACCGGGCGCTGAATACCGTCGGAGCCGGTGTGCGGGCCGGTGCGCAGGCCGAGTTCTGCGGCCAGCTTCAGCTCCCGCGCGAAGGTGTCCATGTTCGCGTCCTCGGGGCCGCGCAGGCCCCATGGCCTGCAACAAGGTGAATCGGAACAAGGTGATCACGCACTGGCCGGACATGCTCAGGGTGGTCGGCTCCCTGGTCACCGGGCAGGCGCGGGCGTACGACCCGCTGCGGACGTTCGGCCCTCACTGTGGACGACTCGCTATCTCGACGCCGCACGCCGCAGTCGAGGAGTTGCGAGCCCTGCCCGCCGAGGAGCGCGAGCACAACGTCCTGGACGAAGACGTCGCCCCCGGCGACGAGGCCCAGGCGTGGCTGACCGACAACGTACTCGCCGCATACGGCATGGCCCCCGACGGCAGCGACTTCGCCGCCATCCACCACGTGCGGAACATCCTGTTCGGCGTCTGGGCCAACACCGCGCTCCTGGCAGCCGAAGGCCGTCCGGACACCGAACTGGCCGCCTGTCTGTCCCGCTGGGCTCTGCTCTCCGACGCCGAGACCGGCGCAGCACTTGCCTCACTGCGGGCCACCGGTATGGCCCTGTACGTCCTCAGCTACTTTCACGGCTGGCAGCTCCTGGACTCCTGGCTCACCGGTCCCGACCGCCAGGCCAGGGTCCGCCGCCTGCTCACCGAACAACTCCTCCCGGCCGACCTGCAACCCGCGAACTGAACCCGGCCGGGTACGGCCTGGCGCCAACGACCTGCCGCCTTGCGCCGACACCACTTCCCTACCCGATGCTGTACCGACCCACATCAAACGCCATGCTTGATCACGGCCAGAGACAGGGAGAACGCCGAATGGAAGCGACGACACACAGCGGACGTGATCTGCCACCCGGCGGGCTGAGGCCAGTGCTCACCACATCACGCCTCCGTCTGCGCCCGCTCTCCGAAGCCGACACCGACTGGTGGGTACGTCTTCACAACGATGACCAGGTGAACCAGTTCGTCGGTGCCTACACCCACGAACAGGCCACAGAGCGTCTCCGTGACATCCGCCAGCAGTGGGTTCAGCGCGGCCACGGCCTGTGTGCCGTCGAACTGACCAGCACCGGCGAGGCGATCGGGCGCTCCGGCCTCAACTGGTGGGAGACGCTGGGCGAGACCGAGATCGGGTGGACCTTCGCCCGCGCGCACTGGGGCAACGGCTACGCCACGGAAGCAGCACGTGCCGTCCTCGCATGGGGCTTCGGCGCGCTCGGGCTCGGGCAGATCACGGCCATGATCCACCACGGCAATACCGCCTCCACTACCGTGGCTCGCCGCCTGGGATTCACACCTCTGCGTGAAGACAGCGTCCTGGGCCGACCCTGCACCGTTTACGCGCTGAGCAGCGACGACTTTGCCGCAAGTGAAGACGGAACACCCCCGTAACATCGGTCAGCCAATCCCTGCTCACCACCACGAGTGCGGCGTCGAGCCTGTCCCCTTGCGGCTCGGCTGACGCTGCGTCCGTGGGCCGAGTCCGACGCCGACGACCACGCGCGCTCGCTGCCGAAAGCGGCAATGGCGTGCCATCCGTTGAGGACAATCCGCGAACCAACTCCCGTGATCCGGGTGAGCCGCCAACTGTCGTTGAACCACATCCCATCGCCTCGGTCACGGCACGCCTCGCAGTTCGACGGGTCCTCGCCGCGTCGTGGAGGCTCGGGCAGAACCGGAGGGCGCAGCGGCGCGACGCGCAATCCGTCCGGTTCGAACGGGCTGATATCCCACCGTGTCATGCGCGCGAGCGGGAGCCGACGCTCACCGTCCGCAGCGGCGAGCGCGTGGTCGTAGAACTCGTCGGGTCGTAAGGCCATGGCCCGAAGATTAGGAACGAAATCGCGGGCAGAGCCCTTTTCGGGAAGCGCCATCAGCTGATGGCGCTCTTGGGGTCTTACCAGAGTCGCTTTTCCCGGCCAGTTGGCTACGGGCTCAATCAAGGGGCTGGTGTGGCCGGACGGTGTCGTCGGTCACTCAGACTGCCTGTTTGCTCTGGCTGACAGAGCGTCAGGTCGACGTCGGTGGAGATGACCTCCTCGCTGACCCCGTCGGGATGCTGGTGAGGCGGGACGGTCGTGCGTGGTTCCCGCCCTTGGAGCAGTCCCGGGGTGAGGCACTGCACGGTCAGATCAGTGGCTGCCGTCTGGTCTCATTGGCGGTGCGGTCACTGAGGTGTTCTGAGCCGCCCGGATGCGCCAGCCGCCGTGGGCGTACCAAGTCAGCGCCATGATCGGGGCTGAGGACCAACCCAGGGTCTGCTTGAACCGCCGGAAAGCGAGCTCCAGGTCGAATCCGCGCTGGAAGTCCAGGCCCTGCCAGGCCCGGTCAATGCCCGCGTCATCGACACCGGTCTCCCATGACCACAACCAGCACCGCCGGGCCGCCCGGCCTTTCGACAGGTGCTCGGCCTCTGACCGGATCAACGTGCCCTCGATCAGTTGGCGTTGGCCTTCGTGGTCCAGCCAGGCGGCCTGGTGGGTCAGCCGCAGGTGGGCCCGGTCCGGCGCCCGCGTGACGGCCTTGCCGTAGTTGGAGGTGGCGGTGCGAGTGGTGACCGCCGGCTCGGGCCATGTCTCGGGCTTGGCGAAGCTGGACTCCGGCCCGTGGGGGGATCGAGCCCTCGGTGGCCAGCCGGGGGCTCTCCTGTTGCGGATCCGGTTCGAGTCCCGTTACTCACCCTCCTCGAAAGAGGCCGCTGACCTGCGAACGTGGGATAGCGGCCTCTTTCATCTCTCACTGTGGCCACGCTCGTGATCCCGGAGAGCGCAGGGTGGTCGACGCCAGCCCCGTCCTGCCACAGGGGCAGTCGGCCGGGACGCGACTGCGGGACGTCGACGAGCAGGCGTCCGCGGAAGCGGGTCGGGGCCTTGACGTAGCTGTGCCGGGCACCATCGCCTCGTCCACCCTCCGCGTGTCCACAACGCCCCACACACCCGATATAGTGCTCATCCCCCCACACGTCATATCCGTGCACACTCAGGGGGATACATGCGCGCCCAAGCCGTTGCCGTCATCACCGCCGCCATCCTGTGCCTGTCTCTTACCGCATGCGGTAGCGAGGACGACAAGGGCAGCGACATCAGCACCAACCCCAAGACTGAGTCCTCATCACAAGCCGCCGCCACCGAAGAGACCGGGGACGCCGAGGACGCAGAGGACGCCGCCGCGGCGGAAGCGTCCGAGCAGCCCAAGGACGCCCGTGTCGGTGACACCATCACGCTCTCGGGCCAAGAGGATCGCGAACAGCTCGACGTCACCATGAGGAAGTGGCTGGACCCCGCCAAGAGTGCCGACGAATTCACCACGCCCGCCGCAGGAAAGCGCTGGGTCGCGGTACAGATCCAGCTCACCAACACCGGCACCACCACGTACAGCGACAGCCCGTCCAACTGCGTCCAGGCCGCGGACACCGACGGCCAGCGGTTCGACGCCACGTTCGCGGACATCACGGCCGGTCCCCAGATGACCTCCGACCTCAAGCTCCCCGCGGGCGACAGGGCACTGGGCTGGGTCGTTGTCGAGGTACCCAAGGCATCGAAGATCGCCACACTGCAGTTCACGATGAACAGTGGATTCGCCGAGGAGACCGGCCAGTGGAAGATCGGCTAGTCACCGCTGCCGGGACTACTCGGACTACTCCACCGGCTCCACCAGGAGCGTGGTGTGCTGGTTGTCATAGCCCTCCACCATCACGAGTGTGCATGCCTTGACCACCGCTTGATAGACCCGTTTCACCTCGAGGTCGCCGCGGGGGACCAGCGGATACGGATGGAGTATCAGGCCGCCGTTGCCCCCTCGGCTTGCGTGCACATGGTTCATGTACCGGATGCCGGTGTCCAGGTCGAGTATGGCTGGGTACTGACACGGGTCCATCCAGGTCAGGGGCTTGTGCCGCTTCTTCTCCGGCCGTATGTCGACGAACTCGGTGACCTCGATCTTGTGTCCCGCAGGTACCGCGGCGGGGTAGTTCAGGGCGAGTGTTAAGGCCATGTGATGAGCATAAGGAGGGACGGACCGACTCCGGCCGCAACCGCGGAGCCAGCTCGCTCAGCACGGGCCCGCCGCAGCGCGCGGAAACGGCTGCTGTCCGCGGCCTTTTCCGCGCGGCACTACTGGGGCCTGTCCGGCGGATCATCGCCCCACGGCAGGTGAGCCATGGGGCAATGATCCACGGGACGCGCCTGGGGAGTGGTTGTCAGGTCATCGCGAACTTGGCAACGTACTCATCGAAGGGCTCGATGCCGACTTCCGCACGGAGTTCGTCCATGCGCTCGGGGTCTTCACAGGGCCACGGAACCGGTGAGCCGTCCTTCACGCCGACGATCTGGGTGCCGTAGACCTGCTTGCGGCCCTCATTGACCAGCGTGCGGTCGCGCAGGAAGGCCAGCTCGCGCGGGCTGGCCGAGCCTGCCGACACCGCCTGCTCCATCAGTTGGAGGGCGCGCCGCTGGACATCGAGTTGCCGGTCGGCGTGCTGGGCGATGAGCCACGCCGCGCGTGCGGCTTCCTCGCCGACCAGTTCTGCGGTCGGCCAGCCGTACGCGTCCATGATCTCACCGAGTCGGTCGCCGTGCCGTGCGGTCAGCCGGCGCCACGCCAACTGCTCGGCCGGAGCATCGCTGTTCGCGCGGACTGAGGACTGGTGATCGGCCGCGGCCATGTGGGTGAGTTCCACCGCCAGCGCGGCAAAGTCGTGCGTCACTCTCAACTCCCTGGGTGCGTGGGTGCGTTGCGCCCGTCGACGGCAACCCTAAAGGCGCATATGAGACGTAAAGATCACCCCGGAGAACGGTGACAGGCGCCTCGCCGCACCCGGATAATGGATCTATGATCCTCCGCCGCCGCAGGTAGTCCGGCACGGATGTGTCGCTGCGCGTGAACAGGTGCTGGCGTCGAGAGTGACGCGGCTCAGGGCGCGGCTGTTGAGGATGGTCATGGCGCTCTCAGGCTGCGGCTCGCTCGTGGGGCGGGCGTCGGCGCAGGTCCGTGCGGCTGAGGGAGGGTGGCGTGTAGGAGACGTCCAGAGGGCTGATGTCGGTGCCGGGCGGGACGATCGCATCGATCTTGTCGAGGATGTCGTCGCCGAGGGTGAGGGTGGCGCCGGCGAGCAGGTCGTCGAGTTGGTCCATGGTCCGCGGGCCGATGATGGCGGAGGTGACATCGGGGTGGCTGGTGGCGAAGGCCATGGCCAGGTGTGTGAGGGAGTGACCGGCTTCTTCGGCGAGGGTGAGCAACTGCTCGACCGCATCAAGCTTCCGTTCGTCCGTGAGGTGCCCGGGGACCCACCGCATGCGGGCGTTGTCGGGCCGCTGGGCATCCTTGCGGTAGCGGCCGGTGAGCAGGCCCATGGCCAGCGGGCTCCACACCAGAACGCCCAGGCCGTAGCGGCGGCAGGCGGGCAGGACCTCACGCTCGATGCCGCGGTTGAGGATGGAGTAGGTGGGCTGCTCGGTACGCAAGCGGTGCAGCCCACGCTGTTGGGACACCCACTGGGCTTCGACGATGTCCGAGGCCGGCAGGTTGGAGGAGCCGACCGCTCGGACCTTTCCGGCACGCACGAGGTCGGTGAGAGCGGAGAGGGTCTCCTCGATGTCCGTGTGCGGGTCGGGGTGGTGGATCTGGTAAAGGTCGATGTAGTCGGTCTGCAGCCGCTTCAGCGAACCCTCGACTGCCTTGATGGTCCAGCGCCGGGAACTGCCGCCGCGGTTGGGGCCTTCGCCCATCGGGCCGTTGAACTTGGTCGCCAGCACGACCTCGTCACGGCGTCCTTTGAGGGCCTTGCCGACGATCTCCTCGGTCTCGCTGTGGCCGTAGACATCAGCGGTGTCGACGAAGTTGATGCCCGCCCCGAGCGCTCTGTGGATCATGCGCGCGCAGTCGTCGTGATCCGGATTGCCCATCTTGCCGAACACCATGGTTCCCAGGCAGTAGGCGCTGACTTCAATCCCGGTCCGTCCCAGCTTCCGCATCCGCACGGTGACTCGCTTCCTTCCGCTTCTCTATGTGCTCGGTGCCTGCGCCGTCCGGACCGCCAGTACGGCCGCGGCGGCCCGGACGGCGCAGGCGTACCAGGTCGGCTGGATCAGCCGTTGTACTGGGCAGCGACGTCCAGGACCCAGGTGACGCCGAAGCGGTCGGTGAGCATGCCGTACAACGGCGCCCGCGTCCTTATAGGTGACCGCGGCGGTACGTCCGCCGAAGACGGACTGGTAAAAGTCCAGCGCCTCACGTGCAGCGCCCCGGAAATTCAGGTGAGTCGTGGTCGTGACGGACATGGCCTGCTCCTTGCTTCGATGTGACGAATACGCCGCTGACCGTCCACGCCAGCGACCGCCGTGACCAGGGGCTATGCCTCCCGGACGGCTCGCATGCCACTATGGCGAAGGTAAAGGACAGGATGTGACCTGTACTGCGGGGAGGCTGGTGTGCCGAGCGTCGGTGGACACCGGACGGTACGCGGGGGCCCAGCGACGCGCCGTGTCATCCCTCTTGCCACTGGTGTCCTGGTCCGGCTCGTCGTCCTCGCTGGACGCGGTGACGGTCTCCCTCATCGAGGAGCGGGAGGCCGTGGCCTGGTCACCGCACCGGGGCCCTGAGCTTGCGCAGACAGCCGCCGAACGCCACCTTCTGGGTGCGCGTTCAGCTGTCACATTGTCGGTTCCTCTTCAGTCGGCGACGCGGTTTCCTCCCCTGACGGACTGGAGAGGAGACCGGCGCGAGCTCGCACCATATCGGCACGCGCATGGACAAGGAGAGCAACAGCCTGCTGCGGCAGGATGAAGGCCCGAACCCCGGCGGCCGGGGTTCGGGCCATGTGCTGGCGAGGAACACGTTCAGTCGGCCTTCGGGTCGTGGTCGACAGCCCTGGCGCTTCACGGTGGACGCTTCGGGCGTCCGCCAGGTTCCGGCCGCGACCGTGCTACAGGCACGGGGCCATCTCTCCGGGCCCACGGCCGCGCCGGTCACCGTCGTGGCCCAGTGCGCCGGCGGGCGCCGCCGAGTCGTTGACCGGATTGCCGCCGGGTGCCTCGGGCAGGGCGTGTTTCCCGCTCTGCCTAACCGGCCACCTCGTACTGCCCCACCTCACGGAAGGAGCGCAGGGCTTCCGGGGAACCGTCGTCGAGGGCAGCGTTGGCCGCGGCTCGCAGGGCATCACTGATGTTCGGATCCGCGAGCATGCGAGCTATGTAGACGGCGTCGTCCTCGGCCTGGGCCAGTCGGTAGCCGGTCTCCAGCCAGGCGCGCATCTCCTCCGGGGAGTCGTTGTCGAGGAGCTTGTTGGCCTCCTCGATGACGCGCTTGTCATTGTTCTGCGTTGCCACGTAGAGGATGCGGGTGATGGCGACCCGGTCGTCCTCGGCCTGAGCCAGTCGGTAGCCGGTCTTCAGGAAGGTGCGCATGTCATCCACGGTGCCGTTGAGGGCCTCATTGGCCTCTCGGGTGACCCCCCGGCCGCTGTCCTCGTCCGCCAGGATGGCGGCGATCGCTGCACGCAGTTCGTCCTCCGACATCTCGTCCACCGGTGTGTCGGACACGGTCGCCACGGTGGTGGTGGCCGGGGCCGCCGGACCGTTGGCAAACGCCGGGGCGGAGAAGAGAAGGGCCGGGGCCAGGGCGGTGGCCACGACGAGCAGAACGGCACGCGTCGGTCTCATGAATATATGCCTCCGTGTTCGAACTTCGGGTATGCAGATGATCAACCATGCGCGCCGAAATCGCATCAGGAATCGCTTAGTCCGGAAAAGGGCCGCTACAACGGCCATGGCCCTGCGCGCCGTGCCGTCTCGCCGTGGTCCGGTGGCCCGGACGGGCTACCGCCTCGGTCCCGCGACGGCGTAGGCGGTGGTGCCGGCGATCGCGAGGGCCAGGGCTGTCCACGTGCCCGCCGCCGTGTCGGGTGGCAGCATCATCCAGGACGCCACCTGCCTCGGCACACTCGTCGGGGGCGGGGCGAAGAACGAGAACGAGAGCCAGGCGAACGGCAGCGTCCACGCGTACTGCCCCCCGCACACCGCAGCCCCGGCGAGCCCCATCAGGCCCGCGCTGTCCCGCACGACGAACGCGGCGGTGGCCAGGTCCTCCCCCGTCGCCTGCACCGCCAGCAGCACCACGGCGACGACCGCGCCGGCGAGCAGCACATGCACCGCCCTGCGGGGTGCCCAGCGGATCGCGGCCGTCCGGTCCAGCGCGAGGTCCTGCCCGCTGAGCCCGGTCGAGACCGCCATCGGTCGGGCTGGGCCAGCCAGGGCAGGCCCGACCGGCTTCCGGCCACCTTCCACCGCGCCCACGGAGTGCGCTACGTCCACCGCTGCTACTCCGTCGCCAACCACACGCTCTGGGGTGTCAACCAGCGCCGCAAGGGCGCCGATCGCAGTCTCGCCGAGCTCAAGAACATCCGGGCGGCCAGGAACAAGGTCGGGCCCTGAAGCCCCGTCAGGTCCCTTCGGGCTTGCGGGCCAGCAGGCAGGCGTGCGGTCTGTTCACCCGTCCGCCGGGCTCCTGCTCCAGCCTTGCGGTGACGACGAGTCCGGCCTGCTCCAGCAGGCCGACGATGCTCTCCAGTGGCAGGAGGTACGACTCGTAGGACACCGGACGGCCATAGCCCTGCGTCGGCCGCAGCCGTTCATCGCCGACATAGTCCCCCCAGAGCAGATAGCCGCCGGGCGCCAGCGTGCGGTGGAACTCGGCGAACACCGCCGGCAGCCACTTGGGAGGCGTGTGGTGGGTGGAGTACCAGGCCAGGATGCCGCCGAGCTCGTCACTCCTCATCTCCAACGCGGTCATCGAGCCCTCGGTGAACCGCAGGTTCGGATAGGCGTGCCGGGCCAGCCCGATCATCTTCGGTGACAGATCGACACCGAAGGCGGACACTCCCAGCCCGGCCAGGTGCGCCGTCACGCGGCCGGGGCCGCATCCCAGGTCCGCGACCGGCTCCGGACCAGCGGTCCGCACGAGCTCGGCAAACCCCGCCAGCATCGCACGTGACAGCGGGTCCATCGCGGCTGGAGGCGGGACGCGTTCGACGTAATCAGCGGCGACCGTGTCGTACGACTCGCGCACAGCGGTCAGAAAAGAGGGCTCAGCCATGCGGGCGAGGTTAGACCAGAGGAGCGACAGGCGTGTGCCACGGCCTTGAGTTGACCTGAGCGATGTCCACCGCCGTGGACACCCGGCCAGGTCACCACCGTGGCCGTTTCGCTCAGCGGGATGCCAAAAGGCCGTACAGCAGAGGGATCTCCGGCTCCGGCAGCCGCCACCAGCCGGATGAGCCACGAACCATATGGGGCCAGCGCGGCCAGGGCAGTTCAGGGCTCTCGCGCAGCCGCCGGATGTCCAGACCCGCCCCGATCACGGCGTTGACGACCTCGCCCAGCCCGTGCATCCACTCGTAGCTGTCGGTGGCGCCCTCGACGGCCGGGCCGTCGGTGTAGGTGTGGGTCGCGTCGCGGTGTACGGGGCCGCCGCCACCCAAGTAGTCATGCCTCAGCAGGAGTTCGGGACCCTCCCCAGGGGCGGGCTTGGGGCCCAGCGAATTGAGGAGCGGGTGGAACTCCACGACATACAAGCGGCCGCCGGGGCGCAGCAGTCCGGCGACGACACCAGCCCAGCGGTTCAGGTCGGGGAGGTAGCACAGGGCACCCTTGCCGGTGTAGATGACGTCGAACCGCCGCCCGCCGAGGGCCTCCACGGCGTCGTACACATTGGCCTGTACGTACCTCACGTCGGAGCCGGCACGCGCCGCGATGCTTCTCGCGGCCGTCACAGATGCCGCGGAGAAGTCGAGGCCGACGGTCCGCGCCCCGCGCTGCGCGAAGGCGATCGTCTCCGTGCCGAGGTGGCACTGCAGGTGCAGCACGTCGCGGCCGACCACCTCACCGAGGTCCTCCCACTCCCACGGAGCGAACCAGCGCAACGGGTCGGGATCCCCGTCGATCCCGTAGAACCGGCTGGCAAGGTGGACCGGGGTCCGGGCGTCCCAGTTCGACTGGTTGGCCCGCATCATCCGCTCGTACGCGTCGGTCATGGGCTCACTATGGCAGGCGCGTGAGTCCGTGGACGAACCAACTTGTCCGGACGCGCGGAGCCACGCGGCGGCTTCCGTCCGGAGCGCCGGAGTCCGAGAAGTCATGGGCCGCGCCCTGAGGTACCTGATCGCCGCGTGGCTGTCCGGTCGGCGGCCGGTCGGCTCAGCCGGTGGCCGGATCCGCGGGGCGGGTCGGGCCGCCGGGTGCCAGGTCCGTCCGGTCGGCCCGTACGGCTCAGCGTGGCGGGGTCGTCTTCGGCGCGCCGGTATCGGCGCAGGTGGCCGCGGGGCTCCTGTCCTTGGCGAGGAAGATGGTCTGCGCCATCATCCGGTAGCCCGACATCCCCTCCCGCAGGGTCTCGATGGACTCCTCCGGGTGCACCGAGTCGATGACCGCGTTCGGACCGACCGCGTTGAACTGGTGTGAGACTCCGCGGGGTATCTGCATGTCCACCCAGGAGTTGGGCGGCACGATCACGTTGTGCCGCTCGCGGCGCACCCCGTCGGGGGTGCCGGGCAGGTCGTCGGCGAAGCAGGACAGCGGTGCGAAGTGTCCCGTCGGGGGGCGGACGGTGATCGGCGACAGGCTGGACACGCGGATCGTGGTGTCCGGGCCGGTCATCATCCGCACGAACCGCAGCCCGGTGTGCAGGTGCATGCGCGAACAGATGTCGCGTGTGGCGGTGTCGTAGAAGTCCATGAGGTAGCGGTCGGCGAAGAAGCCCGGGAAGGGCGGCTCCAACATGAAGACATCGCCCTCCTCGAAGATCTGCGCCCGCTTCGGCTCGCCCGCCGGGGTGGGTCGCTCCCCCTCCTCCCGATGGGACGCCCGGACCAGGCCGGACAGAGCGTCGACGACCGCCAGGGCGGCCTCAGGGGGCAGTTGCACCACCGGGGTGAGGCGGTTGCGGTCGGGGTCCCGGTGGCCTCGGACGTCGAGGATCTCGTCCTCGTGGTCGGGCGACCGCTTCATCCGGCCAGCGGTCTCGGTGGGCTGAGTCATCCTGTCGCTCCCGTGTGCTCGTTCGGACCGGAACCGGGGAGGCGCGCCCAGAGCACGCCACCCGCGTCGTGTCGCCCGGCGCGGAGCACCGAGCAGCCGGTCAGGGATGTCCCGCTGTCCCGCTGCCGGGACAGCCACTCCCAGCGGTCCGTTCCCCCGCTGCCGGGGATGTCGAGGAAGGACAGCAGCGGGCCCAGCGGCCGGGCGGGGCCGCCCGGCGCGGGCCCGTGCGGGAGGAGGACCAGTGCGCCGCCGTCGAGGCGGGTCTCGACGCCCCACGGCACCGGCCCCTCCTCCACGCCGTGCCGGGCGGCCAGCTCCGCGGCCAGCTCCCCGTGCACCGAGAGCGGCCACGCGGCGAGCAGCTTCGCGCGCCACCGCGCCTTGGCGCGGGCGAGTTCCGCGTCGTCGGGTGCGTGCCAGTGCTCGCGCAGGAAGTCGTAGGCGGCCAGGACGGTGTCGTCCCCGATCCCGGCGTGCCGGGCCCCGATCCCGGCGTGCCGGGCGGCGGTGTGTTCGGCGAGGGACCGCAGGGCCGGGTCGTCGGCCCCGGAGTCCAGGAGGTGGCGTGCGGTGGCCGCGGCGTGGCGCAGCAGTCGGTCGTACCGTGCGGGCGCCAAGCGGCGGGCGGCCAGCGGCCGGCTCATCGCCCGGCGTTGCGGCTTTCCTGTGGCGGTCGCCCGGTACCCGCCGAACTGGACGGCCGAGGGCCGCAGCGGCGACCGCTCGTACAGGGTGCGCACCTCGGGAACCGGCTGTTCCGTCGCGACGAGGGCGACGTCGTCGCCGAGCGTGGGCTCGTCCACCGCGACCGCCGCGAACCGGCCGGTGAGGCCCGCCCGGCGCCAGCCGTGTTCGATGTCGAGGGGGTAGTGCTTCTCACCGCCTCGGTTGATGCGCTCGCCCGCGCGGCCCCGCAGGACGAGGAATCCGTCCCGGAGCTCGCCCAGGTCACCGGTGCGCAGCCAGCCGTCGCCGGTGAGGGCGGCGGCGGTGTTGCGCGGGTCCTGCCAGTAGCCGGTCATCAGGTCAGGTGTTCTGATCCAGACCTCACCGGACTCCAGGTGGAGTTCGGTGCCGGGCAGCGGTACGCCCACCGGGGGCGTCCGCTCCAGGTAGTGGGCGCGGAAGTCGGTGTCGTCGAGCAGCGGCATGGTGAAGCTGAAGTTGACCGCCTCCGTCAGTCCGTAGCCCTGACGCAGCCTCGGGCCGTAGCGGGAGTGGAAGCGGCGGGCCAGATCGGCGGTGAGCGGGGCCGCGGCGGTGATCAGGTAATCCAGCCCGTCGGGCCATGCGGGAGCGGCCTCGACCAGGTCCGCGAGGAGGGCCGGGACGATGGAGGCCGTCCTGGCGCCGGAGGCGTCCAGTGCGGCGAAGTAGCCGGCCGGGTCGAAGGCGGGGTGCAGGGTGAGCGGCGTGCCGGTGAGATGGGTGCCGAGCAGTGACATGACCAGTGCGTTGCAGTGGTACAGCGGCAGGCAGGTGCCGTGCGGGCGGTCCGGTGTGATGCCGTGCAGGACCGCTGTGCGGTGTGCGTTGCCGAGGACCGCCCGGCGGCTGAGCACGACCCCTTTCTGTGGACCGGTGGAGCCGGAGGTGAACATGATGAGCGCCGCGGCCTCGGGCGTCGGGTGCGCGTCGGGCGGTCCGGTGCGCCGGGCTCCGTGGACGTCCACGACGGCCGCGGCGGCGACCCGGGCGGCGACGGCGGCGAGGTCCGCGTCCCCGGTCCGCGGGTGCAGCGGAACGGCGACGAGTCCCCGGTCGAAGCAGCCGAGCAGGATGTCCGCCAGGCGGTGGCCGCCCGGAAGCCTGATCACCACTCGCTCTCCTGCGGGCAGTTCGCCGAGTGCGGCGCTGTCCGCCTCGTACGTCGCGTCCTCGGTGGCGGTCAACGGGCCCTCCCGAGGGCTTCGGTGAGCTGGACGCCGACGGCGTCCACGTGCTGGGGCTGCATCACTTGGTGGTGCCGTGCGTCGACATGTCCGACGGTCAGCTCGCCGCCCGCGTACGGCCGCCACAGTTCGTGCGTGGGCGCCGAGGGCCGAGGCTCGCCGGCGGCCTCGATGTAGGTGGTGGAACCCGCGTAGCGAGGGGGACGGTAGGCGCGCAGCAGAGCGTCGTTGTGCCGGGAGACGGCGATGACGCGGGCGATGTCGTCCTCGGTGAGGCGGGCGAAGAGGCTGCCCTCACGGCGCAGCAGTGCCGACACGGTGGTGAAATCGAGGGCCTGCGGGGCGAGGCGCTCGTCGTCCAGCCCGGCGGCCGTCAGCAGCACCCGGTACACGCGGTGCTCGTCGATGGGCTCGGCGGGCCCGGTCCCGGTGGCGGCGACGGTGTCGACCAGGAACAGCGTCCCTTCGGGCTCGCCGAGTTCCCGCAGCCGGACGGCCATGGCGTGCGCCACCAGTCCGCCGAAGGACCAGCCGACCAGGTGGTACGGGCCGGACGGGCGGATCGTGCGCAGCAGCCGCAGGTAGCGCTCGGCCATCTCCTCGATCGTGCCGGGCAGGTCCGCCACTCCCCCGGGGCCCTCGGCCTGGATGCCGTGGACCGGGTGGTGCCGGCCGACGTGCCGCAGCAGACCGGCGTAACTCCAGCTCATCCCGCTCAGCGGGTGGACGCAGAACACCGGAGCGGCCGTTCCGGCGGCCCGGAAGGGCACGAGGTGTGCGGGGGCGGACGCGGTCGGCGGCCCGTCGAGCAATCGGCTCAGGGCGGCCGGGGTGGGGGCCTCGAAGAC
>NZ_JAEEAP010000440.1 GCF_016103465.1 Streptomyces sabulosicollis
CCCATACCGCGTGGGCCAGCCCCACCCCTGCGAAGGCGGCGCCCACCCCGACCACCAGGCTCAAGCCCACATTCGCCACGGCGAAGAGCCGGGCGCCCTCCTCGGCCAGCCGCAGGGTCTCGTACGAGAACGTCGAATACGTCGTCAGCGCGCCGCACAGCCCCGTGCCCAGCAGCAGTTGCAGCCGCTGAGACGCCGCGCCCTCCGCCGCCGCGCCGGTCAGCAGGCCCAGCACCAGACAGCCCCCCACATTGACCAGGAACGTGCCCCAGGGGAACACCGAGTCGTGCCGCGACTGCACCGCGCGGTCGGTCAGATAGCGCAGTGGGGCGCCGACCATCGCGCCCGCGATCACCAGCAGCCAGTTCACCGGGCCTGCCCCCGGGGGCGCACGATCCCGACCGGGTCGACCACCACGAGGCCGTCACCCACGATCTCCTCCAGCTCGGGCAGGAAGGACCGCACGCGCTCCTCCGTATCGATGATCACGATGGCCATGGGCAGATCCTCGCCGAGCGACAGCAGCCGCGAGGTGTGGATCAGGGACGAGGAGCCGTACCCCTCGACGCCGCGGAACACGCTCGCGCCCGCGAGCCCCGCGCGATGGGCGCGGTGGACGATCTCGGCGGACAGCGGTTTGCGGTGCCAGGTGTCGTTCTCGCCGATGAAGACGGTCAGCCGCAGCGCGGGCTCGCCGGTGGTCACCGGACCGCCCTCCCGCCGGGCCCGCCGCCGTACGCGCCGAGGACGCCGTACGCGCCGAGGACGCGCCGGGTCGCCGCCACGGCCGCCCATACGGCCGCCATCGCCACCACGAGCGTCCCCAGCAGATAGCCGAAGGCGATCGCGATACGGCCGTCCTGGACCAGCCGGGTGAAGTCCACCGCGTACGTCGAGAAGGTGGTGAAGCCGCCGAGCACCCCGGTCCCGAAGAAGGGCCGCACCAGCCGGTGGGCCGTCCACATCTCGGTGATCAGCACCAGGAAGACGCCGATGATGGCGCAGCCCACGGCGTTGACCAGCAGGATCGTCCAGGGGAAGGCGCTGGCCGGGGTCGGCCACAGCAGCGACGCCCCGTAGCGGGCCGTCGCCCCGAGCGCGCCGCCCACCGCCACCACACCCACCACGGGGCCCTGCCCCCGCCAGGGACTGTGCCGGGCGGGCGGGACCGGGCCGGTATCGGGGTCGATGGGCTCGTCCACCACATCTGACCGTGAGCTGCCCATAGGGCTCAGATTACGTCGTGACGCCGACAGCGGCCGACCGGGACCGCCGGGGCCGACGGCGGCCGACCGGGACCGACCGGGCCGACGGCGGCCGACCGGGGCCGACGGCGGAAGCCAGCCGGGGAGCTCCCGATGCGATAGGCCGGGGAGCACCGTAAGGGATGTACGGGCGCCTTACGGCGGCCGGGAGCCGTTGAGCCCCTCAGTGCTCCGGGGCCCTCAGTGCTCCGGGATCCGTCAGTGATCCCGGCGCGCCACGAAGTCGCACAGCGCGTGCAGAACCCGGGTCGCCGGGCCGTCCGGAAGCCGGTTCGCCGCGGTCCGGGCGCGCAGCAGCCGGGCGTGCATCACGGTGCGCGCCTCCGCCAGCGCCCCGCAGCGGTGCAGCAGCGCGACGGCCCTCGGCACCCCGGCGCCCTCCGGGCCCGCGGCGGCGGCGGTCAGCAGGGCGCGCAACTCGCCCGCCTCCGGCCGCTCGTCGGCCAGCGCCAGCAGCACCGGGAGGCTGGCGACCCCGATCGCGAGGTCCTTGCCCTGTTCCTTCCCGGAGACCTCGGAGGTGGAGGTGATGTCGAGGATGTCGTCGGATATCTGGAACGCGATGCCCAGATGTTCCCCGTATTCGGCGAGCGTCTGGACGACGTGCTCGGGGGCGCCCGTACGGACCGCGCCCAGCTGGAGCGCCATGGCGATGAGCGCGGCCGACTTCCCGGCCACCACGGTGAAGTAGTGGGAGAGCGGATCGTCGTCCTCCGAGGGGCCGACGAGTTCCCGTATCTGGCCCATGATCAGCCGATTGGTGACCTTGGACTGCAACCGTATGGTCTCCGGGCCGAGTTCGGCGGCGATCTGTGCCGCCTTCGACAGCAGCCAGTTGCCCGCGAGGACGGCGGTGGTGTTGCCCCAGCGGGCGTTGACGCTGGGAACTCCGCGCCGGGTGCGGGCCTGGTCCATGACGTCGTCGTGGTAGAGCGAGGCGACATGCACCAGCTCGGCCAGGGCGGCGGCCTCCACGGCCTTGGCCGGATCGGCGGCGGCCGAATCGGTGGCCGACGCGTCGGCGGCGGCCGGATCGGTGGCGGACGCATCGGCGATGGCCGGATCGGTGGCGGACGCATCGGCGATGGCCGGATCGGCGGGGTCGGCGCCGAACCGGGCGCGCTCGCCGAATTCCGCGCCCACCAGCGCCAGGAGCGGGCGCAGCCGCTTGCCGCCGGGGCCGAAGAGATGTCCGGCGACCTCCGCGACACAAGGGTCCTGGGCCTCGGCGGCGAGCGCGCGCAGCCGCTCCTCCGAGGCGTCCATTCCGCGTTCCAGCCGGGCCGTGAGCGCGGGGTCGCCGATGGTGAGCTCCATGGCCATGGAGCCCCTGGGCTCGGTTCTGGCGGACGCGACCATGCCGCGGACCGTAGGCGAGGGGCACCCCGGAACCCCGAATTCCGTCAGGAAGGTGCCATTTTCCGTATCCCAGGCTTCTCCCCAGGCCCCCGGAGCCCGTCGGCGGGTGCGCGCCCCCTGCCGGTACCGTCAAGCTCGTCGACGCCGACCGTGAGCGAGGAGAACAGCGATGAGCAACCCCTTCGAGAACCCCGACGGCCGCTATCTGGTGCTCGTCAACGACGAGGGGCAGCACTCGCTGTGGCCCGCCTTCGCCGAGGTCCCGGCGGGCTGGACGGTCGCCCACGGCGAGGACGACCGCCAGGCGTGCCTGGATTACATCAACGAGCACTGGACCGATATGCGCCCCACGAGCCTGGTCAACGCGATGGACGGCACCTCGGCCTGATCGCACCCGCACGCGGTTGGCAGTTTCCGGCCATATCTCTTCCCTTTGTGGCGCCGCATGGCCGTAACGCGCGCCTTACGGTCGCCGCGGTCCCCTCGGCGTTACGTTGGCGATGTGACGGACGCGAACGCCGACCTTCCGGCGACCATGCGGGCATGGGTGGTCCCGACCCCGGGCCGGATCGAGCAGGTGGAGCTGCCGGTTCCGCACCCGGCGGAGGACGAGCTGCTGGTCCGGGTCCGGGCCTGCGGGGTGTGCCGCACCGATCTGCACGTTCGGGACGGTGATCTGCCCCCGCACCGCAGCCCCGTCGTCCCCGGTCACGAGGCGGTCGGCGAGGTCGTCGCGGCGGGCTCGCGGGCGCACGGCCCCGGCCCCGGCGTCCGGCTCGGCGTCCCCTGGCTGCGGCGCACCTGCGGCCGCTGCCGCTACTGCCTCCGGGATCAGGAGAATCTGTGCCCGTTCTCCGAGTACACCGGCTGGGACGCGGACGGCGGCTACGCCGAGTACGTCACCGTACCGGCGGCCTACGCCTATGAGCTGCCCTCCGGATACCGCGACGAGGAGCTCGCCCCGCTGCTGTGCGCCGGGATCATCGGCCACCGCGCGCTGCGCCGGGCCGACCTCCCGCCGGGCGGCCGGCTCGGCATCTACGGCTTCGGCGGCTCGGCCCACCTCACCGCCCAGGTGGCCATCGCCCAGGGCGCCGTCGTCCACGTCATGACCCGCTCACCCGCCGCCCGCGCGCTCGCCCTGGGCCTCGGCGCCGCCTCCGCGAACGACGCCTACGACCGTCCGCCCGAGCCGCTCGACGCCGCCATCCTCTTCGCCCCGGTGGGCGAACTGGTCCCGGTCGCCCTGGAGTCCCTGGACGCGGGCGGCACGCTGAGCATCGCCGGGATCTACCTCACCGACATCCCGTCGCTCGACTACGAGCGCCACCTCTTCCGCGAGCGCACCGTCCGCAGCGTCACCGCCAACACCCGCGAGGACGGCCGCGAATTCCTCGCCGCGGCCGCCGAACACCGCATCAGCGCCACGGTCACGCCCTACCCCTTCGACCGGGCGGACGCCGCCCTCGACGACCTCGCCGCCGACCGCATCAACGGTGTGGCGGTCCTGACGATGCCGCACTAGGTGTGTCCGGCGGATCGTGACGCGCGCGGCGGCTGTTCCCCGCGCCCCTTCCCCGCGGCAGCGATATGCGGCTCCGCCGCGTGGCGGGGGTCCGCCCCAGGCCCCGGGGTCCAGGGGCGAAGCCCCTGGTGACGGGAAGGGCCGGGGAGGGAAATGATCCCTCGCACAGCCCAGAGCGCGATGGCCCTGGGGTCGCGGGACACCTCCGTGCCCCGGCCCCGGCCCGGCGCCTCAGGAATTCGACCAGCCGCGTCGGCACAGCACCAGGCGGTATTGGTCCGGGTCCTCGATGGTGACGCCCCATTCGTTCCAGTACGGATTGGGGGAGGTGACGCGGGTGCCGCCGTGCTGGGTGAGGCGGTCCACCAGCTCCTCGGGGACCGGTTCGTCGAGGTAGATCACCAGGAGGTCCTCCTCGGTCGGCCGGGGCTCGACGGGGTGGGCCGCCTCGTGGACGAGCTCCAGATGCCAGGAGGCGTCCGGCCATCCCACCATCAGCAGATCGTGTTCCCCGGCCCGGTCACCGCCCTCGGCCCGGTACACCACGCTCAGCCCCAGCCCCGCGCACCAGAAGCGCTCCGCCGCCGCGAGGTCGCGCGAGGGGCGGGCGATGCGGATGTGGCTCTGACCGTCGGCGGGCATGGGTGCCTCCTTCGTCGTGGCGGAACGCCTCGGCTTGTTCGAGGGGATCGCCTCGGCTTGTTCGTGGGGAACGCATCGACGGCGCCGTGATCGCCGGGCCGCGTCCCGAGTTTAGGGACGGGCCCGCCGCCGGGGCATCGGCCGCTCGTCGGGCTTCCCCACGGCCGTGGGACCTACGACCGTGGACCGGTCCCGTGACGCGTGGACCGGGCGCCTGACGCGTGGACCTGGCACCTGTCGCGTGGACCTGGCACCTGTCGCGTGGACCGGGCGCCTGACGCGGGACCTGGCACCTGTCGTGTGGACCGGGCGCCTCGCGCGTGGACCGGTCACCTCACTCCGGCGCCCCCGGATGGCGGCCCAGCGGGCTGATGCGGCGGTACCCCGCCCGGGCGTTGACGATACGGGCGAGGGCGGTGCCCGCGACGGCCGCCACCAGGAGACAGGCGAGCCATCGGGCGTCGCGGTCACCCGCCCAGGAGAGCCGGCCCGCGGGCGGAATGGCGAAGCCGTTGAGGAACAGCCAGCACAGCGCCGCCGTGCCGGGCGCGGCGACGAAGCGCGCGCACAGCCCCAGCAGGGCCGCCAGCAGCGACAGCGCGATCAGCGCGAACGTGGGGCGGCCGTGGCCGCCGAGGAGGTTCAGGGCCGCCACCAGCACCAGGGCGCCGAGGAAGGCCCCGCCCCAGATGACGGGAGTGGCGACCGGATCGGGAACCGGCCTGATCCCGGTGCTGAGCCGCCTCCATTCGATCATGGGCACCGCCCCTCCTCTGGGCGCCATCCTCCCCGTACACCGATGGCCACCCCACCCATACGCGGTCGGCATCGACCCATCGCACCCTCGCACACCTGCCGTCATTACCAATTCTTTGCCATTCGTTAGGGTGGCACAAGAATCGAGCGATGAGAGGGATGATTGTGGGCGCTCCGCGCATGAGCAGTACGCCATTGCCCGGCATCGGGGTTCGCTACGACCTGACGACACGAGAGAGCAGGCGCATTTCGGTCATCGCGCATCGCGACGGCGGACGCACGCTGAGTGCCTACCGGCAGGAGGATCCCGATGAGTGTGCCCTGTCCACCAGGCTGACCCCGGGGGAAGCCGAGGCGCTCGTCGGGGTGCTGATGCCAAGTCATCACAGCCCGAACCTGCTCTCCACCACCGAGCTGGGGCTGGTGGCCGAGCGGATCGAGCTGTCGTCCACGTCGTACTGGAACGGGCGGGTGCTGGGCGAGACGCGGATGCGGACGGACACCGGCGCCTCGATCGTGGCCGTACTGCGCAGGGCGGAGGCGTTTCCCTCCCCGACCCCCGACTTCCGGCTGGCTGGTGGGGACGAACTGATCGTGATCGGAACCCGCGAGGGCGTGGAGACGGCCGCGGCGATACTCGGGCGGGAGTGAGCCCATGCATGCGTCTGCCGTCTTTCTGATCGAGTTCGGCGCGGTCATCCTGGGCCTCGGGCTGCTGGGGCGGCTGGCCGGGCGGTTCCAGTTCTCCCCGATCCCGCTGTATCTGCTGGCCGGACTGGCCTTCGGCGAGGGCGGGCTGCTGCCGCTGGGGGCGAGCGAGGAGTTCGTCGCGACCGGCGCCGAGATCGGCGTCATCCTGCTGCTGCTGATGCTCGGCCTGGAGTACACCGCCAGCGACCTGGTCAGCAATCTCAAGACCCAGTACCCGGCCGGGTTGGTCGACGCGGTGCTCAATGCCCTGCCCGGCGCCGTCATGGCCCTGCTGCTGGGGTGGGGGCCGGTGGCCGCCGTGGTGCTGGCCGGTGTCACCTGGATCTCCTCCTCCGGCGTCATCGCCAAGGTGCTCGGCGATCTGGGCCGGCTCGGCAACCGCGAGACCCCGGTGATCCTCAGCATCCTCGTCCTCGAGGACCTGGCGATGGCCGTCTACCTGCCGATCGTCACCGCCCTGCTGGCCGGTGCGGGCCTGGCGGCGGGCAGCGTCACTCTGGCCATCGCCCTCGGCGTGGCCGGTCTGGTGCTGTTCCTGGCCGTCCGCTACGGACGGCACATCTCCCGCTTCGTCTCCAGCGACGACCCCGAGAAGCTGCTGCTGGTGGTGCTCGGGCTGACGCTGCTGGTGGCGGGGATCGCCCAGCAGCTCCAGGTGTCGGCGGCGGTCGGCGCGTTCCTGGTGGGCATCGCCCTGTCCGGGGAGGTCGCCGAGGGCACCCACCACCTGCTCAGCCCGCTGCGGGATCTGTTCGCCGCCGTGTTCTTCGTCTTCTTCGGTCTGCATACGGATCCGGCCAGCATTCCCCCGGTGCTGCTGCCCGCTTTGACGCTGGCCGTCCTCACCGCCGGTACGAAGATCGCCACCGGCTACTGGGCGGCGCGGCGGGCCGGGATCTCGGCCCGGGGCCGCTGGCGGGCGGGCGGCACGCTGGTGGCCCGGGGCGAGTTCTCGATCGTCATCGCGGGACTCGCCGTCACCGCCGGTATCGAACCGTCGCTCGGCCCGTTGGCCACGGCGTACGTCCTGATCCTGGTCGTCCTCGGCCCGCTCACCGCCCGCTGGACCGAGCCCGTCGCCCGCCGGGTCACGACCCGGCTCGCGGCGCGCCGCGAGCCCGCTGCCGCTGCGGCGGCGGTCGAGGGCGGCGCCGATGGTGTGACGGAGGAGCCGAGGGGGGCGGTGGACGACCCGGACGCGGTGGGGCGCCGTTCATAGCCGCTTGCCGGAGGGCTGTCTCCTATACACATCTGTGAAAAAACAAGCAAATCATGTCGACCTTGTCGGTCAGCAAGTTGGGAATCCGTGCATCGGAGGACTGAACCACGAACTCGACC
>NZ_JAEEAP010000441.1 GCF_016103465.1 Streptomyces sabulosicollis
CGCACCTCCCGCCCGCTGCGCACCGCCACCCCCATCACCGGCGTCCTCGGCGACCAGCAGGCGGCCACGGTCGGCCAGGTCTGCTTCGCCCCCGGCGAGGCCAAGAACACCTATGGCACCGGCAACTTCCTGCTGCTCAACACCGGAGCGGAGCTGATCCGCTCGCCCAGCGGTCTGCTCACCACCGTGGCGTACCAGTTCGGCGACAGCCCTCCCGTCTACGCCCTGGAGGGCTCGATCGCGGTCACCGGCTCGGCCGTCCAGTGGCTGCGCGACCAGATGAAGATGATCGACGACGCCGCGGGCAGCGAGCGGCTCGCCCTCACCGTCGAGGACAACGGCGGGGTGTACTTCGTGCCCGCCTTCTCCGGGCTCTTCGCCCCGTACTGGCGCTCCGACGCCCGGGGCGCGATCGTCGGCCTCACCCGTTTCAACACCAATGGCCACATCGCCCGCGCCACCCTGGAGGCCATCTGCTACCAGAGCCGGGACGTGGTCGAGGCCATGGAGCGGGACGCCGACATCCACCTGGACGTCCTGCGGGTGGACGGCGGGGTCACCGACAACGACCTGTGCATGCAGATCCAGGCCGATGTGCTGGGCGTGCCGGTCAGCCGCCCGGTCATCGCCGAGACCACCGCCCTGGGCGCCGCCTACGCCGCGGGGCTGGCCTCGGGATTCTGGCGGGACACCGATGAGCTGCGCTCCCACTGGAGCGAGTCCAGGCGGTGGGAGCCCCAGTGGGACGAAATGGCCAGGAAGGAGGGGTACGCGGGCTGGAAGAAGGCCGTCCAGCGCACCCTGGACTGGGTCACGGTCGAGTAGGTCCGGCGGGGCCCGGCGCCGGGAGACCGCGCCAGGACCCAGTTGCGCCGGGCGTCCCGCGGCGGTTCGCTGGAAGTACCCGGTGGTGGCGGAGACACCCTGGGACCGTGCCATGTATGCAAGCCACCACCGCCGCTCGTCAGCGATCGACGCGGAGGTGATCCAGGTGAAAGCCGTCGTCTATGAGAAGCCCTACGCGGTGGCGGTGAGGGACGTCGACGATCCCCGGATCGAGCATCCGGGCGATGTGATCGTGCGCGTCACCTCCAGCGCGATCTGCGGCTCCGATCTGCACATGTACGAGGGCCGGACGGCGGCCGAGCCCGGCATCGTCTTCGGGCACGAGAACCTCGGCGTGGTCGAGGAGACCGGTTCCGGCGTCGTCTCGCTGTCCAAGGGCGACCGTGTGGTCATGCCGTTCAACGTGGCCTGCGGATTCTGCAAGAACTGCCTCGCGGGCGACACCGGCTTCTGTCTCACCGTCAACCCCGGTTTCGCGGGCGGCGCCTACGGCTATGTGGCGATGGGCCCGTACAAGGGCGGCCAGGCCGACCGGCTGCGGGTGCCCTTCGCCGACTTCAACTGCCTGAAGCTGCCCCCGGGCGATGAGCTCGAGACCGACTTCATCCTGCTCGCGGACATCTTCCCGACCGGGTATCACGGCTGTGAGCTGGCCGAGGTCTCCCCGGGCGAGAGCGTGGCCGTCTACGGCGCGGGTCCGGTGGGGCTGATGGCCGCCTACTCCGCGCTGCTGCGCGGCGCCGCCACGGTGTTCGTGGTCGACCGGGTCCCCGAGCGGCTGGAGAAGGCCAAGGAGATCGGCGCCGTCCCCATCGACTTCAGTAAGGACGACCCGGTACGGCAGATCATGGACCGCACCGGCGGCGAGGGCACCGACAAGGGCATCGACGCGGTGGGCTACCAGGCCCAGGCGCACGACGCCAGTCACGAGGAGCCCGCCTCGGTGCTCAACTCGCTGGTCGACACGGTACGGCCGACCGGACGGCTCGGTGTGCCGGGGCTGTACGTCCCCTCCGACCCCGGCGGCCCCGATGAGCACGCCAAACGCGGTCAGCTGCTGGTCTCCATCGGCCGGATGTTCGAGAAGGGCCAGCGCATGGGCACGGGCCAGTGCAACGTCAAGCGCTACAACCGCCAGCTGCGCGACCTGATCATCGCCGGGCGCGCCCGGCCCAGCTTCGTGGTCTCGCACGAACTGCCGCTGGACCAGGCTCCGCAGGCGTACGAGAAGTTCGACAAGCGGGTGGAGGGCTACACCAAAGTGGTGCTGCACCCGGCGCTCGCCGCCTGACGGTCCCTCGACCGTGGCCCGGCCTGCCGTGGCCGGCCTCCCGTGGTCCCCGAGATCCCCGGCGACCCAAAAGGTCACTGAATAGGGTGATATGCACCATAATTGGTTTTGTGCACCCGAACGGCTGTCACGTTCAGCTCCGGGAGGAGGAGCGATCATGAAGAACTGCCGGGTGGCGCTGGCCTTCGTCAGTGGCTATCTCTTCGGGCGCGGCCACAAGGGGACCCTGGTCCTCGGCCTCGCCGGCCTCGCCGCGGGCAAGCGCCTCACCTCCGGTATCAGCCCACCGGGCGCCCAGCAGCTGAAGTCCTCCGAGCTCGGCAAGCTCGGCCAGGAGATCGGCAACCGTCTGGTCTCCGCGGGCCGGGAAGCGGCCATGTCAGCGGCCAGTAACCGGATGGACGCCCTGAGCGACCGGCTGGAGCGGCGCGCCGCGACCCTGCGCACCCCCGGTGCGGGGGGCCGGGAGCCGGAGGCCGGGGACCACGAGGAGCCGGAGGACCACGAGGAGCCGGAGGACCACGACGAGCGCGACGAGCGCGATGAGCGCGACGAGCGCGAGCGCGGGCGCGCCGCACGGTCCCGCGAGGGTGGACAGCGTGAGCGCGCCAGCGGACAGCGCAAGCCGGCCGACCGTCCGGCGCAAGCCGGGAAGCGGACCGGTTCCGAAGGGCCAGCGCGGCGAAGCCAGAGGTGAGGGCCATGGCTGAGGAAACCAAGGGGCGGACCGGAGAGCGCGGCGCGCTCGCCAGGGAACTGCCCACCGACCGCCTGCTGAAGGAGGCCCAGAGCCTGCTCGCGGCGCTGGGTGAACGGGCCCTGGAATCCGTCACCCACCTGGGCAACCCCGGGACGGGCGCGCTGAAGGGCGGTCTCGAGCAGGTCAGGGACAAGGTCGCCGACACGGCCAAGGATCAGGTCAAGGATCAGGTCAAGGAGAAGGTCAAGGGCCAGTTCAAGGAGAAGGTCGTCGACAAGGCCAAGAGCATCATCCCGGGCCTCGGCGGCGGTGATGGCGACGGCGGCAAGGGCGGCAAGAAGCTCAAGGTCACCAACATCGTGGAGCAGATGGACGTGGGCGCGCCCCTCTCCCTCACCTACAACCTCTGGACGGAGTGGGAGAACTTCCCCTCGTACATGAAGAAGGTCGAGGCCGTCCGGAACGAGGACGAGGACGAGGTCGGCACCGAATCCGAGTGGAAGGCCCAGGTCTTCTGGTCGCACCGCAAGTGGCGGGCCGAGGTCATCGAGCAGGTGCCCGACAAGCGCATCATCTGGAAGTCGCGGGCCGAGAAGGGCCATGTGGACGGCACGATCACCTTCCACGAGCTGGCCCCCGACCTCACCCGGATCCTGTTCGTCCTGGAGTACTGGCCGCAGGGCTTCATGGAGCGCACCGGCAACCTCTGGCGCGCCCAGGGCCGCCGGGTGCGCCTGGAGATGAAGCACTTCCGCCGCCACCTCATGCGCGAGGTGCTGCTCGACCCCGACCAGGTCGTGGGCTGGCGCGGTGTGGTGCGCGACGGCGAGATCGTGGAGGACGACGAGCGAGAGGGCCGGGAGAGCGAGGAGGAGCCCGAGGAGCCCGAGGAGGGCGAGGCAGAGGAGGAGGGCGACGAGCGCCACGATGAGTACGAGGACGAGGAGCACGAGGAGCCCGAGGAGTACGAGGACGAAGAGCCCCGGGACGAAGACGAAGAGGAGTACGAGGACGAGGAGCCCGTACGGCGCCGTGCGCGCCGCTGACGGATCCCGCCCCCGGGACGGGTGAGCGCGGTGACCGTAGCACGACAGCAGCAGAGCCAGCATCTGGACCGGGCGGGTTCCAGCGCCCTGGTCGACGTGGTCGACCTCATCCTGGACAAGGGCCTGGTCATCGATGTGTATGTGCGGGTGTCCCTGGTGGGCATCGAGATCCTGACCATCGACGCCCGTATCGTCGTCGCCAGCGTGGACACGTATCTGCGGTTCGCGGAGGCGACCAACCGACTCGACATCGCCCGCAGCGGTACCGAAACCCATGGTCTGCCCGGCCTCATGGACGAGATCCAGGAGAGCGGCGGCAAGAAGAAGACCAAGGGCGCGCTGGAGGGCGTCAAGGAATCGGTCTCGGATCTGCTGCGCGACGATGACGAGGAGGACCGGGAACCCGAGGCCGAGGAGCGGGAGCGGCCCCGGCGCACCAGGGGTTCCCACAGCCACAGGGAGCGCGAACGGTGATGGCCGAGGACGAACGCGCCTGCTATGTCTACGGGGTCGTCACGGGCGACCGGCCCGATGAGTCGGTCAAGGACCTGCCCGCCGTGGGGGACCCGGAGGCCCCGGTGACCCTGGTCCGCCGGGGTGGCCAGGCCGCGGTGGTCAGCGAGGTGCCCGTCGACAAGCCGCTGGGCACCCCCGAGGATCTGCGCGCCCACGCCAGGGTGCTGGACCACCTGGCCGCGCAGGGGGCACCGGTGCTGCCGTTCCGCTTCGGGACGGTGGTGCGCGACACCGCGGCGGTGACCGACGAGCTGCTGGCCGAGGGGCATGACGACTTCGCCCGCGGCCTCGACCGGCTCCGCGGTCGTACCCAGCTGACCGTGCGGGCCCGCTATGACCAGGACGCGGTGTTGCGCGAGGTGGTGACCGAACAGCCGGAGGCCAGACGGCTCCGTGAGGAGCTGCTGGGGCTGCCCGAGGACGCGGGCTACGAGCAGCGGATCGAGCTCGGCCAGCTCGTCATGGACAGCATCGCCGCGAAGCGGAGCGTGGACGCGCTGGAGCTCGACCGGCGGCTGGCGCCGTACGCGGTGGGCTCGGTGTCGGAGGAGCCGGCGTCCCCCGAAGGGCTCGTCAACGCCTCGTTCCTGGTGGAGGACGCGAAACGGCAGGCGTTCGAGGAGGCGGCCGAGGAGCTCGCCGCGCACTGGCACGGCCGGGTCCGGATGCGTCTGCTCGGCCCGCTGGCGCCGTACGACTTCGTGGCCGACGCGACGCTCGAAGGAAAGGAAGGCGACGAGTAGCCATGGGACTGTTCACCGGCCTGGCCACGCTGCCGCTGGCCCCGGTGCGGGGCGTCGTCTGGATCGCCGAGCGCATCCATGACGAGGCCCATCGGGAGCTGTACGACCCCGAGGTGATCAAGCAGCGGCTGGAGGAGGTCGCGGAGGCCCGCGAGAGCGGGGAGCTCACCGAGGAGGAGGCGGCCCGGGAAGAGGACGAGCTGGTCCGCAGGCTGATGTCCCAGGGGCCGCCCGGCGGGGGCCTGGAGGTATGAGCCGTGCCCCGCGAACGGCCCCGCGAGGAACGCCACCGCGAGGAGAGGCCACGCGCCCGGCCCCGTGAGGAACGGCCCCACGAGGAGCGAGACCGTGAGGAGCGGAACCGTGAGGAACGGCCCCACGAGGAGCGGGACCGTGAGGAGCGGCCCCGCGCGGAGGGGGACCGGCGAGAGCACGAACCGGAGCGGGACCGCCACGACCCCGAGCGGGAGCGCCCCCGCCCCCGGCGCCCCGCCCTCGTGGCCCGCGACGCCGCGCGCAGCGCGGCCCGCCATGTGCAGGGGCTGACCGGGCGGTCGCCGGAGGGCGTCACCTCGCTGGAGCGCACGCGGGACGGCTGGACCATCGGCATCGAGATCGTCGAGACCCACCGGATCCCGGACTCCACCGACATCCTCGCCGAGTACCGGGTCGAGCTGGACGACCGCGGCGAGCTCGTCTCCTACCGCCGCGCCGAGCGCTACTACCGGGGCAGGGCGGAGAACGCATGAACGAGAGCTCCGACTGGAACGCACCGGTCCGGCGCACCGGCGGCACCCGCGAACCCGCCCGCCGGGGCGCCGAGCCGTCCAGCCTGGCCGACATCCTGGAGCGGGTGCTCGACAAGGGCATCGTCATCGCCGGTGACATCCAGATCAACCTGCTGGACATCGAACTGCTGACGATCAAGATCCGGCTGCTGGTCGCCTCCGTGGACCGGGCCAAGGAGATGGGCATCGACTGGTGGGAGCACGACCCCTCGCTCTCCTCCGGCGCCCGGGACGTCCTGGAGGAGAACGAGCGGCTGCGGCGGCGCGTCGGCGAGCTGGAGGACGGCCGCGACGCGCGCCGGGAGGAAGACCACGGCGCGGAGCGGGAGGACGAACGGTGACCGATTCCCTCGCCATCTGGCTGTACGCGGTGACCGCCGCCTCCGAGGACGACGCCCCGCCGCGCGGGCTCACCGGTGTGGCGGACGAGCCGGTGCGGCTGGTGGAGAACGCGGGGCTGGCCGCCGTCGTGGGCTCCGTACCGCTGGCGGACTTCGACGAGGACGCGCTGCGCGACCACCTGGAGGACCTGGAGTGGCTGGAGCGCACCGCCCGCGCCCACCACCGGGTGATCAACGGCGCGGCCCGCCACGGCCAGGTCATCCCGCTGCGCTTCGCCACGCTCTACCACGACGACGACCGGGTCCGGGAGATGCTCCAGGAGCGCCGGGAGGACTTCACGGCCACGCTGCGGCGGGTGGCGGGCCGCACCGAGTGGGGCGTCAAGGCGTACGTCGACCCCAGGTCCTTCCTGCCCGACCCGGACGAGCCCACCGGTGGCGAGGGCAGCCCCGGAACCGCCTATCTGATGCGGCGGCGGGCCCAGCGGCAGGACCAGGAGACCGCGCATCTGCGCGCGACCGAGCGGGCGGAGGAGATCCACGCCTCGCTCGCCGCGCTGGCGGTGGCGACGGCCGCCCATCCACCGCAGGACACCGCGCTGGCCGCGTACGAGGGGTGGATGGTGCTGAACAACTCCTATCTGGTGCCCGATGCCCTCGGCGAGGAGTTCACCGCCCTGGTGACCGACCTGGGCGAGCGCTACCCCGCCGTCACCCTGGAGGTCAGCGGCCCCTGGCCGCCGTACTCCTTCACCGCCCCGCCGAAGCGGGCGGAAGAGGCCGAGCCGGAGGAGACGCCGTCGTGACCCGTGCGATCGAACGGCGCGAGGTGGCCCTGGTCGACCTCCTCGACCGGGTGCTCGCCGGGGGCGTGGTGATCGCGGGGGAGATCACCCTGAGCATCGCCGACATCGACCTGGTGCGGATCTCCCTGCGCGCCCTGATCGCCTCCGTACGGGTGGAGGACGAGGAGGGAGCGGAGGGGGACCGCCATGACCGCCACGAAGGGGGACCGCGATGACGGATGACCGCGCTCCCCGGCGGCCCGGCCGGCGGATCGAGGTGGACGAGGAGTCGGTCCGCAGGAGCCTGGCCGGTCTGGTGCTCACCATCGTCGAGCTGCTGCGGCAGCTCATGGAGCGGCAGGCGCTGCGCCGCGTCGAGCAGGGCGGCATCAGCGACGAGCAGATAGAGGAGCTCGGGCTGACGCTGATGGCCCTGGAACGGAACATGGCCGAGCTGCGGGAGCACTTCGGGCTGACCGAGGACGACCTCAACCTGGATCTGGGCCCGCTGGGTCCCCTGCTGCCCCGCGACCTGTCTCTTATACCCATCTGACGCTGCCGACGACTA
>NZ_JAEEAP010000442.1 GCF_016103465.1 Streptomyces sabulosicollis
GCGAGGGGAACAGCCCGCCGCAGGGACACGTGCGGGCGGGCCCGCCGTCAGAGGGCCGGGTGATACTGGGCCCATGAGCAGCCAGGAGTTCGTGCGGGCCGGGGCCGGGCTCGGGCGCGGGCTCGCGGGGATGGTGGTGTCCGCCGTCGGCTATCGCTCCCAGGGCATCCCGCCCGCGCTGCACCGGGGGCTGCCCTCGCCCTGTCTGACGCTGATCTTCTCCCTGGAGGGCCCCGTCGTCGGCGGTGCCACGCCCGAGCAGGCGCGGGGGCCCGGCGCCGCGCGGGAGGAGATCGTCGTCGGCGGGCTGCACCAGCGACCGGCGTACATCGTCCAGCCCGGCCGCGAGGCCGGGGTGCAGCTCGCGGTGCATCCGCTGGCGGCCCGCACGCTGCTGGGGCTTCCGGCCGGTGCGCTCGCCTCGGACGACGACCTGGTCACCTCGGGGGCCGACGTGCTGGGCAAGCGGGCCGCCGACATTCGCGAGCGGCTGTGCGAGCACCAGTCGTGGGAGGACCGGTTCGCCACGCTCGGCGCGTATCTGCGGCAGCGCGCGGCCGATGGGGAGGGCGGAACGCCGGTGCGGAGCGAGGTCGCCGAGGCGTGGGCCTGGCTGGCCCGGCACCGGGGGGCCGGGACGCTGACCGGCCTGGCCGCGCATGTGGCGCTCAGCCCGCGCCGGCTGACCAGCGTGTTCCAGGCCGAGACGGGGCTGAGCCCCAAGCAGGCGGCCCGGCTGATGCGGTTCCAGCACGCCAGGAACACGGTGGTCCGGGCCGTGGCGGCGGGCCGGGCGCCGGACCTGGCCCGGGTCGCCGCCCACTGCGGCTACTTCGACCACTCCCACCTGGTGCGCGACTTCCGTCAGTACACCGGGGTGAGCCCGACCGCCTGGCTGGCCGAAGAGTGCCGGAATATCCAAGCCGGGGGCCACCTCTACGGCGAAGAGTAGATCCCATGAACACCGCAGCGCATCAGCAGAAGCAACCTCGCGATCCGGCCATCTGGCCCACGCTCCAGGCCCATGACGCCGTCGCCCTGATCGACTTCCTGGTCGACACGGTCGGCTTCCTGCGCACGGCCGTCTACCGGGACGGGGACCGTGTGGCCCACGCCCAGCTCGACTGGCCCGAGGGCGGCGGCGTCATGCTCGGCTCGTACGACCCGGACACCAAGACCTGGTGCCTGGAGCCGGGCACCTTCGGGGCGTACGTCGTCACCGACCACGTCGACGCGCTGTACGAGCGGCTCACGGCGGCCGGTGTGCGGGTGCTCCGGTCCATCGAGGACCAGGAGTACGGCAGCCGGGACTTCGCCATCGCCGACCCGGAGGGCAACAAGTGGTCCTTCGGTACCTATCGCGGTGAGCCCCGGCCCGCCGACGGCTGACGCACGGCTATTCCTCCAGGTAGTGGAAGCCCGGCCAGGGGTGCATCAGGAAGTCGTGGTGCGAGATGTTCCACGCGTACGCACCCGCCATGGCGAAGGCCACGCGGTCCCCCGCCCGGAGCTCCGCGACCGGGACCCGGCGGGCCAGCACGTCCTTCGGGGTGCACAGCTGGCCGACCAGTGTCACGGGCTCGTCCCGTGCGGCCGGGCGCGCCCAGGGCCGGGTCCACACGGTGTCCGTGGGGAGCACCCGGAAGGGCTGGTCGTGCTGTTTGGTGGCGGGGGTGCGGATGTGGTGGGTGCCGCCGCGCACCACCGCGAACGCCTCGCCGCCGCTGTGCTTGATGTCCAGTACCTCGGTGACGTACCAGCCGCAGTACACGGTCAGCGCCCGGCCGGGCTCGATCCGCAGGGTGAGATCGGGGTGGCGGAGGGCGAGGTCGGCCATGCCCGTGCCGTAGGCGGCCCAGTCGAAGCGGCGGTCGGGACGGGCGTAGTCCACGCCCATCCCGCCGCCGACGTTCACCTCGGTGAGGCCCAGGCCGTGGCGTTCGGACAGCTTCCGCGCCCAGTCGGCGATCGCGGCGGCCACGGCGACCTGGGCGGGGGCGTCGAGGCCGCTGGCGAGGTGGGCATGGATGCCGCGCAGCCGGAGCGGGCCGCCGCCCGTGCCGCCCGGGGAGAGCAGGGGGAGACAGCGCTCGACGGCCTCGGGGTCGAGGCCGAAGGGGCTGGGGCGGCCACCCATGGCGAGCGCCGCGCCGCCCAGCGCCGCGCCGAGCAGCCCCCGGCCGACCGGCCCCGCGCCGTCCAACGCCCCGCCGTCCGGCTCCGTACCGTCCAGCGCCTCACCGCTCAGCCCCGCACCGTCCGGCCCTCCACCGTCCAGCCCCGCGCCGTCCAACGCCCCGCCGTCCGGCCCCGCACCGTCCAGCGGAAGGTTGACGCGCAGGAGGACGTCCACGGTGTCGATCCCCGCGTCCTCCGCCGCCCCGGCCAGCAGCCGCAGCTCCTGCTCGCTCTCCACGTGGAACCGCTCCACCCCCAGCGTCAGCGCCCGCCGCAGCTCCCCCTCGGTCTTGCCCGGCCCGCCGAAGGCCAGCGGCGCCCCGGGCACGGCCGCGCGGACGTGCTCCGCCTCACCGCCGGAGGCGACCTCGTAGCCGGTGACGTGGGGCGCGAGGGCCCGGAGGACGGCGGGCGCCGGGTTGGCCTTCGCGGCGTAGTACAGCTCAAGGCCCGGCGGCAGCGCGTCCCGTACGGCCCGCGCGTGCGCGCGGAGCGCGGCCAGGTCGTAGACGTAGGCGGGCAGGTCGTCGCCGGTGAGCTCGGCGGCGAGGGTACGGACGGCGGAGGTGATCAACGGCTGCTCCCGGGGTGCATGACGTGGGCCGCCTCGGACAGCAGGGCGGAGGCGAGGGGACTGGCGATACGGACGTAGTCCGCGTGGCGGTCGGCCCGACGGCCCCATCGGGTGAGGAGGTTGGCCTTCGCGGGCAGCGGCACCCCCGCCACGAGGGCGCGCAGCGCGGGCGGGTGGTCATGGGCCGCGGAGCGCTCGCACAGCACCCGGCGGACCGCCGACCACAGCGCGGGCTCCAGCTCGGGGCAGTGGTCGGCGAGGGCGGCCACCATCTCGGCGATGTGGTTGACCAGCAGGCAGTACACCACCCGGTCCCAGCCGCGCTCCCGGTCGTACGTCAGGGGACGCGCCACCGCCTCGGGCAGCGCGGCGAGCGCGGCGGTGTGGTGCTCGGGCACCAGCTTGGTGCCCTCCAGATCGCGGAAGAGCACCTGGCGCGGGGTGCCGTCGGCGGGGTCGACGCCGATGACGACGTTCTGGAGGTGCGGTTCGAGGACCACGCCGTGGTCGAAGTAGGCGGCCAGCACGGGCGGTACGAGCAGCTCCAGATACGCCTGCCACCACGCGGAGAGCCGGTCGGGGCCGACGTCGGGGAGGAGCCGGGCGATCTGGGCGGCGCTCGTCGGGTACTCGTCGGCGACGGCCGCCGCGAGCAGCGCGGTCAGCCCCGGCCGCAGCCGGGCCGCCAGGCCCTCGCGGACGATCACCCCGAAGCCCTCGATCAGCTGACGGTCGCCTCCGCTGCCGTCCCGCCCCTCGCCGCCCAGGTCCAGCGTCCGGTACGCGGGCTCGCGCAGCAGCTCACAGCCGGGGAAGCGGGCGGCGAGGTCGGCTGCCACCGGCTCCAGCAGCCGGGTCAGGGCGACCGCGCCGGACAGCTCGTAGTCGGCGTTCTTGCGCAGGCAGTTGGTGATCCGCACATTGAGGCTGAACTTGAGGAAGTCCCGGCCGTCGTAGAGCGTGCGGACCGACGCGGTCGGCGCGAACTCCGCGCCGCCCGGCCCGAGGTCCAGCACCTCGCCCCGGGCGATGGCCGCCCGCAGCAGCCGGTGTTCGCGCAGCATCGCGTACTGCCAGGGGTGCGCGGGCAGCAGCCGGTAGCCCTCGGGGACGGCGCCCTGCCGGTCCAGCGCGGCGAGCGCCCCGGGCCGCGCGGACTCCTCGCGCACGTACTCCTGGCGTACGGCCAGGTGGTGCAGCGGGAAGCGCGCCCCGGCCTCGGGGGCGAACCGCGACCAGGAGTCGGCGCTGCCGGTGCGGGCCTTGGGGGTGGGGTGGAAGCGGTGGCCGAAGAGGAGGGACTGCTCGGAGGCGAGGTAGGGGTCCTGGGCGGTGGCGCTCACGGTGCTCCGCTCCTCCACGGTGCTCCGCTCCTCCAGGGCCGCCAAGGCGGCCGCCATCCCCGCGTGGCTGGAGGCGACTTGGCCCAGGAACTCGTCGTTGGCCACCCCCGTGCGCAGCTGCAGCTCCCGGTGGATGCGCTCGGCCAGCTCGCGCCAGGACACCTCGGCCCACGTGCCGTCGCGCTCTTCGCTGACCGGCCCGGTGAAGCGGTGCGCCCCGATGAGGGAGGTGCGCCGCAGCCCGACGCGCAAGCGCACCCCGCAGCGCGGCAGCCTCAGCCGCAGCCACCCCCCGGCCACGACGGTCTGGTGCTCCGGTCCCGACACCTCACGGAGCAGACAGTTGAGGAGGGTGTGGGCGGTGGCGTGGTCGGCGGTGGAGGCCACGGTCGCGGCGGGCCGATCGGATCCGCGGCCACGGCCGGGCCCCGGGCGAGGGCGCCGGTCATCCGCCGCTTCCCCGCGGCAGATAGTTGGGCCCGGTGACGTAGTGCTTGTTGATGTCCGCGGCGCCCGAGCGCTCCTTGGTGAACAAGGTGCCGGCGGTGACCATCGCCTTGACCGGCAGCCGGTCCGCCTCCAGCACCCGGCTCCGCAGCAGCGCGGCGGCCGCGCCGGGCCGGGTGACGGCGAGCCGGTCGACGGCGTCGGCGAGCCGGGCGCGCAGCCGCCGCAGCAGGGTGTCGAGCGGGGCCCGGCCGAGGCGGGCGAGCTCGAAGAGGGGCGCCGCGGCGCAGAGGTGGACGGTGATGGTGGTGAACACATCGACCACCGGCCCGTCGCCGGACGTCAGGATCCTGCGGTCGTCGAATCCGCACAGATCGGCGGCCGGTCCGCCGCCGATCATGGCGGCGAGGCGTATCGCGTGGACGCGCGGGCCGTCGTGGTCCTTGATGAGCAGCCGGAGGCGGGGCACCGCGCCGCCCTCCTCAAGAACCAGCGACGTGTTCTGCTGGTGGGACTCCAGCGCGACGCCGTACGCGAAGAGGGTGGTGTGGAAGTCGAAGAGCAGCGTGAGGTAGTCGTCGAGCAGGGCGAGGACGTCCCCGCCGTAGTGGCGCTCGGCGAGCCCGTCGATCACGGGCGTGCCGTCCGGCGCGGGCGCGAGCAGCCCGGCCAGCGGCACGATCGTGGCGTTCTCCAGGCCGGGCGGATAGCGGCGCACGAGGGTGGCGAGCAGCTCGTGTCCGGCGTGGAGGTGGGTGGTCTCGTCGGCGAGCAGCACGGTGGCGCCGAACCTCGGCTCGCGCTCGATCACCGCCTCCACGAGCCGCTGGGCCACTTCGCCGTCGGTGAGGGTGCCGGGTTTGATGGACCGCCGGTTGCGCTGCCCCAGGGTGGAGGTGGTGAGCGGCAGCTTGAGGTGGACGAGGGGGTCGTCGGCGACGGCCACGGTCCGCATGGAGAGGGTGGGCCGGACGTCCAGCAGCGGGCGCTCGGCGAGCCGGGCGGCGCCCTGGAGCCCGGCCGCGCGCAGGGCGCTCTCCAGCGGGGGGCCGAGGGTGAGGGGGTGCACGGGGAGGACGAGCCGCCCGGCGCCCGGCCCTGGCCCGAGGTCCCCGGCCGTGGGCCACCAGTCGGGCAGCCGCGCCGGATCCCCGCACACCGCCTCGCGCGGGAGGACGAGCCAGCGCAACGGGAAGGTGGGGTGGAACTCGGGTGCGTGGGCGCGTAACTGCTCCTCGCCGAAGACGGCCCGCCCCCGGCTGGTCGGATAGACCGGATGGTCGCGGAAGGCGGCCAGCGTGTCATACGCGAGGGCCCCGCCCATCCCGTCCCACCGCTCCCCGTACCGCGCGCCCAGCTCGGCGACGACGCGGGGCCGCACGCGGCTGTGCAGCCGAACGGCCTCGAGCGCCTGCCGGCATTCGTCCACGAAGACGTCGTAGAGCGCCCGGTCCTCGTCCGGCACCGCCGCCCGCAACCGCCCGAGGACGTCGTCGAGCCCGGTGAGTGCGGTGGGGGCGGAACGACCGGCCGGGCCGCCCGGCGCGACGGCTGCGCCCGGTCGGCCGGACGCGGGGGCCACCGGCCCGGCGGCGCCGCCCGCGCCCGCCTCCCGCGAGGAGGCGCACACCAGCAGGGGCTCACGGCGGACGCGGAGGTCGCACTGGAAGCCTTCGGGTTCCACCGGCAGCAGCACGCTTTCGCCCCCCTCGAGCGCGACGCGCAGCCAGTCGCCGTCGGCGCGCCGCACCGGGACGGCGTGGCTGCGCAGCTTGTAGGCGTCCTCTCGGAGGAGCGTGTCGAGCACCCGTCCGAGAAGCTCCTCTTCCTCCGTCACACGATCTCCCATCGGTGGGCGGCGAGGAACTCCGCCACCGCCGCGTCGATCCGCCCCTGGTCGGTGCCGGTGGCCCGGAGCACGCCGAGGAAGTCGCGGTTGGTGCGGTGGAGCGGGTGCTCCTCGCCGATCCCGCGCAGCGGCCGGTAGTCCAGCCGTACGCCGTCGCGCTCGGTCACCCCGGCCGGAGGGGCGGAGGCGAGCCGCCCGGCGCGGTCGGCCATGACGTACTCCATGCGCGCCCTGCCGTCGGTGCGCGCGCCGAGGTCGTCCGGCAGCGGCTCGCCCAGGTGCGTACGGAGGATGTACTCGAAAAGGGGGATGCCGAGGAGTTCGGCGAGGACGAGGTCGCACTGGTCGCCTATGGCACGGTAGTTGACCTCGATGAGGCGGGCCCGGTCCCCCTGGACGACGTACTCGGTGTGGCACACCCCGAAGCCGACGCCCAGCGCGCTCAGCTGCGCCAGCACCTGGTCGGTGTGCGGCTGCTGCTGCGGCGCGGGCAGCAGGCGCAGCCGTTCCTCGATGAAGTGCGGGGGCGGCGAGAGCTCGGTGCGGAAGGCGCCGAGGACGTGCAGGGTGCGGCCGTCGCCGAGGGTTTCGAGGGTGCGCAGCTCGCCGTCGAGGAACTCCTCGACGACCAGGGCCGCGCCCGGCCGCCGCTCCCGTATCTCGACGCAGCGCCGGACGAGTTCGTCCGCGTCGGCGACGAGGACGACGTCCTCGCTGGCCACGCCCTCGCGCGGCTTGACCACGCAGGGGTAGGGCGCGTCGAGCCCGGCGAGGGCGGCGGGGTCCTGCCCGGTGCCGAGTTCGGCGGACCAGACGGGGTCGGCAACGTCCGGTCCCGCGGCGGCGAGGGCCCGGCGCAGCTCGGCCTTGTTCTTGGTGCGCAGCGCGGCGCGCCAGTCCTTGCCCGGGAGGCCGAAGTACTGGGCGGCGAGGGCGGCCTGGGCCTGGAGGTGGTCGCTGTTGGTGAAGACGGCGCGGGGACGGCGGCCGTCGGCGGCGATGCGGCCGATGACCTCGGCGAAGTCCCGTACGTCGCAGGGGACGATGTCGAGGGCGGGGAACGGGCGTCCGTGGGCGCCTTGCGCAGAGGCGCGCTCATGGGCCTCGGGCTGGTCGGTGAGGAGGGTGACCGCCAGGCCGAGCCGGGCCGCCGCGGGGAGGAAGCCCTCGGTGACGGAGTCGGTGGGGTTGAGGGCGAGGAGGTGGAGCCGGGGCGGCGG
>NZ_JAEEAP010000443.1 GCF_016103465.1 Streptomyces sabulosicollis
GTGGTGAACAGGCCCAGCGTCACGATGGCGAGCCCGCACCCTGCCATGATCGCCCAGCCCAGGTGGCTGGCCCCGGGGAACCCGGAGCTGAAGGGCCCGTGCACCCGGGCCGTGGAGACCGAGCCGAGGACGGCCACGCCCAGGGCCGCCCCCACCTGGCGGCCGGTGGAGGTGACCGCGGCGGCCACCCCCGCCTGGGAGCGCGGCATCCCGGAGACGGCGGAGTAGGTGAGCGGGGCGTCGAGCATGCCGAAGCCGATGCCGAACGCCACATAGGCGATGACGAGGTACCAGATCGGGGTGTCCGCCCGCACCTGGGTCAGCAGCAGTCCGCACGCCGCCGTACCGGTCCCGGCGATCACCATCGGGACGCGCGGGCCGCGGGCGCCGACGATACGGCCCGCGAGCGGTGAGGAGACCAGCGTCATGGCCGCCATCGGCAGCGTGAGCAGCCCGGTGTGCAGCGGTGAGAAGTCCCGTACGTCCTGGAGGTACAGGGCGTTGAGGAAGAGGAACCCGGCGAGCGCGGCGAAGCCGCACACCGCCGAGGCGATGGCGCCGCTGAAGGAGGGGCTGCGGAAGAAGCGGACGTCCAGCAGCGGTTCGACGCGGCGGAGTTCATAGCGGATGAGGGTGACGGCGGCGGCCACGGCGACGGCGAAGCAGCCGACGATCGGCGCCGAGCCCCAGCCCTTGACCGGGCCCTCGATGATGCCGAACGTGAGCGTCGCCAGCGCCACGATCACCAGCAGCTGCCCCACCGGATCCAGCCTGCGCGGCCGCGGGGCCTTGGACTCGGGGACGAACAGCGCGGTGAGGGCCAGGGCGAGGGCGGCGACCGGGAGGTTGACCCAGAAGACGGCCTGCCAGCCGGTGGAGTCCACCAGCGCACCGCCCACGACGGGCCCCAGCGCGATGCTCACGCCCGCGACCGCGCCCCACATCCCGATCGCCCTGGCCCGCTCCTTGAGATCGGTGAAGGTGTTGGCGATGATCGAGACCGCGACGGGGTTGAGCATGGCGCCGCCCATGGCCTGCACCATCCGGAAGGCGATCAGCGAACCGGTGTCGGAGGCCAGCCCGCACAGCAGCGACCCCAGGCTGAACAGCAGCAGTCCGGTCTGGAACGTTCTGCGCCTGCCGAACCGGTCGGCCATGGAGCCGGAGAGCATCAGCAGACTGGCCAGCACCACGGTGTAGGAGTCCACCGTCCACTGGAGCCCCGAGGGGGTGGCGTCCAGATCCTCCTGGATGGACGGCAGGGCGAGGTTCACGATGGTGGTGTCGAGGCCCACCATGAACAGGCTGATGCAGCAGATCCCCAGGATCAGCCACTTGTGGCGGTGGTGCGGCGGCGGACGGTCCGCCTCGCTGTCCGCGGGGCCCGGGGTGGCTGGGCTCGTGGCGCCGGCCATGGTTCGCCTCCCGATCGGGGCGGGTCATGCCCCCGGCGCACGGGCCGCTGCGACCTCCGCATCGCACGGCGCGCCCGCCGGGGTGTCCTCGCCTGGTTCCGGACTATGCCTTGCGGCCGGTGATCACGACGGTGTCCGCGCCGAGCGGCACCCGTCCGGCGGGCTCGATGCCCACCGCGCGGAACCATTCCTCGTACTCGGCGCCCGTGTAGACCATGCCCTCGCCGGAGGCGATGGTGTGGAAGTACGCGGACAGCAGGGCCGCCCGCTCCGGTCCGGTGCCGTCGTCGTCCTGGCGCGGGGTGACCACGTAGATCCCGCCGCCGGGCGGGAGGGCGCGGGCGGCCTTGGCGAGGAGTTCCTGGACCCGCTCGGGCGACCAGATCTCCAGGAAGTGCGCGAAGAGCACTCCGTCGCAGCCAGTCGGGAACTCGTCGTGGAAGGCGTCCAGGCTCACCGCCCGCACCCGGTCGGCCAGCCCGAGTTTCTCGATCTTCTGGTTGGCGGCCGCGGCCACGGAGGGCAGATCGCCGATGGTGATGCGCAGCTCCGGCCAGCGGGCGGCGAAATTCGAGGCGTTGATGGCCGTTCCGCCGCCGATGTCGAGGAGGTGGGTACGCCCGGAGAGGTCGAGCTTCTCTCCCAGTTCGGCGCCCACGAGCCTGCTCACCGACGACATCATGGTGTGGAATGTGGCTTCCAGTTCGGGATTTTCGGCGAGCCGCCCGTAGAGGGTGGACGCCGTTCCCGGAATCTCCTGCCGCAGACCGACGTTGGTGTCTTCCTTGAGGGATTCACAGAACCAGGCCATCGCCCGGTAGATACCGTCTTGTTCCCAGGGAATGTTGGCGGCGGGCGCCTCGTCGAAGTTGGCGGTCAGCGGCTTCGAGAGGGCGGTGGTGTGGTAGCCGTCACCCTTCTTGTCCAAAAGCCCGAATACCGTACAGCCGAGGAGGAGGATGCGGGTGGGCTGCTCCTTGAGGCCCAGCCGGGTGGCTATCTCGCCCACGGCCAGGCCGGGCTCCTTCTCCACCAGTGCGAAGAGCCCTAACTGGAATGCCGCGCTCAGGAACTGAAACCGATAGTGGGCCTTGTAGAGCCCCCGGAGCTCCACATCTATCGGTACCTCGGTTTGTGTCATGCCCAACCCTTCTGTGGCAAGGAGTCGTTCGGCCGACCGCACATCAGAGCATAAAAACCGAGGTGATTGTAACCATGTTCGAAGGTTTCCGGGGGTGTGCTTTTCGTTCTCCACGGCCGCCCGCCGATAGTCGACGAGCGGCCGCAGAAACGGAATTAACCACTCCTTAGGAAAAGGGGCCAAGCCCCGCCGGTGCGCGGCCGAGCCGTCAGCCGGTGAGCGCGGGGATGACGTGCTCGCCGTACGCGTCGAGCGTGCGCTCCTTCGCGTCATGCATCGCGTAGACCGCGAACTGGCCGACCCCCAGGTCGCGCAGCCGCTCCAGCTTCTCGATGTGCGCCTCGGCCGGGCCGAGCAGACAGAACCGGTCCACGATCTCGTCGGGGACGAACGCCGTGTCCGGGTTGCCCGCCCGGCCGTGGTGGGCGTAGTCGTACCCCTGCCGCTCCTTGATGTACGCGGTCAGGGACTCGGGCACGGCGCCGGAGTGCTCGCCGTACCGGGAGACCAGGTCGGCCACGTGGTTGCCGACCATGCCGCCGAACCAGCGGCACTGCTCACGGGCGTGGTCCAGGTCGTCGCCGACGTACGCGGGGGCGGCGACGCAGATGGTGACCGCGTCCGGATCGCGCCCGGCCCCGGCGGCGGCGGAGCGCACCGCCTTGACCATCCACTCCGTCAGGAAGGGGTCGGCGAGCTGGAGGATGAAACCGTCGGCCTTCCGCCCGGCCAGCGCGAGCGCCTTGGGGCCGTACGCCGCCATCCACACCGGCAGCCTGCTGTCCTGGATCCAGGGGATGCGCATCGGGCTGCCGTCCACGACGGCTTCCCTGCCCTCGGCCAGGTCCCGGATGGCGTCGATGGCGTCCTCGAGGCGGGCCAGGGTGTTGGGCTTGCGCCCCGCCACCCGCAGCGCGGAGTCGCCACGGCCGATACCGCAGATGGTGCGGTTGCCGTACATCTCGTTGAGGGTGGCGAAGGTGGAGGCGGTCACCTCCCAGGTGCGGGTGGACGGATTGGTGACCATGGGGCCGACGATCAGCCGCTCGGTCCGGGCCAGGATCTGGCTGTGGATGACGAACGGCTCCTGCCACAGCACGGCGGAGTCGAACGTCCAGCCGTAGCCGAAGCCGTTGCGCTCGGCGCGGCGCATCAGCTCGACGACGGCCGAGGCGGGTGGATCGGTCTGCAGCACGAGTCCGAAGTCCATGCTCGCTCCCTGGGTCAGCCGAGGTACTGACAGGTGTCGCGGATGAGGAACTGGCCGTGCCCGGCACGCCCCGTGTACTCCCGCTGGTCGATGACGGGGACACCGCGCGAGAGCACGGTCTCGACCTGCCCGGTGATCTGCTTGCCCTCGTACGCCGAGTAGTCGACGTTCATGTGGTGGGTCCCGGCGGACAGGGTCTGCCGGGCCCGCGGATCGTAGACGACGATGTCGGCGTCGGCCCCGGGGGCGATGGTGCCCTTGCGCGGGTAGAGGCCGAACATCCTGGCCGGGGTGGCGCAGGCGATCTCGATCCAGCGGCGGCGGGAGATATGACCGTCCACCACGGCCTGGTGGAGCAGGTCCATCCGGTGCTCCACGCCCGGCATTCCGTTGGGAATCTTGGAGAAGTCGCCCCGGCCCAGCTCCTTCTGCCCGGTGAAGCAGAACGGGCAGTGGTCGGTGGAGACCACCTGGAGGTCGTTGGTCCGCAGCCCCCGCCACAGTGCGGCCTGGTGCTCCACGGGCCGGAGCGGGGTGGAGCAGACGTACTTGGCGCCCTCGAAATCCGGTTCGGCCAGGTTGTCCGTGGACAGGAACAGATACTGCGGACAGGTTTCACCGAAGACGTCAAGCCCCAGGTCACGGGCGCGGGTCAGCTCCGCGACGGCCTCCTGGGCCGACACGTGGACGACGTACAGCGGGGCGCCGGCCACCCGGGCGAGCTGGATGGCGCGATGGGTCGCCTCCGACTCCAGCAGCGCCTTGCGGACCTCACCGTGGTAGCGGGGGTCGGTCCTGCCCTCGGCCAGGGCCTGCTCCACCAGGACGTCGATGGCGATGCCGTTCTCGGCGTGCATCATGATCAGCCCGCCGTTGCCGGAGGCGCGCTGCATGGCCCGCAGGATCTGCCCGTCGTCGCTGTAGAAGACCCCCGGATAGGCCATGAACAGCTTGAAGCTGGTCACGCCCTCCCCCACCAGGAGATCCATCTCCTTGAGGGTGCTCTCGTTCACATCGGAGAGGATCATGTGGAAGCCGTAGTCGATGGCGCAGTTGCCGTGCGCCTTGAGGTGCCAGGCGTCCAGCCCCTCGCGCAGGGCGTGGCCCACCGTCTGGACGGCGAAGTCCACGATGGTGGTGGTGCCGCCCCAGGCCGCCGCCCGGGTGCCGGTCTCGAAGGTGTCGGAGGCGAAGGTGCCGCCGAACGGCATCTCCATATGGGTGTGCCCGTCGACCCCGCCCGGGATGACGTACCTGCCGGTGGCGTCGATCGTACGGTCGGCGGTCCAGCCCTGGGACCACTCGCCGCCGGGCGCGGCGAGGGCGGCGACCTTGCCGTCCTCGATCAGCACATCGGCCGGGGTCTCCTCGGCGGCGGTGACGACCAGCCCGCCGCGGATCACGGTACGGGACATCAGCTCGCGCTCCTTCCGGGCCGGGTGGTCGCCAGGGCGGACTTGAGCGCGGCCTCGAGGATCTCCGCGCCCTCCTCGGCCTCGGCGACGGTGAGGCTGAGCGGCGGGGCGATCCGCAGCACGCTGCTGTTGTGCCCGCCGCCCTTGCCGATGAGCAGCCCGCCCTCCCGGGCGGCCTCCAGCACGGCGGACGCGCCCTCGGGCGACGGACCGCCGGTGCCCGGATCCACCAGCTCGACGCCGATCATCAGCCCCCGGCCGCGGACCTCGCGCACCCCGTCCAGACCGGCGCAGGCGGCGCGCAGCCGCTCGATGAGCAGCCCGCCGACCCGGCGGGCGTTGCCCTGGAGGTCGTGTTCGACCAGGTGGTTGAGGTTGGCCAGACCGGCGGCCATGGTGATGGGGCTGCCGCCGAAGGTGGAGATGGAGTTGGCGCCCAGGCAGTTCATGACCGGGGCGGAGGCGACGACCCCGCCGATCGACATGCCGTTGCCGATGCCCTTGGCGAAGGTGAGGATGTCGGGCGGCCCGGAGCCGTCGTGCGCCTGCCAGCCCCAGAAGTGGTCGCCGGTGCGGCCCCAGCCGGTCTGCACCTCATCGGTGATCCACAGGATGCCGTGCCGGTCCAGCACCTCGCGGAAGGCGGCGAACAGCCCGTCGGGCGGTGCGGTGAAGCCGCCGACGCCCTGGATCGGCTCGGCGATCAGCGCGGCGACATTGCCGTGCGCCTGGCCGAGGACGTCCTCGAGGTCGGCGACGCACGCCTTGATGAACTCCCCGTCGGACAGCCCGGCGAACGGCCCCCGGGTGCGCACCCCGCCGTGTACGTACAGCGTCTGGAGCGGGGACAGGCTGGTCGGCGACCAGCCGCGGTTGCCGGTGATGCCGACGGCCGAGAAGGAGCGGCCGTGGTAGCTGTTGCGCATCGCCAGGATCTGGTTGGAGCGGCGGTACGCGGTGGCGAGCAGCAGGGCCGTGTCATTGGCCTCGGTGCCGGAGGTGGTGAAGAAGACCCGCGCGTCCGGGATGCCGGACAGCGCGGCGACCCGCTCGGCCAGGTCGACCATGGGCCGGTCGAGGTAGAGCGTGGAGGTGTGCAGGATCCGGCCCGCCTGCTCGCTGATCGCCTTGGTGACCTCGGGGAGGGCGTGGGCGGTCATCGTGGTGAGGATGCCGCCGAAGAAGTCGAGGTAGCGGTTGCCCTCGGCGTCCCAGACGTGGCGTCCCTCGCCGTGGGTGATCTCGATGGGGCGCTGGTAGTAGACGGCGAGCCAGTCGGGGAGCACGGCCCGGTGGCGGGCGTGGAGGGTGGCGTGGGGCCCGTTGGCGTCATTGATGTCGCTGCTCACGGCTGTACCAGCCCCTCATAGGCATCGGGCCGCCGGTCGCGGTAGAACGCCCACTGCTGGCGCACCTCGTCGATCAGGCCGAAGTCGAGGTCGCGGACGATCAGCTCCTCCTTCCTGTCGCTGGCCACATCGCCGACGAACTGGCCGCGCGGATCGACGAAGTAGCTGGTGCCGTAGAAGTCGTTGTCGCCGTACTCCTCGGTGCCGACGCGGTTGATCGCGGCGACGAAGTACTCGTTGGCGACGGCCGCGGCGGGCTGCTCCAGCTGCCAGAGGTAGGCCGACAGGCCACGGGAGGTGGCCGAGGGGTTGTAGACCAGTTGCGCCCCGGCCAGGCCCAGCTCACGCCAGCCCTCGGGGAAGTGGCGGTCGTAGCAGATGTACACCCCGACCTTGCCCACGGCGGTGTCGAACACCGGCCAGCCCAGGTTTCCCGGCTTGAAGTAGTACTTCTCCCAGAACCCCTTGACCTGGGGGATGTGGTGCTTGCGGTACTTGCCGAGATAGCTTCCGTCCGCGTCGATCACGGCGGCGGTGTTGTAGTAGAAGCCGGACTGCTCGAGCTCGAAGACGGGGACGACGATCACCATCCCGGTCTCCCGGGCCAGCTCCCGCATCCGCCGCACGGTCGGCCCGTCCGGTACCGCCTCCGCCCACCGGTAGTGTTCCGCCTCCTGCACCTGGCAGAAGTACGGCGCGTTGAACACCTCCTGGAAGCCGATCACCTTGGCGCCCTGGGCGGCCGCCTGCCGGGCGTGTTCCTCATGCTTCGCGATCATCGATTCGGTATCGCCGGTCCAGGTGGCCTGGACGAGAGCGGCACGTACGAGGTTGGCCATGATCAGCTCCTCAACCTGTGTCTACGCACGTAGAATCCGGCTGTGAAGAACGTAAGAGCGCACTGACCACTCTGGCAATACCGCCGCCGTTACTCAACGAAGACGATCACGTTTCGTGTTTTGTCGGATCTGGGATCCGGGATCTGGATCTGGGATCTGGATCTGGGATCTGGATCTGGATCTGGATCTGGATCTGGATCTGGATCTGGATCTGGGATCTGGGTGGGAG